>DATBBE010000242.1:0-13449 GCA_036271155.1 Nocardioides sp. | reverse complement strand
CCGGTCAAGCCGGCGAGGGCGTGCACCTCGTCGGGCGACTCGAGGCCGCGCACTCCGACGAACACGGTGCCGACCCCCAGCTCACGTAGCTCCTCGTAGCGGCGGCGGTGACCGTCGGCGGTCCCGGCATGGGTACGCCGGGCGAAGGCCGCGGCCGGCGTACGCCCGCGGAGCCGTTCGACCCGCGCCCACGCGTCCTCTCGGTCGCGCCCGACGACCGGGAGGTCCAGCACGGTGATCGCGATGTCGTCACGGGTGCGCCCGGCCCTTGCGAGATGCCGGTCCAGGACGGCGAGCCGGTGGGGGAGCGACTCTGCGTCCGACGGGAGGTTGCAGCCGTCGCCGAGCCGGGCTGCGATCTCCAGGGTCCGCCGCTCGCCGCTGCCTCCGACGATCACCGGCACCTCGTGGGCCGGCCGCGGGTAGGACGTGGTCTCGGGGAGCTGCACGCGCTCGCCGACATACGCCTTGGTGCCGGGAGCCCAGAGCGCCCGGCAGGTCTCGATCGTCGTCTCCAGCAGGTCCAGCCGGTCGCGGGCGGACGGGAACGGCAGTGCGTACGCCGCGTGCTCGCGCTCCCACCACCCGGCGCCGATGCCGAGGAAGGCTCGGCCGCCGGTGAGGGCGTCGAGGGTGGCGGCTGCCTTGGCCGTCACGCCCGCCGGACGGAAGGTGACCGGCGTGCACAACGTGCCCAGCTCGAGCCGGGTGTCCAGGCCGGCGACGAGCCCGAGGGTCACCCAGGGCTCCGGGATCGGCTGCCAGGCGGAGTCGACCTGGGGGATCTGGATCAGGTGGTCCATCAGTGCCAGGCCGGCGAAGCCCGCCTCGTCGGCCGCAAACGCCATCTCGCGCATCCAGGTGCCCGGGTCCTCGCCCCAGGGGAACCGCGAGAGCTGGAGCACGACCTTGAGCCCCTGCTCGGTGGGACCCGTCTCAGAGCGGGTGGGGACCGCGGGTTCTTCGGGCGCGACGCCACTCACGACCTCGACGTGGTCCCACCCCTCGGCGACGACCGTCGTGCGGGCGGCGGCGGCGCGCCGCACCTGCTCGGCCAGGACCGGAGCGGGCACGGGTCGGTCGCGCAGCGCGTTGCGCCGACGGCACTCCTCACCAGGGGTGTCCAGGACCACGATCGCCGCCGGCAGCCCGGCCGCGCGGGCGGCGTCGCGCCACGCGAGCCGACGGTCGGCGTCGAGGCCGAGGGTGTCGACGACGGTGGTGAGCCCCCGGGACAGGCGGGCGGCGACGATGCGCTCGAGGAGGTCGAAGGCGTCGCCGGAGGCGTCGAGATCGGCCGGGCCGGACCCGACGACCCCGCGAAGGTCGTCGGAGGAGACGACCTCGACCCGGCGGTAGCGCCCGGACGCCCACGTGGACTTGCCCGACGCGGCCGCACCCATCAGGACGACGAGCGCGGGATCGGGCACGGGCACGGTCCGGATTGTGTCAGGGTGCCCAGGCCGCAGCGGGCGGCTCGATCCGCGCTGCGTCGCTGGGCGTCGCGAGGAGGTACGCCGGCGCGGTGAGCCGAGCGGCCGCGAAGGCCCGGCTCACCGACTCCTGCACCCGCTCGACGTCGCCCTGCGCGACCAACGCGACGGCGGAGCCCCCGAAGCCCCCACCGGTCATGCGCGCTCCGAGGGCGCCGGAGGCGCGGGCGGTCTCGACGGCGAGGTCCAGCTCGCGGCAGGAGATCTCGAAGTCGTCGCGCATGGAGACGTGCGACGCGTCCAGCACCTCGGCGAGGACGTCCCAGCTGCGGTCGCTGATCGCGCCGACGGCCGCCAGCACCCGCAGGTTCTCAGAGACCACATGGCGGGCCCGGCGGCGCAGGACCGGATCCTCGAGCGTCTCGACGCGCGCGGGACCGACGTCCCGCAGGCTCTCGACGCCGAGCGCACGAGCGGCCGCCGCGCTCTCGGTGCGCCGGTTGCCGTAGCTGCCGTCGGTCAGCTCGTGGCTGACCCGGGTGTCGATCACGAGGAGCACCAGCCCGGCCTCGGCCACCGGGAGCTCGACCGGAGTGGCGCTGGTGTCGGCGAAGTCGAGGAGCAGCGCGTGCCCCGCCTGGGCGAGCATCGCCACCGTCTGGTCCATGCCGCCGGTCGGCGCACCGACGTAGTCGTTCTCTGCGCGGATGCAGGCCTGCGCGAGCCGGCGTCGTACGCCGCGATCTGCGAGGTCGAGCTCGAGCAGGCCGGCCAGCGCGGTGGCGACCGAGCACTCGAGAGCGGCAGAGCTCGACAACCCGGCCCCGAGGGGCACCTCCGAGTCGATGGAGGCCTCGAACCCCGGCACGTCGTGACCGTCGTCGCGCAACGCCAGCACCACCCCGAGCACGTACGCCGGCCACCCGTCGGGTCGATCCACCGGCCCGTCGTCGAGGCGGCCCTCCCACGTCACGTCCTCCTGGGCGCTGCTCAGGGTGACGAGACCGTCAGTGCGTGGCGTCAGCGAGACGGTCGTGCGCTGGGGGAGTGCCAGCGGGAGACAAAGCCCTCGGTTGTAGTCGGTGTGCTCGCCGATCAGGTTGACCCGCCCCGGGGCCGAGGCGACAAGCGCTGACATGTCGGCAGCCTAGGCCCAGGCCTACCGGCGGGAGCTGTTGGCGGTGCGTCCCTTGACGACTCCCACGAAAGCCTGGGTGAGGTCGTCGTCGCGGTCGCGCGGCCAGACCAGGGCGATGGTGGTGGCGGACAGGTCGGTCACCTCGCGGTGCACGACGTCCTTGCGTTGGAACAGCCGGGCCACGGACATCGGCACGATCACGATTCCGGTGCCGGCCGCGACCGTCTCGATCGCCTCCTGCTCCGACATCGTCGGCCAGGACAGCTGGTCGGCCGCCGGCAGCCAGCGAGACGCATGCGGGCGCACCAGCTGCTCGTCGGTGAGGTCGTCGAGGGTGACGGTGTCGTCGGCGGCCGCCACCAGGTGGTCACGGCCCGCCACGACCACCGGCACCTCGTCGTACAGCCGCACGTGGTGCCAGTCGTGGTGCCAGTCGTGGTGCCAGTCGTCGGGAGCACCATCGGCCGGCAGCCGCACCAGCGCCATGTCGACCTCACCGCGGCGTACGACGTCCTCCTGCTCGTCCTCGGCGATCGGGACCAGGGTGAGGGGTCCACGTCGCTGGTCGCGCCAGGCGCGAGCCCACTTGTCCGGCGTCGTCCCGGTCACGAACCCGACGCGCAGCTCCACAGCCATGCCGACACCGTAGAGCGACCCGCGTCGGGTCAGCTGGTCGGCAGCGTGATCGTCACCCGGCGGTTGGCCTTGCGGCCCTGTGCCGTCGAGTTGTCAGCCACCGGGTGCGTCTCTCCGAGCCCGATCGACACGATCGAGACCGGCACGCCGACGAGCTGCGAGCCGAGGTAGTGCGACACCGCGTCCGCCCGACGCTGCGAGAGCACCACGCCGTACGCCTCGGAGCCGAGGTTGTCGGTGTAGCCGTCGACGTAGATCTTCCCACTGAGCCCGGCGCTACGCACCTGATGGGCGACCTGGTCGATGGCCTGCTTGGCCTGCGGCGACAGGGTCGAGCTGTTGAAGGCGAAGGCCAGGTCGGACCGCAGGGTCACGTTCGGCTTCCGGGTCGGTGTGTCCGACGCCTTGGCGTGGGTGACCACCGGCGCCTGCGAGGCCGACGACTGGGCCGACGACTGGGCCGACGACTGTGCGGACGGCTGGGTCGACGGCTGGGCCGACGCGGACGGTGCGGTCGAAGCCGCCCCGATGGCTGCGGCCGGGGCCGCGGCGTCGTGGACGCTTCCGGGGCCGCGCAGGAACCACCAGCCCGCGGCAGCACCCACCGCGAGCAGGGTCACGAGCAAGGGCACCAGGACACGCCCACGGCGCCGGCGCGGCCGGTCGTCGGCCACCACGGTCTCGGGCTCGGTCGCCTCCTCCGCCGGTGCGGTGGAGACCAGGTGAAGCCCGGGAGTGGCCAGCGTGCGCGTGGTGAACCCGGCGCCGACCGGCGCGATGAACGCCGACTGCACCTCGCTCAGCGACATCTCGAGCGGGTCGACGTAGATCCCCAGCGCCCGCTTCAGCAGCGCGGCCGGGAACTCGACCTGGATGTCGTGGACCTGCAGGTCGTCGTGCCGCACCGTGAGCCGCACGGGCAGGTTCAGGCGCATCGGCGTCAGGAAGTCCTCACGCCAGACGGCCAGGGACCGCTCGCTGCTGACCGGCTGTGCCGGCGTCGCGTGCTCGGTGTCCTCCGGCTCGTCCGGCAGCACCTCCTGCACGCGCACCTCGTCGATGACCAGGCCGAACCCGATGTCGCGCGTGCGTGGATCGACGGTGAGTCCGGGGAACCGGCGCTTCGCCTCGGCGATGATGCCGAGGATCTCGCCGGCCCCTTGGCACGACCAGCCCATGCCCGGAGCGGACATGGTCGTGGTCTCACCGCAGACCTCCAGCACGCCGAGGTCGTCCCCCGACCGCCATGCGTCGAGCAACCGGAGCCCCGGTGACTCCTGGCGCGACCAGGTGTCGACGCGATGTCCACCGGCGCTCGTGGTGAGTCCGGTCTTGTGCGTGTTGTCTGTTTCCTGCAACGGCTCAGTGAGCGCGCTTGACCCCATTTTTTCGCCCCCCAGCGAGAGATTTCCCCGACACGAGAGTGACGGGGGGTGCCGGGGGGAGGCAACGACCTGGCGTGCAAAATCTCCCTGGCGGCCTCAGACCTCCTCTGTTTTGGGGAGAGATTCGACAGCTGGCACACCCCCGGGGGGCAGAACGGGCAGGTCAGAGGGTGTCCCGTGGCCCGCGAGCGCCAGCAGGGCGTCGACGTCGAGATGCTCCTCGACGAGGTCGCCGAGCAGGTCCAGGCGCGCCTCCCGAGCCGCCGCGAAGCTGATCGTGGACGGCTCACGCTCGCCCAGCATCGCCAGGAGGGAGGCCCGGAACGCGTCGTCCTCGAGCGTGCCGTGCCACATGGTGCCGAGCACCCGGCCCGACCGCGCCCCTCCTGGAAGCTCCTCGAGGCCGTCCGCCGCGGTCACGACGCCATGGTGGATCTCGTACCCGGTCGCGGGTCCGTCGCCGGCAACTCCGTGGTGGACATGGTGGAGGGCCAGGGTCTTGTCCGCGACGAACCGCGTGCCCACGTCGAGCAGCCCCAGGCCCGCGACGGTCGAGCAAGCTGCGTCCTCGATGCCGTCCGGGTCGGCGATCTCGCGCCCGAGCATCTGGAAGCCACCGCAGATGCCGAGCAGGAGCCCACCCCGCCCGACGTGCGCGGCGATGGCCCGGTCGAGTCCGCGCGAGCGCAGCCAGGCCAGGTCGGAGATGGTCGAGCGGGTGCCGGGGAGCACCACGAGGTCGGCGTCGGCAAGGTCGCGTGGGTCACTGGCGAAGACCAGGTCGACGTCAGGCTCCATACCGAGCGCGTCGACGTCGGTGAAGTTGCTGATGCGGGGGAGCCGCACCACGACGACCCGCCGGGCGGTCGTCGTGGCCGAGCGTCGGGCTCCGACGTCGAGGGCGTCCTCCGAGTCGAGCCACAGGCCGGGATGCCACGGCAGCACGCCGTAGACCCGGCGCCCGGTGAGCCCCTCGAGCTGGTCGAGCCCGGGGCTGAGCAGGCCCCGGTCACCGCGGAACTTGTTCACGACGAACCCGGCGACGAGCGCCTGGTCGGCGGGCTCGAGCAGGGCGACGGTGCCGTACATGGCGGCGAAGACTCCGCCACGGTCGATGTCCCCGACGACGATCGTCGGCAGCCCGGCGTGGCGGGCCAGACCCATGTTGACGAAGTCGCTGGCACGCAGGTTGATCTCGGTCGGGCTGCCGGCCCCCTCCGCGACGACGACGTCGAAGCGGCCGGCCAGCTCGTCGTACGCCGCGTGCGCGGCCGTAGCCAGGTGCTGGCGGCCCGAGGTCCAGGACGCGGCCGACAGCTCACCGGCCGGCTGGCCCATCAGGACGACGTGGCTGCGCCGATCGCTTCCGGGCTTGAGCAGCACCGGGTTCATCGCGGGCTCGGGTGGCACTCCCGCCGCGAGGGCCTGCACCCACTGGGCCCGGCCGATCTCGGCGGTCGACCCGTCCGGGCTCGCACACACCATGGAGTTGTTGGACATGTTCTGGGCCTTGTACGGCGCGACCCGGACGCCCCGCCGCGCCAGCGCCCGGCACAGACCGGTGGTGACCACGCTCTTGCCGGCATCGGACGTCGTCCCGGCGACCAACAGCCCGCTCGTCTGACCTCGCTTCATCCGCTCAGCCGAGCCGGCCGCCGTAGTTCGGCAGCCGGAACGCCCGGCCGTAGTCGTCGACCCCGGAGAAGTCGGTGGGGTTGTTCCCGACGTTGGCGATGATCGTGTAGCCCTCGGAGACGAACTGCTCGCGACACCGTGGCTTGCTCTGGTCCAGCGTCTCGGAGCGGCTCGAACGCCCGCACATCTCGGTGATGGGGAAGCCGGCCTTGCGCAGCTGGGTCCTGGCCGACTTCAGGTGGGACTGGAGGCGACCGGTGTTGAACATGACGGCGATGTCGTGCTGATGGGCGAACCTGGCGAAGGCACGGACGGCGAGGACGGGGGACCCCGGCCGGTAGTGGGTGGCCAGGGAGGTGTTGTCGATGTCGAGGTTGATCGCGAAGGGGCCGCCTCCGACAGCGACCACGTCGCGCAGATAGCCACGCGACCCGGACATCGCGCGCGACACGTCCTTGCGCCAGTGCTTCTCGGACGGGAGCCTCGACGCGGCGTGCGCGGGAGCGGCGACCGAGGCCACGAGGAGCGCGACGAGCGCCGCTCGGGCCAGTCTGTTCAGGAACGTGGACATGGGCTCGACTCCGAGTTTCAGGGGCTGGGCAACTAAGACCGTACGGGTCCCGGGCACGTGAGGTTCAACGGTGGGTGGAGATTCTCCCCACATTGACTCATAGTTAGGCGAGCCTAACCTTGGTCGACGACTCCTCGACCTCGATAGATGCGGATGACGGCATGCGGACGATGATGAAGCGGACAGCGGCAGCGAGCGGCGCGGCGGTGATGACGCTCGTGCTGGCGGCGTGCGGTGGCGGGAGCAGCAGCGGGGCGGGCCCCGCCTCGAGCGGGTCGTCGGGGTCGCTCGCCGGCCAGACGATCACGCTGTACAACGGCCAGCACGAGCAGACCACGGACGCCCTCGTGAAAGCCTTCGAGGCCAAGACCGGGGTCGACGTGAAGGTGCGCAACGACGACGAGGACGTCCTCGCCCAGCAGATCGAGCAGGAGGGCACGCACTCGCCCGCCGACGTGTTCTTCACCGAGAACACCCCACCGTTGGCGCGCCTGGACGAGCAGGGCCTGCTCTCGCCGGTGGACGGCGCCACCCTGTCCGACGTACCGGCCAAGGACAGCGCGACCGACGGCAACTGGGTCGGCGTGTCCGCTCGCCTCAGCATGCTGGTCTACAACACCGACGACCTCACGCCGTCGCAGCTCCCCACCTCGATCTACGACCTGGCCGACCCGAAGTGGGCGGGCAAGCTGGACATCGCTCCGGGGGAGACCGACTTCGCACCGATCGTGACGTCGATCGCCGAGGACCGGGGTGACGCGGCGGCCGTGGCGTGGCTGAAGGCCATCAAGGAGAACGCCGGCTCGCACCAGGACCCGGACAACGAGACCCTCGTCGCCAACGTGAACAAGGGCGTCACCCAGCTCGGCGTGATCAACCACTACTACTGGTACCGGCTCAAGGAGGAGGTCGGCCCCGGGCACGTGCACTCCGCTCTCGCGACGTTCGCGAACGGCGACGACGGCTACCTGCTCAACGTCTCGGGAGCCGCGGTCCTCAAGTCGAGCCAGCACCAGGCCGCTGCCCAGGCACTGGTCGACTTCATCGTCAGCAAGCAGGGCCAGAAGGTGCTCACCGACAGCGACAGCTGGGAGTACCCGCTGGGCTCGGGCGTGACCAACCCCGCGCTGCCGCCGCTGTCGACGTTCCACCCGCGCAACTTCGACCTGTCGCAGATCGGGGACGGCACGAAGGCCGTCACGCTGCTCCAGCAAGCGGGGCTGCTCTGATCCGCCGGGCCCGGGGGCTCTATCTGCTCACCCTGCTCGTCGCTCTCGGGCTGCTGCTGCCCGAGACGTTCCTCGTCGTCCAGGCCCACGACGCCGGCTGGGCCGAGGTGCACCGGGTGCTGGCGCGCCCGCTGACGCTCGAGCTGCTGCGCAACACCGTCGAGCTGACCGTGGTCGTCTCGGTGGCGACCGGCGTGATCGGGACCGCCGCGGCCTGGTGCGTCGTCCGGACAGACCTGCCGATGAGGCGCCTGTTCGGCGTCCTCGTCGTGCTGCCGGTCTCGATCCCGGACTTCATCGTGGGCTATGCGTGGCACTCGATGTCGCCGGGGTTCATCGGCCTGCGGGCTGCCGCCGTGGTGATGACCCTCGACCTCTACCCCCTGGTGTACCTGCCGGTGGCGGCCGCCCTGCGCCGCACCGACCCGTCGCTCGAGGAGACCTCGCAGACCCTGGGGTGCGGTCCGTGGACGACGTTCCGGCGGGTCGTCCTCCCGCAGATCCGCGGCGGGCTGCTCGGCGGGATGCTCGTCGTCGCGCTGGCGCTGCTGGCGGAGTTCGGCGCTTTCGAGATCCTGAGCTTCCGTACGTTCACCACGGAGATCTTCACCGAGCTGCGCATCGACCAGTCGGCGGCCTCGGCCATGGCGCTGCTCCTGGTGGCCCTGGGCATCGTCGTCCTGCTCGGTGAGGCGGCCGGGTCGGGCCGCGGACGTGCGGTCCGCTCCGGCTCCCACGCCTCGCGTCCTCCGGTACGCCGCCACCTCGGTCCGTGGACGCTCCCGGTGACGCTGGGCCTGGCCGGCCTCGTCGTCGCTGCGGTCGGGGTGCCGATCGGGACGCTGGCTTACTGGCTCACTCACTCGCAGTCGACGACCCTGCCCGCCAGCACCACCCTGCTGGCGGCGACCCTGACGACCGCGAAGTACTCCGCCGCCGCCGCTGTGGTCGCGACCGTCGCCGCGGTGCCGGTGGCCCTGCTCGCGGCCCAGCTCCGCGGACGGGTCGCCCGGGTGCTGGTCGGCAGCACGTTCCTGGTGCAGTCGGTGCCGGGGGTCGTGATCGCCCTGAGCCTGGTCTTCTTCGCCGTCCGGTACGCGTTCTGGCTCTACCAGACCAGCACGCTCCTGGTGCTCGCCTACGCGCTGCTGTTCTTTCCGCTCGCGCTGGTCTGCGTCCGCGCCTCGGCGCAGCAGGCGCCGCCCCGTCTGGCCGAGATGGGCCGCTCGCTCGGCTACGGTCCGGTCATGGTCTTCGTGCGGGTCACCCTGCCGCTGATCCTGCCGGGTGTGATCGCCTCGTGGTGCCTGGTGTTCCTGTCCTCGGTCACCGAGCTCACCGCGACCCTGGTGCTCGTGCCGACCGACGTGCAGACGCTGGCGACCCAGTTCTGGGCCTACCAGACCAACACGTCGTACGGCGCTGCGGCGCCCTACGCGGTGGTGATCCTGCTCCTGGCGGCGGTGCCGAACCTGCTGTTGGCGCTGTGGTTCGCTCGCAGGAGGGGCGGGACGGACGTCGTGGTGGCACCGACGTGACGCCCGTCCTTCGGGTCTCCGGGCTGGCCGTGGCGTTCGGCGCCGTGCAGGTGCTCGTCGACGTGGCACTCGAGGTGCCCGAGGGGTCGTTCACCGCGGTGCTCGGCTCGTCGGGCAGCGGGAAGACCACGCTGCTGCGCTGCATCGCCGGCTTCGAGCGACCGCGGGTGGGGACCATCGAGGTGGCCGGTCGTGTCGTCGACAGACCGGGAGTGCACGTCGTCCCGGAGCGTCGGCGGCTCGGCTACGTGCCCCAGGAGGGAGCGCTCTTCCCGCACCTGACGGTCGCCGGCAACGTCGGCTTCGGCCTGCGGTCGAGGAGTGGCAGACGCACGCGGGTGGCAGACCTGCTGGAGCTGGTGGGACTGGCCGGGTACGACCGGAGGTTTCCGCACGAGCTCTCGGGAGGTCAGCAGCAGCGGGTCGCACTCGCCCGGGCACTGGCACGCGAGCCCGCCCTCGTGCTCCTGGACGAGCCGTTCTCCTCCCTCGACGCGGCCTTGCGGCTCAGCGTGCGCTCGGACATTGCCGGCGTCCTGCGTGAGTCCGGCTCCACGGTGGTGCTGGTCACCCACGACCAGCAGGAGGCGATGTCGCTCGCGGACCATGTAGCCGTGCTGCGGGGCGGTCACATCGCCCAGGTGGGCACGCCGCGCGACCTGTACCTGCGACCGGTCGACCCGGAGATGGCGGCCTTCGTCGGCGAGGCCAACCTGGTGAGCGCCACCGTGCGCGGCACGGAGGCGACCACGGCGCTCGGGACGATGACGGCCGGTCCGGGCCGACCGGAGGGTCGAGCCGTCGTCCTGATCCGGCCCGAGCAGATCTCGGTCGACCTCGACCCCCGGACCGGCATGCCCGGCGAGGTCGTCGAGCAGTCCTACCTCGGGCACGACTCGATGCTGACCGTCCGGCCGCTGACCGACTGCGGGTCGGACCGGCTCCGAGTCCGGGTCACCGGCTCGGCCGACTTCCCGGTCGGGAGCCGGGTCGGCCTGTCGGCATCCGGCTGGGCGCCCGTCTGGTCACCCACGGACTGACGGGCGCCTCGTCCGGCTGCCGATCAACCCTTGTTGATGTTGAGGTTGTCGAGGGCTCCGGCGTACACGTCGCGTGGGTCGGTCGAGGTGGGCTTGTGTCCCACCGAGACGGCGTTGCCGTTGGCGATCGAGAAGTCCGCGGCTGCCGACAGCGTCTTGGTGAACACCGGCGTGCCCGACCCGCCCGTGTAGACGTTGACGGTGGCGTTGGCGCCGGACTTGACGCACTCGACCTTGTAGGAGGTGCCCACGGCCATCGCGAACCGGCCGGCGGTGTTGTCCCATCCGGGGTTGAGATCCGTCGCGCCGTTCTTGAACTCGCAGAACGGGAACCAGTGGCGGGTCCCTCCCGAGGTCAGCATCGCGATGGAGAGCTTCCAGAAGCCTCCGGAGGTCCCGGACAGACCCTTCTGGACGATGTTCGGCGACACGTGCGACGGAGAGTCCGTGCCGAGGTCGTACAACGCCGGGTCGTCGGGCTTGATCCACACGCTCACCGAGAAGACGCTCGACTCGGGATCCTGCAGGTTCGACCCGCCGTCGGATCCACCGATGCTGCTGGTCTCGAAGTTGGCGTCACTGCTCAGCATCGAGTCCGTCTTGCTCACCGTGCCTCCGAACGCCACTCCTTCCCAGCCCGGGAAGTAGACCGACTTGGGGTGCGCGGCATCGAGGTTCGTCCCGGACACGGTGGTCGGGTCGGCGGCATCGGCGGCATTGAGGATCGTGGTCCCCGTGGAGTCCGTGAACTGCTGGCCCGGCGTCAGGGTCGACCCCACGACGACGGATCCGAAGAACCAGGCATACGTGGTCGTGGCGTACGCCGCCGCACCGACCACCAGAGTGAACGCCAGTGCCACTGCGGCCGCAGCCGACACCCTTCGCGACAGATTCATGTCAACTCCCTCGAAACCGGCTCCACGCTGATCGTGGATGGTTAAGGCCAACCTAAGAGAGTGTCAACGAGCCGGATAGGGCCAGAGGTCACCTGGCGCTCTGCTCGAGGTTCGACGGATGCGGGCCGAGGAGTCGGCTGGGAGCTGCGATGGTGTCCGAGGGGGGACTTGAACCCCCACGCCCTAATACGGGCACTAGCACCTCAAGCTAGCGCGTCTGCCAATTCCGCCACCCGGACGAGTGCGGAGGGAACTCTAGCAACCGCGGGGCCCGACTCTCACATCGGCAGGGGAGCGCCGTGGGCGCCGCAGAGTGCCAGGATGGAGGCATGGCAGAGCTTTCGGAGCGGGAGTCCGAGCACCCGGCGTACCAGCCCTCCTACGACCCGGCCGGCGAGGTCGTCGACCTGTGTCGCGACCTGATCCGGATCGACACCACGAACTACGGTGACGAGTCCGGGCCGGGGGAGCGGAAGGCCGCCGAGCACGTGGCGGCGCTGCTCGACGAGGTCGGCATCGAGTCCGAGCTGTTCGAGCTCGAGTCCGGCCGGACGTCGCTGGTCGCGCAGTGGGGCGGGACTCCGGGCGGCGAGGGCGCCCTTCTGCTGCACGGTCACCTGGACGTCGTCCCGGCGGCTGCCGAGGACTGGCAGGTCGACCCGTTCTCCGGTGAGATCCAGGACGACTACGTCTGGGGTCGCGGCGCCGTCGACATGAAGGACTTCGACGCGATGCTGCTCTCGGTGGTGCGCGCACGCACGCGCGCCGGGGCGGTGCCCGAGCGTCCCGTCGTGCTCTGCTTCACCGCCGACGAGGAGGCCGGCGGCCACCACGGCGCCCAGGTGCTCGTCGAGGACCACCGCGAGCATCTCGACCACTGCACCGAGGCCGTGGGTGAGGTGGGTGGCTTCAGCACCACGATCCGGGGGCAGCGTCTCTACATGATCGAGGCCGCCGAGAAGGGCATGGCCTGGATGAAGCTGACCGCGCGGGGGCGAGCCGGGCACGGATCCATGATCAACGACGACAACGCGGTGAGCCGACTGACCGCGGCGGTCGCCCGGATCGGCGCCCATGAGTGGCCCGTGCGGCTGACGCCGACCATGCAGACCCTGCTGGCCGCTGTCGGCGAGATCGCCGGCACCGAGGCCACCCCCGACAACGCCGAGGCCCTGGTCGAGGAGTTCGGGGACGCCGCTCGGATGATGGGCGCGGTCATCCGCAACACGGCCAACCCGACGATGCTCCAGGCCGGCTACAAGGTGAACGTGATCCCGACCGAGGCCACCGCCCACGTGGACGGCAGGTTCCTGCCGGGCTACGAGGACGAGTTCTTCGACACCATCGCCGCGTTGTGTGGAGCCGGGATCGAGCGCTCGAACGTGTCGCATCAGCAGCCGTGGGAGACGCCGTACGACGGAGACCTCGTCGAGGCGATGACCCGCTGCCTCCTCGCCGAGGACCCCGAGGCCCGCGTCGCGCCGTACCTCATGAGCGGTGGCACCGACGCCAAGCACTTCAACAAGCTCGGGCTGCGCAGCTACGGCTTCACCCCGCTGCGGCTCCCCGACGACCTGGACTTCACCGCGCTGTTCCACGGCGTCGACGAGCGGGTGCCCGTGGATGCTCTGGGCTTCGGGGCGCGGGTGCTCGACCGGTTCCTCGAGCAGATCTGAGGCGAGCCGCAACGTTGGTTGAGGAGGGCGGGGGCCCTTCGTTGGTTGAGGAGGGCGGCTGCGCCCGTCTCGAAACCATCGCCGGATCCGAGATGAGCCATGTCATGGGCGGGGTCGGCGCATCGTGATCGTTCCGTGACCGGAGGCCTTGTGGAGAAGGGGGTTCGGGGTGGGGCGACTGTCGGTGGGTCATGCTTGAGTGGGCATATGGAGATGAGGGCGGGCGGTGACCTGGATGAGCTGGCGGATCTGTCGGGTGGTGCGCTGCTCGA
>DATBBE010000241.1:0-5268 GCA_036271155.1 Nocardioides sp. | reverse complement strand
TTGAGCCGCGGTCGCGACCCGCGGCTCAACGGTCAAAACCCGCGGCTCAACTTCCGCTAGGGAACCGCGACCAGGCCCATCTCGGAGACCGAGGCGAGGACGGCGTGGCGGGGGACGATGCGCACGCTGTAGCCGAACGCGCCGCCGCGCTTGAGCTGCACCTCGCCGTCGAAGCGGTAGCGGCCGCCGTCGTAGCTGTCGGCGAGCTCGAGACGGGTGACGGTGGCCTCGACCAGGTCGTCGTCGGAGTCGATCACGCCGTGCACGACCTCGACCGCGACGTCGTCGGGCGTCAGCGAGCCCAGAGCCACGAACGCCCGCACGGTCAGCACCGACCCGACCTCGGGGTTGTCACCGACCCCGTGGCTCTCGACGTGCTCGACGCGGACGTCGGCCCAGCCGGCCCGCACCTGCCTCTTCCAGGAGGCGAGCTCGGTCGCGCCCTTGTAGTCGGAGTTGAGAGTGCGACCGGTGACCGCTGCCGGCGTGTAGAGCTGGCGGACGTAGTCGCGCACCATCCTGCTCGCGAGGACCTTCGGACCCAGCGACTTCAAGGTGTGGCGGACCATCTCGATCCACCGACCGGGTACGCCGTCGTGGTCGACGTCGTAGAACCGCGGCGCGATGTCCTTCTCGATCAGGTCGTAGAGCGCGTTCGCCTCGAGGTCGTCACGGCGGTCGACGTCCTCGACGCCGTCGGCGGACGGGATCGCCCAGCCGTTCGAGCCGTCGTACCACTCGTCCCACCAGCCGTCGAGGATCGAGAGGTTGAGCCCGCCGTTCAGGGCGGCCTTCATGCCGGAGGTGCCGCACGCCTCGTAGGGCCGCAGCGGGTTGTTCAGCCAGACGTCGCAGCCGGGGTAGAGCGGCTGGGCCATCGCGATGTCGTAGTTCGGCAGGAAGACGATGCGGTGGCGCACCTCCGGGTCGTCGGCGAACTGCACCAGCTCCTGGATGAGCCGCTTGCCGCCGTCGTCGGCGGGGTGGGACTTGCCGGCGATGATCAGCTGGACCGGACGCTCGGGGTGGAGCAGCAGGCGCTTGAGCCGCTCCGGGTCGCGCAGCATCAGGGTCAGCCGCTTGTACGACGGGACGCGGCGGGCGAAGCCGATGGTCAGGACGTCGGGATCGAGCGCCTCGTCCACCCAGGCGCACTCGGCCGCCGGGTAGCCGCGCTTGAGGCACGACTTGAGCAGCCGCTGTCGCGCGTCGGCCACGAGCCGCTCGCGCAGCAACCGCTTGACCGTCCAGATGTCGGCCGACGGCGTGCGGTCGACGGCCTCCCAGAACGAGTCGACGGCATCGGCCTCGCTGTTGGCACCATGGCGCTCCGCGAGATCGAACACCTCGCGCCCGACCCACGTCGGCGCGTGCACGCCGTTGGTGATCGAGGTGATCGGCACCTCGGCCTCGTCGAACGCCGGCCACAGGCCGTGGAACATCTCCCGGCTCACGTGGCCGTGCAGCTGCGAGACGCCGTTGGCACGCTGGGAGAGGCGGAAGCCCATCACCGCCATGTTGAAGACCGTCGGGTCCCCCCCGGCGTAGTCCTCGGCGCCGAGGGCCAGGATCCGGTCGAGCGGCACGCCCGAGACCGGGCCTGCCGTGCCGAAGTACTGCTCGATCAGCTCGCGTGAGAAGCGGTCGATGCCGGCCGGCACCGGCGTATGCGTGGTGAAGACGGTCGAGGCACGCGAGACCTCCAGCGCGGTCGGGAAGTCGAGCCGGGGCCCGCCGTCCTCCACGGTGAGCTCGCGGATGCGCTCCAGGCCGAGGAAGCCGGCGTGGCCCTCGTTGGTGTGGAACACCTCGGGCTCGGGGGCTCCGGTGATCTGGGCGTGGACCCGCAGCGCACGCACCCCGCCGATGCCGAGCAGGATCTCCTGGCGCAGCCGGTGCTCCGAGGAGCCGCCGTACAGCCGGTCGGTGACGTCGCGGTAGTGGTCGGGATTGCCCTCGACGTCGGAGTCGAGCAGGAGCAGCGGCACCCGGCCGACCTGGGCGACCCAGATCTTCGCCATCAGGTCGGGGCCGTCGGGCAGGGCGATCGAGATCGTGGCGCGCACGCCGTTCTCGTCGCGCAGCAAGGTGATCGGCAGCTCGTCGGGGTCGAGGACCGGATAGGTCTCGAGCTGCCAGCCCTCGCGCGAGAGCGACTGCTTGAAGTAGCCCGCGTGGTAGAGCAGGCCGACCCCGACCAGGGGGACGCCGAGGTCGCTGGCGGCCTTGAGGTGGTCACCGGCCAGGATGCCGAGGCCGCCGGAGTACTGAGGCAGCACCGCGGTGATGCCGAACTCCGGCGAGAAGTACGCGATCCGGGTGGGCGCGTCGGGTCCGGCCTTGCGGCTGTACCACCGCTCGCCGACGAGGTAGGCGTCGAGATCGGCCTTCGCCGCTCCGAGCCGGTCGAGGAAGCCCTGGTCGGCGGCGAGCTGCTCGAGTCGCTCCGGGCTCACCGCACCCAGCAGTCGCACCGGGTCGTGCTTGGTCGACTCCCAGGTCTCGGGGTCGACCTCGCCGAAGACGTCCTGGGTCGGCGGGTGCCAGGACCACCGCAGGTTTCCGGCGAGATCGGCCAGCGCGGAAAGCGCCGGCGGCAGGACCGGGCGGACGGTGAATCGACGGATCGCACGCACCCGAGGACGGTAGCCGAGATCGACTTGATCGTTCCAATTTCTGACAGAACCGGCGCGCCGAGGAAGGGTTCGAGCTCCCCTTTCCTGGGTACGCGTGGTCTCGAGACAGGCGCAGAGCGCCTTCCTCGACCAGCGGAGGGCGCGCACAGCGCCTTCCTCGACCAGCGGACCAGCGGGGCGACGGCCGACGCCTTGCACGGTGGGTGTGGATTCGGAAGGGTGGCAAGCATGGTCGGACGCATCCCAGTCATGGACGTCATGCCGCTGGTCGACCTCGGCCGACTCCCCGCGAAGGCCACGGTGGGCGAGTCCTTCCCCGTCTCGGCGACGGTCTTCCGCGAGGGCCACGACAAGCTGGGGGCCGAGGTCGTGCTGGTCGCGCCCGACGGCACGAGGCGCCCGCCCCGGCGGATGGCGTCCACCGAGGTGCCCGACCGGTACACGGCCTGGGTCACCCCCGACTCCGAGGGCGCCTGGACCTTCGAGGTCCACGCCTGGTCCGACCCGGTCGCCTCCTGGGAGCACGCCGCCGGGCTGAAGATCCCGGCCGGCGTCGACGTGGAGCTGATGTTCACCGAGGCCGGGCTGCTGCTCGACGAGGTCGCGGCCGACCCCGCCCTGAGCAAGCAGGAGAAGAAGGTCGTCGCGGGCGCCGCCTCTGCCGCACGCGACGACTCGCGCCCGGTCGAGGCGCGCCTGGCCGCGCTCCAGGCTCCCGAGCTGGTCGACCTGCTCGCCGCTCACCCGATCCGCCGCCTGCTCACGGTCGAAGGGCCCTACCCGGTGTACGCCGACCGGAGCCGGGCGCTGTTCGGGAGCTGGTATGAGTTCTTCCCGCGCTCGGAAGGTGCGACGTACGACGAGGAGACGGGCGCGGTGGTCAGCGGCACCCTGCGCACCGCGGCCGAGCGGCTCGAGGCCGTGGCGGCTATGGGCTTCGACGTGATCTACCTGCCCCCGGTCCACCCGATCGGCGAGGTGAACCGCAAGGGGCCCAACAACACCCTCGATCCCGGCCCTGGCGACCCGGGCTCACCCTGGGCGATCGGCAGCAAGGACGGCGGGCACGACGCGGTCCACCCCGACCTCGGCACGCTCGACGACTTCGACGCCTTCGTGGCCCGCGCGCAGTCGCTCGGGCTCGAGGTGGCGATCGACCTGGCGCTCCAGTGCGCCCCGGACCACCCGTGGGTGACGAGTCACCCCGAGTGGTTCACCACGCAGGCCGACGGCACCATCGCCTACGCCGAGAACCCACCGAAGAAGTACCAGGACATCTACCCGCTCAACTTCGACAACGACCCGAAGGGCATCTGCAAGGAGGTCCTGCGCGTCGTCCGGCACTGGATGTCGCACGGCGTGCGGATCTTCCGCGTCGACAACCCGCACACCAAGCCGGTGGCGTTCTGGGAGTGGCTGCTGCGGGAGGTCCGTCGGACCGACCCCGACGTGCTGTTCCTCGCCGAGGCGTTCACCCGACCGGCGATGATGTCCGGACTGGGGGCGGTCGGCTTCCACCAGAGCTACACCTACTTCACGTGGCGCACCGCGAAGTGGGAGATCGAGGAGTACCTCCGCGAGGTCTCGAGCGTGACCGACCACCTGATGCGGCCCAACTTCTTCGTCAACACCCCGGACATCCTCCACGCCTTCCTGCAGTACGGCGGTCCCCCGGCCTTCAAGATCCGGGCCGTCCTGGCCGCGACCGGCTCGCCCAGCTGGGGGGTGTACGCGGGCTACGAGCTCTTCGAGCACGTCGCGGTGCGACCCGGCAGCGAGGAGTACCTCGACTCGGAGAAGTACCAGATCCGGGTCCGCGACTGGGCGGCCGCCGACAAGGAGGGCACCAGCCTCGCGCCGTACCTCACCCGGCTCAACGAGGTACGCCGCTCCCACCCGGCCCTGCGCCAGCTGCGGCAGCTGACCATCCACTCCAGCGACGACGAGAACGTGCTGGTGTTCAGCAAGGGTGGTTTCGAGACGGGCGCCAGCGCGCCGTCCTCAACCAGCGAGGGCGGCGCGAGCGCGCCCTCCTCGACCAGCGAGGGCGGCGATGACGACCTGGTGATCGTGGTGGTGAACGTCGACCCGCATGCCGCCCGCGAGACGACGATCCACCTCGACCTGCCCGCGCTCGGGCTGGACTGGAACGACAGCCTCGCGGTCCACGACGAGATCACCGGGCAGGACTGGCGCTGGGGGCAGCACAACTACGTGCGGCTCGACCCCTACGTGGAGCCCGCGCACGTCCTGACCGTGCGGAGGACCTCGTGAGCGAGGACGTCGGTGCTCCCGACTGGTACAAGACCGCGGTCTTCTACGAGGTGCTGGTGCGGTCCTTCCGCGACTCCAACGCCGACGGCACCGGAGACTTCCGCGGCCTGATCGAGAAGCTCGACTACCTCCAGTGGCTGGGCGTCGACTGCCTGTGGGTGCCGCCGTTCTTCACCTCGCCCCTGCGCGACGGTGGGTACGACGTGGCCGACTACACCTCGATCCTCCCCGAGTGCGGCACCGTCGACGACTTCGGCGACTTCGTCTCGGCGGCCCACCAGCGCGGGATGCGCGTGATCGTGGACTTCGTGATGAACCACACCAGCGACGCCCACCCGTGGTTCCAGGCCTCCCGCAG
>DATBBE010000240.1:0-30245 GCA_036271155.1 Nocardioides sp. | reverse complement strand
CTCCGACGGCTCGACCAGCCCGCCACAACGACAAGCCACCACAAACCAACTCAAAGAACTCACAACGCGTCTCATACGAGAACACCTTCGGCAACGCCGTACTCCCATCGGTCCAGGTTGCTTAGACCGATTGACCTCGCCCCCCTGAGAAGCGACAAGAGTGCCCGGGTGGTGTGACGGGTGGGGGCGGTGGGGCGCTACCCGAGGAGGGCGTCGACGAACGCGCCGGGGTCGAACGGCGCCAGGTCGTCGGGGCCCTCGCCCAGGCCGACCAGCTTCACGGGTACGCCGAGCTCCCGCTGTACGGCGACCACGATCCCGCCCTTGGCCGAGCCGTCGAGCTTGGTCAGCGCGATGCCGGTGACATCGACGATCTCGCTGAAGACCCGCGCCTGGACCAGACCGTTCTGACCGGTGGTGGCGTCGAGCACGAGCAGCACCTCGGAGACCGGGGCCAGCTTCTCGATGACGCGCTTGACCTTGCCGAGCTCGTCCATGAGCCCAGCCTTGTTCTGCAGCCTGCCGGCCGTGTCCACCAGCACGGTGTCGGCACCTCTGTCGATGCCCTCCTGCACGGCCTGGAAGGCAACGCTCGCGGGGTCGGACCCCTCCGGCCCACGCACGACATCGACGCCGACGCGCTCACCCCAGGTCGCGAGCTGGTCGACGGCAGCGGCTCGGAAGGTGTCGGCCGCGCCCAGGACGACCGAGCGGTCCTCGGCGACCAGGATGCGCGCCAGCTTGCCGACCGTCGTCGTCTTGCCGGTGCCGTTGACCCCGACGACAAGCACGACCCCCGGCAGGCCGTCGGCACCGGAGACCTGGAGCCTGCGATCCAGGTCGGGCCCCACCAGCTGGAGCAGCTCGTCGCGCAGGACCGCACGCGGGTCGCCGGCCTCCTTGCCCCCGACCCGCAACCGGGTCCGCAGGTGCTCCACGAGCTGCTGGGTCGGCGCGACCCCGACGTCCGCGGTCAACAGGGTGTCCTCGATCGCCTCCCAGGTGCCCTCGTCGAGGCGCTCCCGGGACAGCAGGGTCAGCAGACCACGGCCGAACCCGCCCTGCGTGCCGGCCAGGCGCTGGCGCAGCCGGACCAACCGGGAGGCGGTGCCCTCCGGACGCTCGAGCGTCGCGACGGCGGTGGCCGGAGCCTGCTCCTGCGGAGGTGCCTCTTCACCGGTGGGTACGTCGGGTGACGGTGTGCCGGTAGCGACCGGGGGCGGGGTCGTCGCGCGGCGGCGACCCGTGGTCACCAGCCCGACGGCGACGACCGCGGCGAGGACCAGGATGCCGATGACGAGGTACAGCACGGTCATGGCGTCATCCAACCACTGGCCGCCCGGATCGGCCGGATCGCCGGCTGTCCGAGCGAAGGGGCTGCCGACTGGTGCGCCGGCCGGTGTCTCGGGTCAGGCGCCGCGACCGCGGCCGTCACTCTGCCCGTGGTCGAGCCTGGTCAGGTCGAGCGGCTGCGAGGGCTCCGGCGGCCCTCCGGTCGCGGTGTTGTCGAGGGTCGGCGCGGTGTCGACGCCCTTACGCAGCAATCGGCCGAGCCAGCCGAAGTAGGGCACGTCCTCGCCGCGGTGGGGGAAGGCGACATAGACCACCACCAACCCGGCGAGCACCAGGATCACGAGCATGGCGATCACCAGGAACCACATGCCCTCACCTTCGCAGACCCGCCTGAGAGATCACCAAATCCACGCCCGGTCGGCGAGCCCTGCGGTGGTGAGCCGCAGGGCGGTCACCGGAGCAGCCCCTCCGCGGCCGTCCGGACCTCGGCCGGGATCTCGATGGCGGGGCGCGCCGGGTCGGTGTTGTCGACGTACACCACGACGACCCGCCCCTCCGCCGCCGCGGCGTCGTCGCCCTGGAACAAGCCGACCCGGTAGACGATCGAGGACCGGCCGAGCCGCTCGACGGCGACCCCGAGCTCGATCGGCGCGGGGTAGGCCATCTCGTGGAAGAAGCGGCAGGAGGCCTCGGCGAAGACTCCGATGACGTCGGTGTCGGTGACGTCGGTGTCGCCGATCGTCTCGCTGAGATGGAGGTCGATCGCGGTGTCGATCAGCTCGAAGTACCGCGCGTTGTTCATGTGCCCGAAGCCGTCCATGTCGGCCCAGCGGGTGGTCGCGGTCGACCAGTGCACGAAGTCGGCCCGCGTCGGACGTGGTGGGCGGCCGGGCTCGGCGGTCACGGGTCAGGCCGGCTCGCGCAGGCGCTGGCTGATCACCGTCGAGACGCCGTCGCCTCGCATGGTCACGCCGTAGAGCGCGTCGCCGACCTCCATCGTGCGCTTCTGGTGCGTGATCACCAGCAGCTGGCTGTTCTCACGCAGCTCCTCGTAGATCTCCAGGAGGCGCCCGAGGTTGGTGTCGTCGAGAGCCGCCTCGACCTCGTCGAGGATGTAGAACGGCGACGGGCGAGCCTTGAACAAGGCCACCAGGAAAGCCACCGCCACCAGCGAGCGCTCACCACCCGACAGCAGCGAGAGCCGCTTGATCTTCTTGCCCGGCGGGCGCGCCTCGACCTCGACGCCGGTCGCGAGCATGTCGGAGGGCTCGGTGAGGACGAGACGCCCCTCGCCGCCCGGGAACAGCCGGGTGAAGATCTGCTCGAAGGAGGCCGACACGTCGGCGTACGCCTCGGTGAAGACCTGCTCGACCCGAGCGTCGACCTCACGCACGATGTCGAGGAGATCCTTGCGCGTGGCCTTGAGGTCCTCGAGCTGCTCGGTGAGGAACCTGTGCCGCTCCTCGAGCGCCGAGAACTCCTCCAGGGCCAGCGGGTTGACCTTGCCGAGCATCGCCAGGGAGCGCTCGGCCGCGCGCAGCCGCTTGGCCTGCTCCTCGCGGTCGTACGGCGCGGGCTCGGGCACCGCCTCCCCCTCGGCCACCTCGCCGGTGAACGGCACGAGGTTGTCGGGTCCGTAGTCGCCGATCAGCGATGCCTCGTCGAGGCCGAGCTCCTCGATGGCGCGTTCGGACAGCTGCTCCAGACGCATCCGCTGCTGGGTGCGCGCCATCTCGTCGCGGTGGACCGAGCTGACCAGCTCGTCGTGCTCTCGGGTCAGCTCGCGCAGCGACGCCCGGACCGCGAGGAGCTGCTGCTCCCGCTCGCCGCGCGCCACCTCGACGGCGGCTCGTGCCTCCGCGGCCCGGTGGATCGACAGCTCCAGCTTCGCCAGCACCACGGTGACGGCGACCCCCACAGCCTGCCCGGCCCGGCCCTCGCGGATCAGCCGCTCGCGCCGCTCGATCGAGCGGGCGCGAGCCTCGCGCCCCGCCTGAGCCGCTCGGATCAGGGAGTCGGCGCGGCCGTGCAGGGCGCGTGCCCGCTCCTCACTCGTGCGCAGCGCCAGACGGGCGTCCATCTCTGCCTGCCGCGCCGCACGGGCGGCCTCCGCGAGGCGCTCGCGCTCGGCGGTGTCGGGGTCGTCGTCGGTGGCGTCCTCCGCCGCCGCGAGCCGCCCCTCCAGCTCGGCCAGCCCCGTGAGATCGCGCTCACGTGCCTCTTGTGCGTCGGTCATGGCCTGCGCGATCCGGTCGGCCTCGGCGCGCGCGGAGCGGGTCTGTGAGCCATGGTGACCGAGCTCCTCGGCGACCGCCGCGAGCGTGGCGTCGGACTCGTGCAGCTTGGCCAGGGCGACGTCGACACCGCGCTGTGCGTCCTGCCGCTCCGACTCGAGTCGGGAGATGTCGAAGCCGAGCCGCTCCGACGCAGCGACCGCCTCGGACAGCGCGGCCGAGGCCTCGTCGTACGCCGCCTGGATCTCCAGCAGGCTCGGCTGGCTGTGCGACCCGCCGGAGACGAAGTGGGCGCCGTACACATCGCCTTCGCGAGTCACAGCAGTCACCTCCGGCAGCGTCGCGACCAGCGTGCGGGCCGCGGCCAGGTCGCCGACCACCGCAGTGCGCGCGAGCAGCCGGGCGAGCGAGGGACGCAAGGTCTCCGGGCACCGGACCACGTCGACGGCGTACGTCGCGTAGGCCGGGAGTGCCGGCCACGGAGTCTCATCGACCGTTGGTCCGCCGCCGAGCAGCAGACCGGCTCGGCCGAGGTCGGCCAGCTTGAGGTGGTCGAGGGCGGCGACGGCGGCGTCGCCGTCGGTGACGGCCACGGCGTCGGCCGCGGACCCGAGCGCGGCCGCGACGGCCGTCTCGTAGCCGGTCTCGACGCTCAGCATCGCCGCGACCGAGCCGAGCAGCCCCGAGACCGAGCCCGAGGCCGCCAGCAACGCACCCACGCCGTCCTTGCGGTTCAGACCGAGCTCCAGGGCGTCCTTGCGGGCAAGCAGAGAGGACCGGTCACGGTCGGCCTGGGCGGCTTCTTCACGCGCCTTGGTGAGCCGCTCGCTCACGTCGTCGAAGACCCCGACCGCGGCCTCGTGCTCAGCGTCGAGACCCTCCTCACCGGCGTCGAGGCCGGCGATCCGCGTCTCGAGAGCGGTGAAGTCGTGCTGGGCCCGGTCGGCACGCGCGGTGGCCGCGGCTCGCGCCGACTCCAGACGCCCGATCTCCTCGGCAGCCGCCGCGGCCCGTGACTTGACGGCGTTGACCTGTCCGACGAGCCGGGCAAGCCCTTCGCGCCGGTCGGCAGCGGCGCGCACCAAGCCAGCGACGCGCCGGTCCTCCTCGGCGGCGGCCTCCTCGGAGGTACGCCGGCCGGTCACCGCCTGCTCCAGCGCGGTGCGCTGGATGTCGACCTCGGCCGCGATCCCGGACTCCTGGACCCGCGCCTGCTCGGCCTCTGCCTCGAGCTCCTCGGGGCTCCTGCCGCGCTCGGCGGCGGCCCCGCTCTCGTCGTCGGAGCCGGCCCCGTTGCGGACGCGCTCGGCGGCGAGGGAGGCGGTGCCGCGCAGCCGCTCGCGCATCCCCGACAGGCCGAACCACGTCTCCTGCGCCCGGGCCAGCGCCGGGAGGTCCTCACGCAGCGCCGCCTCGAGGCGCGCCTCGCCGGCACGCGCCTGCTCCATGGCCGCCTCGACCTCTTCGCGGCGCTCGACCAGGATCGTCTCGTCGGCCAGCTCCTGCTCCAGCGCTGTGCGGGCGGTAAGCAGGTCGTCGGCCATGATCCGGGCCCGAGCGTCGCGTGCGTCGGCCTGGACCACCGCCGCCTTGCGCGCCACCTCGGCCTGGCGGCCCAGCGGCTTGAGCTGGCGGCGGATCTCGCTGAGCAGGTCGCCGAGCCGGGTCAGGTTGCCGTCGGTGGAGTCGAGCTTGCGGAGCGCCTTCTCCTTGCGTTTGCGGTGCTTCAGGACGCCGGCTGCCTCCTCGATGAAGCCGCGCCGGTCCTCTGGGGTCGCGTGCAGGATCGTGTCCAGCTGACCCTGACCGACGATCACGTGCATCTCGCGGCCGATGCCGGAGTCGCTGAGCAGCTCCTGCACGTCGAGCAGTCGGCACGGCGTGCCGTTGATGGCGTACTCGGACCCGCCCGAGCGGAACATGGTCCGGCCGATCGTGACCTCGGCGTACTCGATCGGGAGCGCGCCGTCGGAATTGTCGATGGTCAGCAGCACCTCGGCTCGCCCGAGCGGTGGCCGGCCGGCCGTGCCGGCGAAGATGACGTCCTCCATCTTGCCGCCGCGCAGGCTCTTCGCGCCCTGCTCGCCCATCACCCATGCCAGGGCATCGACGACGTTGGACTTGCCGGAGCCGTTGGGCCCCACGACGCAGGTGATGCCCGGCTCGAGCTGCAACGTCGTCGACGAGGCGAAGGACTTGAACCCCTTGAGGGTCAGGCTCTTCAGGTACAACGGTGCTCCTCACGTCGACCGCGCTGCGGCGTCGGGTACGTCGGGTGACTGCAGGCGCGCGGAGGACGAGCGAGGGAAGTGCAGCGATGCTCACCCTACCCAGGACCACCCCCGATCCCGGGCACCCGGGGGCGGTGTCTTCGGTCGGCCGGGCCAGCGTTCGGTCGGCGTTCGGTCGGCGTTCGGTCAGCGCCGGCGGAGCCGGTCGCGCAGCACCAGGAGCTGCTCGCGCTCGTGGTCGGTGAGCGAGTCCATCCCGCCCGCGCTGATCTTGTCCAGCAGCGCGTCGAGCTCGGCCTGGTCGCGAGAGACCGGTGGCGCCTCGGGAGGCTGCCACGGACCTTGTACGACGGTCGGGCCGGTGGGTCGCTGCGCCTTCCGGCGAGAGCGGCGCCCGCGCACCTTCGGCACGGCCACGGCCGGGATCCACGCCCGCTCGGTGAGCAGCCCGACCGACCGGGCCATGACCGCCACGATCACCAGGCTGCACAAGAACGTGAAGAGGTCGACGAGGAAGCGGTAGCCCAGGAGCTGGATGACCTGGATGCCGACCAGCACGAGTCCGACCACCCAGCCGGGGATGCCGAAGAAGAAACGGACGTGGGAGTACTCGGCGATGAACACCAGCGCCATCAGAAGCCCGAGATTGCTCAGGCCCGCGAGGCCACCACCGTTGAAGGTGCCGACCATGGACAGGTCGATCAGGCAGCCGACGATGCCGGTGAGCACCGACGTGCCGAGGAACAGCACGGCCATCCGGACCCGACCGATGGCGCGCTCGAGCTCGGTGCCGAAGTACCAGAAGAAGAAGATGCTGACCGCGACCCAGACGTTGACGTAGAGGTTCGCGAAGGGCCAGGTGACCAGCCGCCACAGCTGGCCGTGCGCCACGTGGTCGGAGACCATCGCGAGAGCGAGCTGGATCGGCTTGTCGACCGGCTCGACCGCGAAGACGATCAGCGAGACGACGCTGACCAGGACGATCAGCATCGTCGTCCCGACGTCGAGGGTGCCGATCCGGAACCAGGGGTTGCTTGCCTCGCCCCCGGCCCGACCGAACCTGAAGTAGCCGCTCACAGGCTCACGCTACAAGCAGCGCCCCCCGCTGTGGGTTTCCGCGACACGGGGTCAGGCGGCCTCTCCCGCCGGCACCGGCTCCTCGTCGGCGTGGGCGACGTAGGACAGCGAGCGCCAGATCAGCACCAGCGTCACTCCCGAGCCGACGAACCCGCACCAGAACGGCGCTGTCAGCCCCCAGATGTGGGCGATCGGGCCGCCGAGCGCAAGACCGATCACGAGCCCGCCGTAGAGCCCGACGAGGTAGACGCTGCCGACGCGGCCCTGGAACTCCGTCGGCACGGCGCGCTGCCGCACCGTCTGGGCCAGGGTGCTCCAGACGAAGGCGTAGGCGCCGAACACGAACATGAGGAGCACGGCCAGGACCGGCGAGGTGTTGACGGCGAAGGCGAGATGCATGAGCACCTCGAGGGTCAGGCAGGCGCGCATCAGCGTCGCCAGGCTGAGGCGACGCTCGAGCCAGCCATAGCAGGCCGTCGAGACGAGCCCACCGATGGCGGCCGAGGTGGTCAGCAGGCCGTAGGCCCCTTCGCTCATGCCGAGGTGCTGGGTGGCGTACAGCACGAGGGTCGACCACGCCAGGGCGAAGGTGATGTTGAAGGTCACCATCACCAGGGCGAGGGTGCGGATGGCCCGATGGTGGAGCAGCCAGCTGATCCCCTCGCCGATCTCGGCGCGCAGGGCACGTCGCTCGGCGGGCGCGACCTCGGCGGGTTTCGGCGTGGCGATCTGCCAGATCAGGACGACGCCGAGTGCGACACAGATCGTCTGGGTGATGAACGGGATGGCCGACCCGGTGGCGAAGAGCAGGGCGCCCAGCGCCGGCCCGACCAGCTGGTTGAGCCCGACGAAGCCGAACTGCAGGCGGGCGTTGCCGATCCCGAGGTCGTCACGGTCCACGAGCATCGGCAGCAGGGTGCGGGTGGCCGTGTCGGCGAAGACCTCCGCGGTGCCGAGCAGGAACATCGCGACGAGCACCACCGCGATGTTCACGGCACCGGTGACGATGGTGACGCTCAGCAGCGCGAGCACCACCGCGCGCAGACCGTCGCACAGCGCGACCATGACTCGGCGGTCGACTCGGTCGGCGATGGCGCCGGCGTAGAGGCCGAAGACCAGCCATGGGAGGCGCTGGAGCAGCATCGCCGAGGCGACCCAGATGGCGTCGTGGGTCTGGCTGGCCACCAGCAGCGGTCCGGCGGACAGAGCCAGACCGTCGCCGGCGTTGCTCACCCAAGAGGAGGCCAGCAGCCAGCGGAAGCTCGTGCCGAGGCGTGCGGGTGCCACGGCGCGCACCGTGCGTACCCCGAGCCCTCCCACAATTAGGTGAGGTTACCGATGGTCAACCGGATGTGGCAGGGGTCACCACAAATTCTTTGGCTACCCGTCAGTACTTTGCCAAGGCCTCCGCGAGTACGCCACCACCCCCGCGATCAGGACGTCGAGACCGAAGCCGAACCTGTCGTCCTGGTCTCCGTTCGCCAGCGCCGCGGAGAGTGAGGAGAGCACCGGGAACTCCGCCTCGGGCAGGTCTCGGAAGAACTGGTGCACCACCTCGTGGTGCTGCTCGTGGTCTGCCGCGAGCCCCTCGCGGCTGCGCCAGACGTCGCGCTCGACCGCCACCGAGCTCACGTAGAGCGCGACCAGGTCCAGGAACCAGGCGGTCGCCTGGTCCGTCACACCGCCCGCGCGCAGCAGTGCGGCCAACCGGTCGGTGATGTGCATGAGGCGCGGAGACATGGGAACCATGCCCAGCGAGGCCCGGGCGACGCCCGGATGCTCGTCGTAGAGCGCCAGCATCTGCACCATGACCTCGCGCAGCTGCTCCTGCCAGCGCTCCGGATCAGGGTCGGGCACCTCGAGCCGGCTCGCCACGCGCTCGAGCACCAGGGTGTCGAGCTCGTCGCGGTTGGCGACGTGGGCGTAGAGCGAGGCAGCGCCGGTCCCGAGCTCGCGGGCCACCGAGCGCATGCTGACGGCCTCGTAGCCGCGCTCCTTCATCTGCGCGAGCGCGACCTCGACGATCCGGTCGGCGGAGAGCCGCTCCCGGGGTGGCTGGCCGGTCTCGCGACGAGCCGAGCTCACGCGGATCCGGACCGGCCCGGCCCGGAAGGTCCGGGCCACGGGGTCGTCATCAGGCATGTCGAACACTGTACTTGACGCGAACACTGTTCGGTAGTAGAACACTGTTCGTCACACGAACAACGTTCGAAACACGAAGGAACCTCTCATGTCGCAGCCCACTGTCGCCGCCTCGGACGGCCCCCTCACAAGCGGGGGCGAGGACCCGACGTACGGCGAACGCGGATACCAGTTCCGCTGGATGGTGATGACCGTCGTGATCCTCGCCGACGTCATGGACCTGCTCGACTCGACGATCGCCAACCTGGCCGGGCCCTCGATCCGGCGCGACATCGGCGGCGGCGAGAGCACCCTCCAGTGGATCCTGGCGGCGTACACCTTGACGTTCGCGGTGGGTCTGATCACCTCGGCGCGCCTGGGCGACCTGGTCGGGCGTCGGCGGATGTTCCTGGTCGGCATGGTCGGGTTCACGGTGGCCTCGCTGCTGTGTGGCCTCGCGCCGAGCGCCGGCCTGCTGATCGCGGCGCGTGTGCTCCAGGGGTTGTTCGGCGCGTCGATGATCCCGCAGGGGCTCGCGATGGTGCGCGCGTCGTTCCATCCCGACGACCTGCAGAAGGCGTTCATCCCCTTCGGTCCGGTGATGGGTCTCTCGGCCGTGCTCGGCCCGATCCTGGCCGGCTTCCTCATCGACGCGGACCTGTTCGGGAGCAGCTGGCGCTCCATCTTCTGGATCAACGTCCCGGTCGGCGCCGTCGCGGCGTACCTCGCCTGGAAGTACCTTCCGCGCAACCTCCATCGCGATCCCGATGCCCGGCTCGACCTGGGGGGCGCCACCCTGCTCACGGTCGCGTCGGTGCTGCTCATCTACCCCTTGGTGCAGGGGCGCGAGCAGGGCTGGCCGGCGTGGATGTTCCTGATGCTCGCCGGCTCGGTGGTCTTCTTCGGCGCCTTCGCCGTCTCCGAGCGCCGCTCGAGCCACCCCGTGATCGAGCCCAGCTTGTTCCAGCACGGCCAGTTCGTGATGGGGCTGGTCTTCCTGGGCACCTTCTTCACCGCGATGTCCGGCTTCAACCTGGCCGGCAACCTCTTCATCCAGTACGGCCTTCACTACAGCCCGCTGCACACCGGCCTCACCATGGTTCCGCTGGCCCTCGGGATCTCCGTCGGCGCGGCGGCCTCAGGTGCCGTGCTGGGCGCGAAGTACGGCCGGGCCGTGCTCCACTGGGGCCTGCTGATCTCCATGGTGGGTCTGCTGCTCATGTGGTGGACGATCGGTCACCAGGGCCTCGCCCTGACCGGGTGGCAGCTCGCCCCGGCGTTCGCCGTGATGGGCCTGGGGATGGGACTGATCTTCGCTCCGCTGTTCGACATCATCCTGGCGTCTCTCGACGACCGAGAGGTGGGCACCGGCTCGGGGCTGCTGAACGCCGTCCAGCAGTTCTGTGGCGCGCTCGGCGTCGCGGTGCTCGGCTCGGCCTTCTTCCACTGGCTGCCCGAGCACGGGTTCGTCACTGCGATCCGCTGGCTGACTCTGCTGTCGACGGCGTGCTTCGCGGTCGCGTTCGCCGTGGTCTTCCTGCTGCCGAGACGGGCCCGCGAGGACGCCGGGTGACAAGAGCGACGGGTGACGGTTCATCAAGGTATGTAGCCGCACCAGCACTTCCCGTGCGGAATTCACCTAGGGAAGGCATGCTTTCGCTACATACCTTGATGAAGCCTCCAGCAGGGGCCACAGCCCACCCAGGAGGACGCGGACCGACCACCGCCCGAACTGGGCCGGTACGACCCGAGGGTGTCGAGCGGTGCTGACTGGGTGTCGCTGGAGAGGTGAGCCGGGACCCGGAGGTCAGGCCGGCTGCATCTCGAGGTGCTCGGGATCGAGGTCGAGCGCACGCGCCGCCGAAGCGACCGCGAGGCGATCGTTCTCCTCCATCAACCGGGTGACCAGCGCCTCCAGCTCGGCGATCCTGATCCGCAGCTGACGGTTCTCGGCGACCACCCGGGTGGGGAGGCCGCGGTCCTGCTGCAGATGGCCGATCAGAGCCTTGGCCATGTGTGATGAGCCTTCCGACGTGGGGGGACCCGCCTCATCCGGGGGCCGTCTTCAAGGGTGACACTTCGGTCCGCTGTGGTCAATCTGCGTGCATCGGAGGTCAAGGCCCGACGCGTGTTCGGCGGGTGCGCGGCACAGGCTGGCAGCGTGGGCAGAAGAAGGACGAGCGGTTCATGAACTCCGCCCGGCGAATCGGCGTACCGCAACGGTCGCAGGCCTCGCCCTCGCGGCCGTAGGCGTGCAGCGAGCGGTCGAAGTACCCCGACTCACCGTTCACGTTCACGTAGAGCGCGTCGAAGCTGGTGCCGCCCTGCGCGAGCGCGGCTCCCATCACGGCCCGCGCGTCGGCGAGCACCCGGCGTACGTCGACCGGCCGGAGCCGCTCCCCCGGCCGCTCGCCGTGCACCTGGGCGTGCCAGAGCGCCTCGTCGGCGTAGATGTTGCCGACGCCGGAGATCAGGGTCTGGTCGAGCAGGAGGCGCTTGATGCCCGCAGTGCGCCTGCGGACCCTGGCGACGAAGAGGTCGTCGTCGAACTCGGGGTCGAAGGGGTCGCGGGCGATGTGGGCGATCTCGGGCGGCAGCTCGGCACCACCCTCGGAGACCGACAGGGCGCCGAACATGCGCTGGTCGACGAAGCGCAGCTCGTCACTGCCGAGTCCGAGCCGGACGCGCAGGTGGCGCTCGTCGGGCTGACCCGGCTCCTGCACCAGCAGCTGGCCACTCATCCCGAGGTGAGCGAGCAGGGCGTCGCCGTTGTCGAGCGGGAGCCAAAGGTACTTGCCCCGGCGCCGGGCGGCCGTGACGCGGCGGTCGGACAGGGCAGCGGCGAAGCCCGCCGGCCCGCGGTGGTCGCGGCGTACCGGGCGGGGATGCAGCACCTCCACCGAGCCGATCGTGCGCCCGACGACGTGGCGGGCAAGCCCGTCACGGACGGTCTCGACCTCGGGCAGCTCGGGCACGGACGCTCCGGCGGGTCAGTCTTGGGTGGAGTCGGCGACCTGGTCGGCCAGGTCGTCGACGTCCATGGTCGCCACCACCGGGGTGGCCGCGGCCATGGGGTCGGTGACGCCCAGAGAGATCGCCAGCTCGCCGTACGCCGTCTCCGCGGCGGCCTGCTCGGCCTCCTTCTTGGAGCGTCCGACGCCGTTGCCGTAGCGCCGGTCGCCGACGCGCACCTGGGCGGTGAAGGTCTTCATGTGGTCGGGCCCCTCGTCGGCGATGATGTACTCCGGAACGCCCAGGCCGTGCTCGGCCGAGAGCTCCTGCAGGGACGTCTTCCAGTCGAGTCCGGCACCGAGAGCCGAAGCCGCCTCGATCAGCGGGTCGAACAGCAGGTGGACCACCAGGGCGGAGCTCTCCAGCCCACCGGACAGGTGCACCGCACCGATCACCGCCTCGACGGTGTCGGAGAGGATGGAGGACTTCTCACGGCCACCCGTGGTGTCCTCGCCGCGGCCCAGCTTGATGTAGCTGCCGAGGCCGATGGTGCGGCCCACCCCGGCCAGGGCCCGGGCGTTGACCACGGCTGCGCGGAGCTTGGCCAGATGGCCCTCCGACAGGTCGGGGTGGACGCGGTAGAGAGTCTCGGTGACCACCACGCCGAGGACCGAGTCGCCGAGGAACTCCAGCCGCTCGTTGGTCGGCAGGCCGCCGTTCTCGTAGGCGTACGAGCGGTGCGTCAGCGCTTGCTCGAGCAGCTCGGGGTCGAGCGTGGGCTCGCCGAGCGCGGTGCGCAGCGGGGCGTAGTTCAGCGTCGTCGCCCCGGTCTCAGAGAACCTGGCGACGGGCGCCACGGGCGCCGTACTGACCGCAGGTGCCGCAGGCACGGTGCGGGAGGTGCTTGGCGCCGCACGCGGGGTTGGCGCACGTCACCAGGGTCGGCGCCACCGCCTTCCACTGCGAGCGCCGGTGGCGGGTGTTGCTGCGCGACATCTTGCGCTTCGGGACTGCCACTGTTCTCTCCTACGTCGGTGGGCCCACCGGGCGGCGGGTCCGCGTGCGTTATCTGTCGTGGTGCCGGTTCACTCGGGGTGGGACTCAGGCTCGGCCAGCGCGCCGAGCGCCGCCCACCGCGGGTCGACCGGCTCGCCGTGCCCGTGGTCAGGGTCGTCCGCGAGCCGCGCGCCACACTCGACGCACAACCCGGGGCAGTCCTCGGTGCACAACGGCTGGAACGGTAGTGCGAGCACCACCGCGTCCCGCAGCAGGGGCTCCAGGTCGACCAGGTCGTCCCGGAGCAAGCTGACCTCGAACTCCTCATCCGGATCGACGTCGTGGTCGTCGTAGACGAACAGCTCCTGGAACCTCACCTCGAGCTCGTCGGAGATCGGCTCCAGGCACCGCGCGCACTCACCGGTGACGGCGGCTGTCGCCGTCCCTGTGACCAAGACGCCCTCCACGACCGCCTCCAGCCTCAGGTCGAGCTCGACCGGAGTGCCTTCGGGGACGCCGAGGACCTCGATGCCCAGATCTGCCGGGGCAGGAACCGTCCGTGACACCTCGCGCTGGGACCCCGGGCGGCGACCGAGCTCGCGAGTATCGAGCACGAGCGGCGCTCTCGGGTCCAGTTTGCTCAGGGTTTCACTTTCACTTCGAGACACAACAGATCGCTACGTATCGTAACGGCCCGCCTTCCGACCTCAAAACCGCCGATGACCTGCACCGACGCTGACCCGGCAGAAGTTGACCTCGGACGGCGCCGACCCGGCAGAAGTTCACGCCGTATCGCGAGCCCAGGTCTGCGCCAACCGTGAACTTCTGCCGGGTCGGCGTTCCCTGGTGTCGACTTCTGCCGGGTCAGCGTAGGAGGCGGGCGCGGAGCTCGTCGTGCACGAACGCCGGCACGAACGCCGAGACGTCGCCGCCGAAGCCCGCGACCTCCTTGACCAGGGACGAGGACACGAAGCCGCGGTCGGGGCTCGTGGGGATGAACACCGTCTCGATCCCGGTCAGCGAGGAGTTCATCTGTGCCATCTGGAGCTCGTAGTCGAAGTCGCTCGCGGCGCGGAGCCCCTTGATGATCGCGACGGCGTCGTGCTCGGCACAGAAGGTCGTGACCAGTCCGGTGAACCCCTCGACCGAGACGTTCGAGAGCTCGGTGCAGGCCCGACGCATCATCGTGATCCGCTCGTCGGCATCGAACAGGCGGCTCTTGCTGACGTTGGTGCCGACCGCCACGACGACCTCGTCGAACAGTCCCGAGGCACGGCGGACGATGTCGAGGTGTCCGTGGGTGACCGGGTCGAACGACCCGGGGCAGACGGCGCGGCGCACGAGGCCTCCTCGACTGGCTGGCTAGTTCGGGGCGGCGTGAACGTACCAGAGCACGGTCTCGCCGTACTTCTTCTCGCGACTGTCTCGGAAGCCGTCCGGCCACCTGGGCTCCGAGCCGCGTGAGCCTCGCTCGACGACGACCATGGCTCCGGGGACGAGCCACTCGTGCTCGGCCAGCGACGCGAGGTCGGCGGCCACGTCGGCCTCCGTCTGGGCGTACGGCGGGTCGAGGAACGCCACGTCGTACGGCGCGGTCGGCGGTCGAGAGAGCGCCGTGGCCACCGGACCGGCGACGACGTGGGCCCGGTTGAACCCGAGCACCTTGGCGTTGGTGCCGATCAGCCGGGCGGTACGACGGTCCTGCTCGACGAGCGTGACGACTCCGGCGCCTCGTGACCAGGCCTCCAGACCGACCGCACCCGAGCCGGCGTACAGGTCGAGGAAGCGGAGCCCGGCCAGCGAGCCGCACCACGACTCGATCGCGGAGAACAGCGCCTCGCGTACTCGGTCGCTCGTCGGGCGTGTGCTGACTCCCGATGGCGTGGTGATCCGCCGACCGCCGACTCGTCCCCCGATGATGCGTGTCATGGCCGTGCGGGCCTCGCGGCCCGGCTGTGAGGGCAGCCCGGCCCGGTCACGACTTCTCCATGAAGTCAGACTGCCGTGAACGCTCCAGTTCTGTCACGAGGCGACGGAGGTCCGTGGCCCGGTCGAGCCCGGGGTCGGCGGCGAGCAGGGCGGTCGCGGCCTCGCGCGCCTCGACGATCGTGTCCTCGTCGCGGAGCACCCGCAGCTGCTGCAGCGAGCTGTGGAAACCCGACTGCGACCGGCCCAGGACGTCGCCCTCTCGTCGCTGCTCGAGGTCGACCCGGCTGAGCTCGAAGCCGTCGGTGGTCGAGGCGACCGCGACGAGCCGCTCCCGGGCCGGGCTGTCGGCGTCCGCGTGGGTGACCAGCAGGCAGAGCCCCGGAAGGCCGCCACGGCCGACGCGCCCACGCAGCTGGTGCAGCTGGGAGATGCCGAACCGATCGGCGTCGAGCAGCACCATCGTCGTCGCGTTGGCGACGTCGACGCCGACCTCGATGACCGTGGTGGCGACCAGGACGTCGGTGTCACCGGCGACGAAGTCCCCCATGGCGCGCTCCTTCTCCTCCGGCACCAGCCGACCGTGGAGCAGGTCGATCCGGAGCCCGGCGAGCGGGCCGTCGCGGAGCCACCCGACGACGTCCTCCGCGGCGCTGAGGGCACCGGGCGAGGCCATCGGCCGTCCTTCCTCGTCGAAGGTGGGCTCGTCGCTCTCGCCCTGCTCGAGCTCGTCGCCGGTGATGCGCGGGCACACGACGTAGACCTGATGGCCCTGCGCGACCTCCTCACGCACCCGCGACCAGACGCGGTCGATCCAGGCGGGCTGCTCCCCCAGAGGCACGACGCTGGTCTGGATCGCGGCCCGGCCGGCAGGCAGCTCGGTGAGGGTCGACACCTCGAGGTCGCCGAAGACCGTCATCGCGACCGTGCGCGGGATCGGCGTCGCCGTCATCACCAGGACGTGGGGCGGGGTGCCGGCCTTGTCGGTCAGCGCGGCGCGCTGCTCGACCCCGAAGCGGTGCTGCTCGTCGACCACGACCAGGCCCAGGTCGGCGAACTGCACCTGCTCCTGGAGGAGTGCGTGGGTGCCCACGACGATCCCCGCCTCTCCGCCCGCCGCCTGCAGGAGAGCCTGGGTGCGCGCCGACTTCGGCATCGAGCCGGTCAGCAGGGCGACCCGGGTCGCCTCGGCCGCGCCGCCGAGCATCCCGCCCTGGGCGAGATCGCCGAGCATCGCGGAGATCGAGCGCAGGTGTTGCTGGGCGAGCACCTCGGTGGGAGCGAGCAGGGCCGCCTGACCTCCGGAGTCGACGACGCGGAGCATGGCGCGGAGTGCCACCAGCGTCTTGCCGGAGCCGACCTCGCCCTGGAGCAGGCGGTTCATCGGATGAGGTCGCGCGAGGTCGTCCATGACCTCCGCGGACACCTCCTCCTGGCCACGCGTGAGCGTGAAGGGCAGCCGCGCGTCGAACGCCGACAGCAGACCACCCCCGCCGGCACGCGCCTGACCACCCAGCTCGGCCAGTGCCGCGCGCCTGCGTGCCATCACCAGCTGGGTCACCAGCGCCTCGTCGAAGCGGAACCGGCGCTGGGCACGCTGCACCTCGGGCCAGGAGTCGGGCGAGTGGATGTCGCGCAGCGCCGTGGCGAGGTCCGGGAGCCGGTGTTCGCGGCGTACGTCGTCGGGCACCGGGTCGGGCAGGTCGTCGACCACGGTCATGGCGAAGGCGATGGCCCGCTGGAGGTCCCAGGAGTCGACGCCCTTGGTCAGGGGGTAGAGGGGGTAGAGCGCCTTGATCGACGACACGGCCGCGCCCAGGCTCTCGTCGCCGGTGAGGTCCTCCTGCTGCCCGAACAGCACCATCGTCGGGTTGGTCAGCTGCCACTCGTCGCGGAACGTGCTGACCTGGCCGATGAACAAGCCGCGCTGGCCGACCGGCAGCCGCTCCGCGTGCCACTCGCTGACGTGCTTGGACTTGGCGAAGAACGTCATCCTCAGCGAGGGTCCGTCGGTCTGCAGGGTGGTGTCGAGCCGGTACGCCGTGCGGCGCGTGCGCCGGTCCTGGTAGGTGTTCACCCGGCTCTCGACGATGTCGCCGACGAGGGTGAGCATCTGGCCCTTGCGCAGGTCCTTCACGGTGGTCAGCTCGCCGGTCTTGACGTAGCGGCGGGGGAAGTGGAACAGGAGGTCGCCGACGGTCCGGATGCCGAGGGTGTCGGTGATCTTCTTGGTCTTGGCCGGCCTGGTCTGCGCGCCGAGCACCGTCGCGACGGGCGAGTCGAGGTTGATCATCGGGTCACGTTCTTCACTCCACCGACATCAGGAGGGGGTAGCGGTCCTGCCCCCCGTCGTACACCACGACGTCGACATGGGCATGGCGGTCGGCGATGTACTCCTCGCATCGCCGCGCGAGGCCGTCGGCCCCGGCACCGCAGACCAGGGTGACGAGCTCGCCACCACCTCCGAGCAGCCGCTCGAGGATCTCGGTCGCCACCACCGCCAGGTCGTGGCCGACGACCGCGAAGTCTCCCTCGATGACACCCAGGACGTCGCCGGGCTCGCACGGGCCGGCCATCGTGATGGCCTGGCGCACGGCGATCGTGACGGCGCCGTGTCGGGTGTGCCGTGCCGTCGCGGTCATCTCCAGCACGTCGGCGTCGAACCCGCGCGCCGGCTCGTGGACGGCGAGGGCGGCGAGCCCTTGGACCTGGGCCTCGGTGGGGATCACCGCGACCCGCACGTCGAGGTCCTGCTCGGCGGTGCGGGCGGCGATCCGGGAGGCACGCACGGAGTCCGGGTCGTTGGGGAGGATCACGACCTCGGCGGCCCCCGACTCGGTGACGGCCTCGAGGATCATGCCCGTGGAGGGCCGGTTGCCCGGCCCGCCCTCGATCACGATCGCGCCCGCGTCGCCGAAGAGCCCGGCCAGCCCGGGCCCGGCGGAGACGGCGACGATGCGACGTCCGGTGCGAGCCCGCGTCGGCCCCGCCCCGCCCGCGACCTGATCGGCGAAGTGGGTCACCCGGATGCGATGGGGTCGGCCGGCGGAGATCCCGGCCTCGACGGCGGCGCCCACGTCGTCCACGTGGATGTGGACGTTCCACAGCCCCTCTCCCCCGACCACGACCAACGAGTCGCCCAGCGGCTCCAGGGCGGCCCGGAGTGACGAGATGGCGTCGTCGTCGGCGTCGAGGAGGTACATCACCTCGTACGCCGGGCCGCCTTCGCTCAGGTCGGCGACGCCCGTGGTGACCGGGATCGCTCGCACGCCGAGCGACGGTCGTGGTGGGATCGGGTGGCGGCCGGTGAGCACCGTCTCCGCCGCGTCGAGGATGACGCTGAGACCTCGGCCACCGGCGTCGACGACCCCCGCCGCGCGGAGTTGGGCGAGCTGCTCGGGCGTGTGCGCGAGGGCCTCCCGTGCCGCAGCGGCCGCCGCCTCGAAGACGTCGCGGGCCCTCGCCCGCGGGTCGTCGGCACGCCGTACGGCGGCCTCGGAGGCGGCGCGCGCGACGGTGAGGATCGTGCCCTCGACGGGGGTGCCCACCGCGGCGTACGCCGCCTGTGTGGCCTCGGCCATCGCCTCGGCCATCACCACGGCGTTGCGCTCGCCGGGCTGGGCCCGGCCGATCCGGGCGACGAGGGCGCCGAGGAGCTGGCTGAGGATCACTCCGCTGTTGCCCCGGGCACCGAGCAGCGCTCCCCGGCGGAAGGCGGCGAGAGCCGTCGGCACGTCCTGGTCGCCGACCCCCGTCTGATGGATGGCGTCGCGGGCGGCGCTCATCGTGAGATACATGTTCGTACCGGTGTCGCCGTCGGGCACCGGGTAGACGTTGAGCGCGTCGATCTCCTCGCGCGCTGCGGCCAGGGCATCGACCGCGACGTCCACGAAGCGCCGGACGACCGCCAGGTCGATCCCGCCGCCGGTGGGTGCTTCCATCGTGTGCCCTACGCTCCTCGGGAACTCGTGCCCGAGACGGTCGGGCGGCTGCCAGGGTAGTGCGAGCCGTGGTGGGTCACTGATTCGTCCGCGTGCGGGTGCGTCGGATATTCTGTCCCGGTTGCCCGCCGTACGTGGGCCCCGACCCGTCTGAACCAGGAGTGTCACCCGTGGCTGCCGTCTGCGACATCTGCGCCAAGAAGCCGACCTTCGGCAACAACCGGCCGTGGTCGAAGAAGATCACCAAGCGGCGCTTCGACCCCAACATCCAGCGCGTGCGGGCCACGGTGAACGGCACCCACAAGCACCTCAACGTCTGCACCGGCTGCCTCAAGGCCGGCAAAGTCTCCCGCTGACCTGCGACGACTGACTTCTCCATGAAGCCCCGGACCGATCGGTCCGGGGCTTCATGCTGGGTGGCGCGCGGGTAGGTGGGGGCGGTGCCGCTCGGGGTGCTGCGGCTCGTGGACGGCCTAGAAGTGCGTCCACCCGGTCGGTCCGTCGTACGCCGTCGCGTCGACGGTGACACCGGAGCCATCGCTGACGGAGCCGATGACGGTCCACCCTTCCGGCACGTCCGGAGACGGGAACGTCGCCAGCAGGGCGTGGTCGTCTCCGCCGCCCAGGACGAAGCTGAGTGGTTCCGCGCCGGTCGCCGCCGCGACGGCCTGGAGGGGCTCGGGGATCTCGAAGGCGTCGCGGCGCACGTCGATCGCCACCCCGGACTCCTCGGCGAGGTGCCGCGCCTCGGCCAGGAGACCGTCGGAGATGTCGATCATCGAGGTCGCACCCGCTCGTGCGGCGGCGGGCCCGGCGTCGTACGGCGGCTCGGGGCGGCGGTAGGCGTCGACCAGCACCCGCGGGGAGCGGAAGCCGCGGCCCAGCACGGCCAGCCCGCCGGCGGCCCAGCCCTGCCGGCCGCACAGTGCCAGCACGTCGCCCGGCTCGGCCCCCGAGCGCAGCACCGGGGACTCGGTGCACGAGCCGAGCACCGTCACCGCGATGACCAGTGTGTCGGCCGAGGTCAGGTCGCCGCCGACGACCGAGGCGTCGACCAGGGCGCACTCGTCGGCGAAGCCCTGGGCGAAGTCCAGCGCCCACTGCGCGAGGACGTCGCGGGGAGTGGCGAGCCCGATCGTCAACGAGTGAGCGCGTCCGCCCATCGCGTTGATGTCGGAGAGGTTCGCGGCGGCCGCCCGGTGGCCGATGTCGGCGGCTGCGGCCCAGTCCCGGCGGAAGTGCCGGCCCTCGACCAGCAGGTCGGTCGACATCACGACATGGCCGTTGCGGATGCGCAGCACGGCCGCGTCGTCTCCGGGTCCGACCAGCACCTGCTCGCCCTGCGGGAACACCTCACGGAGCCGCTCGATCAGCGGGAACTCTCCGGCCTCCGAGACGGTCGCGTCACCTGGGAACGCCATACGGTCCATCCCACCAGATCAGGCCGCGGCGCGGCCCCTCCCCCGCCGGGGCGACCTGTCGATCCCGGCGTACTGCAGGGTAGGTTGTGCGCGACGGTTCCCCGCACAGGCACCGACTCCCCATCCCCTGCGCAGAGGAGACAACCATGGTCGTCCAGGCGTACATCCTCATCCAGACCGACGTCGGCAAGGCCGCCGAGGTGGCCCGCGAGATCGCCCAGGTGAAGGGCGTGACGCTCGCCGAGGACGTCACCGGCCCCTACGACGTGATCGTCCGAGCCGAGGCGCGCAACGTCGACGAGCTCGGCAAGCTGGTCGTCTCCCGGGTGCAGAACCTCGACGGCATCACCCGCACCCTCACCTGCCCCGTCGTCCACATCTGACCTGACCTGACCTGACTTGACCGCAACCTTGCTGCGCCCCGGGTCGCCCAGGCGGTCCCGGGGTGCGCGTCTCTCCACGGCGCTCGCGTGCCTGAGCCTGCTGCTCGTCGCGTGCGGCAAGGAACCCGTGAGCATCCCCACCCTGCGGCTCACCGCGGCTGACCAGGCGGTCTGTGAGCGGCTCGTCAACGCGCTGCCCGCCAAGCTTGCCGGTCAGTCCCGCCGCAAGACCCAGCCCGCGGCCGCCCTGGCCGGCGCCTGGGGCGACCCGGCGATCGTCGCCCAGTGCGGCGTCGGCACCCCGGCCGGGCTCACCCGCACGTCGCGGTGCATGGTGGCAGACGGTGTCGGCTGGTTCGTCCCGCCGCAGCAGGCCGCCGACAACTCCGTCGATGTCGTCCTGAGCACCGTCGGCTACCGGCCGGTGCTCCAGCTGACCGTGCCCGCGAAGTACCGGGGTGGCTCCCTGGCAGCTGCCGAGGTCGAGCTGGCACCGATCGTCAAGCAGTACCTCACGCTGGTTCACCGCTGCGTCTGAGCCTTCCGACCCGACGTACCTTCTGTCCCACGGATCACAGCCCCCGGGGAGTTCCGTCGCTTCTCAGGGGTTGCAACCCCTGAGAAGCGACGGGATACCCGGTGAGCCGGGTATCCCGACAGCGCCAGCCCAAGACCGACGACCGCTCAGCGCAGGCCCGTCGTACGCCGCAGGGCCAGCCGGATCAGCCGGTCCACCAGGGCCGGGTAGTCGACACCTGTCGCGGCCCACATCCGCGGGTACATCGACGTCGGAGTGAAGCCCGGCATCGTGTTGATCTCGTTGAGCACCACCGAGCCGTCGGCCAGGACGAAGAAGTCCACACGGGCGAGGCCCTCGCAGCCGATCGCCTCGAAGGCCCGGATCGCAAGCTCGCGGAGCTCGGCCGCGGTCGCCTCGGGCAGGTCGGCGGGCACCTCGAGCTCGGTGTGCTCCTCGGGCAGGTACTTCGCGGCGAAGTCGTAGAACTCGTGCTCGCCACCGACGATGATCTCGGCCGGCACGCTGGTCTCCGGAGTCCCGTCGAGCGCCTCGAGCACGCCGCACTCGATCTCGCGTGCCCCCACCGCCGCCTGCTCGATGAGCGCCTTGGGGTCGTGCCGGTGAGCCTCCTCGACGGCCGCGTCGAGCTCGGAGGCGTCGTGCACCTTGCTGATGCCCATGCTCGAGCCGGCCCGCGCCGGCTTGACGAACAGCGGGTAGCCGAGGTCGGCCACCCGGTGCCGGATGCCGTCGGGGTCGCGGTACCACTCACGCGCCGTGACAGTCACCGACGGCAGCACGGGCAGACCGGCCGCCCGCAGCACGACCTTCGCGTAGGCCTTGTCCAGGCCGACCGCACTGGCCAGCACCCCGGCCCCGACGTAGCGCACGCCGGCCATCTCGAACATGCCCTGGATCGTGCCGTCCTCACCCCACGGGCCGTGGAGCAACGGGAACACCACGTCGACCTCGCCGAGCGTCTGCGGCGGCTGCGCAGGCTCGTGCACGACCAGGTCGGCGCCGGCCGACTCGCGCAGCAACGCGATCGAGGCTCGGTTGCCGTCGACCTCGGGCAGCTGGTCGGGTCCGGTGATCCGCAGCCGATCGGTGTCGCCGGACTCCAGCACCCAGCGACCGTCCTGCGCAATCCCGATCGGGACCACGTCGTACGCGGACCGGTCGATCGCGTCGAGCACGCTGCCGGCCGTCACACAGCTGATCGCATGCTCGCTGGACCTGCCCCCGAAGACGATCGCGACGCGGGGCCTGCGAGGTTCCGTGTGGGGCTCGCTCACCGGACCGACCCTATCCGGGGGCGGGATCGGGCCCCGATCCCCTCGCCGTACGCTCAGCAACCATGGCAGACGAGACCTGGTCCCCCGCCACCACCGCCGTGGCCGCCGGACGCCCGCCGCACGAGCCCGACCAGCCCCTGAACGTCCCGATCACGATGGCGTCGACGTACGGCGCCACCGGCGACCTGGAGTACGGGCGCTACGGAAACCCGACGTGGACGGCGTTCGAGGAGGTGCTCGGCGCCCTGGAGGGCGGCCGCTGCCTGGCCTTCTCCTCCGGCCTGGCGGCGGTGGCGACGGTGCTCGACCTGGTCGGGCAGGGCACCACCGTCGTCGCGCCCCGGCACGCGTACAACGGGTCGGTGATGCAGCTTGCAGACCTCGAGGCGCGCGGTCGGCTCACCGCCCGGCTCGTCGACGTCACCGACACCGCTGCCGTGGTGCGCGCCTGCGCGGACGCGGCCCTGGTGTGGCTCGAGTCGCCGACCAACCCGGCGCTCGAGCTCGCCGACATCGAGACGATCGCAACGGCCGCCCACGAGTCCGGCGCACACGTCGTCGTCGACAACACCTTCGCGACGCCGTTGCGTCAGCTGCCCCTCACCCTGGGCGCCGACATCGTCGTCCACTCGGCCACGAAGTACCTCTCAGGACACGCGGACGCGATGCTCGGTGCGGTCGTGACCGGCGACGACCAGCTCTACGACGTACTCAAGGGTCGCCGCGACCTGGCCGGAGCGGTTCCCGGCACCCTCGAGGCATGGCTTGCGCTGCGCGGTCTGCGGACGCTCCACCTGCGCGTCGAGCGCGCCGAGAGCAACGCACGCGAGCTGGTCGAGAGGCTGCGCGGGCACCGCGCCGTCGAGGAGGTTCGCTACCCCGGCTTCGGGGGGATCGTCTCGATCGTCCTGGCCGACGGTCCCGACGCCGCCGATCTCCTGGTGAGGTCGACGTCGCTGTGGGTGCACGCGACCTCGCTGGGCGGCGTGGAGTCGACCTTCGAGCGGCGTCGCCGGTGGAAGTCCGAGCCCGCGACGATCCCCGACTCGCTCGTGCGCCTCAGTGTCGGGGTCGAGGACGTCGAGGATCTGTGGCGCGACCTGGCTGCGGCCCTGACCTCTGCCACCTGAACGCCGAGTCGGCAGATGACGACTCGGCGTGATTCCGCCCCGCCTCTGAGCGCCGACTCAGCGAGTTCTGACTGCCACTTTGCGCCGAGTCGGCGTCAGTCGGTCTCAGCCTTCGTCTCACGACGAATGAAGGACTCCATCATCTCCGGCGCCGTCATCCGGCCGTCGACCACGGCCTCGACGTGCTCGGCGATCGGGGCGTCCACGCCGACCTGCTGCGCGAGCGCGAGCAGCGAGGAGCACGACTTCGCCCCCTCGGCCACCTGGCGGCTCGAGGCGACGATCTCGCCCGTGGTCATGCCGAGGCCGAGCTTCTCTCCGAAGGTCCGGTTGCGCGACAACGGCGAGGAGCACGTCGCGACCAGGTCGCCGAGCCCGGCGAGGCCCATCAGGGTCAGCGGGTTGGCTCCCATCGCCATTGCCAGGCGTGCGGTCTCGGCCAGACCGCGGGTGATCAGCGACGCGGTCGTGTTGTCCCCGAACCCGAGCCCGACTGCCATCCCGACCGAGAGCGCCACCACGTTCTTGTAGGCCCCGCCGAGCTCGCAGCCGACGACGTCGACGCTCGTGTACGGCCGGAAGACCGGCCCGTGCACGAGATGCTGCACCCGCTGGGCGACGTCCTCGTCGGTGCAGGCGACGACGGACGCGGCGGGCTCCCGCTGGGCGATCTCGTGGGAGAGGTTCGGGCCGCTGACGACCGCGACCCGATCGGGCGCGGCATCGGTCACCTCGCCCACGACCTCGCTCATCCGGCGAAGCGTGCCGAGCTCGACGCCCTTCATCAGCGAGACCATCACCGACGTCTGCGGGATGTACGGCGCCCACCGCTCGAGGTTCGCGCGGAAGGTCTGGGACGGCACCGCGAACACCACGACCTCGGCTCCGGCCAGCGCACGCTCGGTGTCATGGGTCGCGGTGACGGTCGGCGGCAGCTCGACGCCCGGCAGGTAGTCGGTGTTCTCGCGGCGCTGGTTGATCGTCTCGCAGACCTCCTCCCGACGCGCCCACAAGGTGACGTCGTTGCCCGCGTCGGCGAGCACCAGGGAGAACGCCGTGCCCCAGGACCCTGCGCCCAGCACCGAGACCTGGGTCATGCGCCCTTCTTCGGGTCGCCGGTCTCGCGGACTCCGGCCCGGCGCGGGTCGAACCGCTCCGCAGGAGGAGCCTCGTGGCGTAGCTCGGCGACCAGGTCGGTGAGCGCGGCCATGATCCGGCGGGTGGCCTCGTTGACCGTCTTCGTGGTGTGCGGCTGCTCGCGGAGGTCGTCCAGGGGCACCGGGTCGCCGACCTTCATCGTGATCTGCGTGCGCGGGAAGAGGTGGGGCTTCTTGGCATAGGGATACAGCAGATGGTGAGCGCCCCACTGCCCCACGGGGATCACCGGACACCCGGTCTCCAGGGCGATCCTCGCGGCGCCGGACTTCCCGGCCATCGGCCACAGGTCCGGGTCGCGGGTCAGCGTGCCCTCCGGGTAGACCACGACGCACTCACCCGCACGCACCGCAGCCACGGCTGCATCGAAGGCACCCTTGGCGTTCTTGCTGAGCCGCTCGACCGGGATCTGTCCGGCGCCCTTCAGGAAGTACGCCAGCGCGGGGTTCTTGAACAGCCCGGACTTGGCAAGGTAGCGGGGCATGCGCCCGTGGTCGTAGACGATGTGGGCGGCGGTGAGCGGGTCGACGTGAGAGACGTGGTTGAACACGAGGATGCAGCCGCCAGTCGCCGGGATCTTCTCGCCGTCGATCCAGGTGCGCTTCGTCGTGGCGAACAGCACCGGCTTCACGACCGGCACCGCGAGGTTGAAGGCCCACCCTCGCTTCTGCTGCAGCGGTCGCACGGGTCGCACTCCCACCTGAGCCCTCCCGTCGTGGCACTCGATCATCCAGCCCATCGGCATGTCTCCGGCCGGCGTCCGGGAAAGGCTACTCGGTCACGGCTCACCATCTCGCGCCTGTCAGGATCGTCACGATGAGCGCGTCGTACGTGGTCCTGCTGCCGGTCAAACCGCCGGCGCGCGGCAAGTCACGGCTCGAGGTCGACCCGCAACGACGCCGGGCCCTCGCGGCTGCTTTCGCCCTCGACACCGCGCGTGCCTGCCTCGCCGCCGACGAGGTCCACACGGTCCTCGCCGTGACCGACGACGCACACTTCGCCGACGATCTTCGCCGGGCCGGATGCGAGACGATCCCCGACGGTGTCGACGGCGACCTGAACGAGTCGCTCCGGCTGGCCGCCGCGGAGGGCCGGCGCCGCTGGCCGGACGCCACCCCGGTTGCGGTGTGCGCCGACCTGCCGGCGCTCCGCTCCGCTGACCTCGACGAGGCACTGCGGACACGCGAGGGTCATGCGGGGGCAGCGTTCGTCACCGACCAGGACGGCATAGGCACCACTCTCTACACCGCGACGTACGACCTGTTCCGGCCCCAGTTCGGCATGGGCTCGCGGGCGGCCCATCTCGAGGCGGGAGCGCTCGAGATCCCCGGCGACCTGCCCACACTCCGTCGCGATGTCGACGACGCGCAGGCTCTCACCGAGGCCGCGACCCTCGGCCTGGGATCGCACACCCGCCTGGCGATGCTGGCCTGATCGGTGCTGGCCTGCTCAGTGCTGGTTGTACGACGAAGGGGCCGCCGGATCTCCGGCGGCCCCCACGTGTGGTCGTGCGGTCAGGACTTCTTGGCAGTCCTCTTCGCGGTCTTCTTGGCCGTTGCCTTCTTGGCGGGGGCCTTCTTCGCCGCCGCCTTCTTGGCCGGAGCCTTCTTCGCGACCGTCTTCTTCGCCGGCGCCTTCTTGGCCGGGGCCGCCTTCTTGGCGGTCACCTTCTTCGCCGGCGCCTTCTTGGCCGGAGCCGCCTTCTTCGCCGGCGTCCTCTTGGCTGTCACCTTCTTCGCCGGCGCCTTCTTGGCCGGAGCCGCCTTCTTCGCCGGCGCCTTCTTGGCCGTCGTCTTCTTGGCCGTGGCCTTCTTGGCCGGAGCAGCCTTCTTGGCTGCGGCGGTGCCTGCGGCCAGCGTGAGCTTGGGCAGCTTCTTGGCACCCGACACGACGTTCTTCAGGTCTGCACCCGCGGTGAACTTCGGAACGGCCGTCTTCTTGGCCTTGATCCGAGCACCGGTCTGGGGGTTGCGGACCCAGCGGGCCTCACGCACCCGCTTCTCGAACGAACCGAAGCCCGTGATGGCGACCTTCTCGCCCTTGGACACCTCGCGCGTGATCGTGTCCAGGACAGACTCCAAAGCGTGCTGAGCCTGCTTGCGGTTCCCCTCGTAACGCGCGGCGAGCGCGTCGATGAGCTGTGACTTGTTCACGGCTTCCCTTCCAATGAACGATCATGGCCGGCCCTTTTGCCCGGCTTCTGCGACGAACGCTAGGTAACCAGCGCGTTCCCCACAATCACCACGCCGGGTCTGTCGGAGGTTTTTTCCGAGAATCCGGCTCAACTGAGCGCATCTGGGGCATAACGCACGCTTGTCGCGCCATCCTCCCGGTGGATCGATGTCCGCCGGTCGGTGCGGATTTCCCTTGTCTGGTTGGGAAATCGCGTGGCACGGGTACACCGAGCCTCAGAGGGTCGCGGGCTTCCAGCTCGGCCGACCAGCCTCGAACGCCGCGATGTCGGCGTCGTGGGCGAGAGTCAGGGAGATGTCGTCGAGCCCCTCGAGCAGCCGCCATCGCGTGTAGTCGTCGATGTCGAAGGAGTCTTCGACCGCGCCCGGGCCGTCACCGGCGCGGACGGTGCGGGCGGTGAGGTCGACGCTGATCGTCGTACCGGGCTCGGCTTCGAGGAGCTCCCACAGCCGGAGCACGACCTTGTCGTCGACCTGCGCTGTCAGCAGGCCCGCCTTGCCTGAGTTGCCGCGGAAGATGTCGCCGAAGCGGGGCGAGATCACGACCTTGAAGCCGTAGTTCTGCAAGGCCCAGACTGCGTGCTCTCGTGAGGAGCCGGTGCCGAAGTCAGGGCCCGCGACGAGCACCGTGCCCGCGTCGTACGGCTTGCGGTTCAGCACGAACGACGGGTCGTTGCGCCATGCGGCGAAGAGGCCGTCCTCGAAGCCGGTGCGCGTCACGCGCTTGAGGTAGACCGCCGGGATGATCTGGTCGGTGTCGACGTTGCTGCGCCGCAGCGGGACGCCGATGCCTGTGTGAGAACTGAAGGCGTCCATCACCGGGCTCCTGAGGTCGTGGTCGCGACGGGGTCGAGATCACCCGGCGAGCTGAGGGTGCCGCGGATGGCGGTCGCCGCGGCAACGGGCACCGACACCAGGTGGGTGCGGCCCCCCTTTCCCTGACGTCCTTCGAAGTTGCGGTTGGACGTCGAGGCGCTGCGCTCCTGTGGCGCGAGCTGGTCGGGGTTCATGCCCAGACACATCGAGCAGCCGGCGCCACGCCACTCGGCGCCGGCCTCCTTGAAGACCACGTCGAGACCTTCGTCCTCGGCTTGGAGACGCACGCGCGCGGAGCCCGGGACGACGAGCATCCGCGTGCCGTCGGCGACCCGGCGGCCGGCGACGACGGCGGCGGCGGCACGGAGGTCCTCGATCCGGCCGTTGGTGCACGACCCGACGAAGACGGTGTCGATCGCGATCTCGCGCATCGGCGTCCCGGCGTCGAGGCCCATGTACTCCAGGGCCTTGTGGGCACCGACCCGGTCGCCCTCCTCGTCGAAGCTGTCCGGGTCGGGGACCGAGCCGGAGAGCGGGACACCCTGACCCGGGTTGGTGCCCCAGGTGACGAACGGGGTCATCGTGCTCGCGTCCAGCTCGATCTCCTGGTCGAACTCGGCGTCGTCGTCGGTGACGAGGCCCTTCCAGTGCTCGACGGCCGCCTCCCAGTCAGAACCCCGGGGGGCTTCGGGTCGGCCCTCGAGGTAGGAGAACGTCGTCTCGTCGGGAGCGATCAGTCCGGCCTTGGCGCCCCACTCGATGCTCATGTTGCAGACCGTCATGCGCCCTTCCATCGACAGCGCCTCGATCGCCGGCCCGCGGTACTCCACGACGTACCCTTGGCCGCCGGCGGTGCCGGTGTGGGCGATCAGCGTGAGCACGAGGTCCTTGGCGGTCACGCCGTCCGGCAGCGCGCCGGTGACGGTCACCGCCATGGTCTTGGGCCGGGCCTGCGGAAGCGTCTGGGTGGCCAGCACGTGCTCGACCTCGGACGTGCCGATGCCGAAGGCGAGGGCCCCGAAGGCCCCGTGCGTCGAGGTGTGGGAGTCGCCGCAGACGATGGTCATGCCGGGCTGGGTGAGCCCCAGCTGCGGGCCGATGATGTGGACGATCCCCTGGTCGAGGTCGCCGAGAGGGTGGAGCCGGATCCCGAACTCCTCGGTGTTGCGGCGCAGGGTCTCGACTTGGGTGCGGCTCACGGGATCCTTGATCGGCTGGTCCCAGTCGATGGTCGGCACGTTGTGGTCCTCGGTGGCCACCGTGAGGTCGGGGCGGCGTACCGGACGGCCGGCGAGCCGGAGTCCGTCGAAGGCCTGTGGGGAGGTGACCTCGTGGATCAGGTGGAGGTCGATGTAGAGGAGGTCGGGCTCGCCGCTGCCTGGTGGGGACGACCGGACGACGTGCTCGTCCCAGACCTTCTCGGCCAGGGTCCTGCCCATGGCTGCCTCCTTCGGGGGCTCACAGAAACTCTTGGGGTAGGCACCCACGATACAACTTGCGTCCCATGATCTGAGACGGCAGTATTGCTATATGGACAACACCAGCGGCGTGGGGGTGCTCGACAAGGCGGCGCTCGTGCTCACCGCTCTCGAGTCGGGCCCTGCCACCCTGGCCGGCCTGGTCACCGCCACCGGCCTTGCACGGCCGACGGCGCACCGACTGGCGGTGGCCCTGGAGCACCACCGGCTCGTGGCCCGCGACCTGCAGGGCAGGTTCGTGCTCGGCCCCCGCCTCGCGGAGCTGTCCGTCGCAGCCGGTGAGGACCGTCTGCTCGCCACCGCAGGGCCCGTGCTCGCGCGGCTTCGCGACATCACCGGGGAGTCCTCACAGCTGTGGCGGCGCCAGGGTGAGTACCGCGTCTGCGTCGCCGCCGCCGAGCGTCCCTCCGGCCTGCGCGACACGATCCCGGTCGGCTCGCAGCTCACGATGCGTGCGGGCTCCGCCGCTCAGGTGCTGCTGGCCTGGGAGGACGCCGAGCGCATCCATCGCGGCCTGCAGAACGCCGCGTTCTCGGCAGCCGCTCTCTCCGGCATCCGCCGCCGTGGCTGGGCCCAGTCGGTCGGCGAGCGCGAGCAGGGCGTGGCGTCGGTGTCGGCTCCCGTGCGCTCCCCCTCGGGCAAGATCGTCGCCGCGGTCTCGGTGAGCGGGCCGCTCGAGCGCCTCTCGCGCCAGCCGGGCCGGATGCACGCACCCGCCGTCGTCGCCGCCGCGGAGCGACTCTCGGAATCGCTGCGGCGAGCTGCCGCCGAATAGCCGAAGGGGCACTTCTCCCGGGCCGAAGGGACAGTTCTCCCTTCGACAGCGCCTTGGGTGCGCCCAGGGGAAATGCCCCCTCGGGGGCGGAGACCTGTCCCCTCGGGGGCGGAGACCTGTCCCCTCGGGGGCGGAGACCTGTCCCTTCGGCGTCAGAAGAGGGCGTCTTGCTCGAGCTCGAGGAGGGTCTGCTTGCGCTCGATGCCGCCGGCGTAGCCGGTGAGGGTGCCGTCGGCCCCGATCACCCGATGACACGGGATCACGATCGGGATCGGGTTGCTGCCGTTGGCCAGCCCGACGGCACGGGAT
>DATBBE010000239.1:0-14130 GCA_036271155.1 Nocardioides sp. | reverse complement strand
AGAAGTGGCAGCTGCTCGACCACGACCTGTCCGTCGAGTCCGGCGAGCTCACCCCCTCGATGAAGGTGAAGCGCAACGTCGTCGAGGGCAACTACGCCGAGGTCATCGACGCGTTCTACTCCTGAGGGTTCCGCCTCCGGCGTGGGTTTCCGCCTTCGGCGGGAGGTTTGTGCGTCCAGGGCTGGGGGTGGGTGGTGTGCCCGGGTGGAGTCAGTCGGCGGTACCGGAGACTGGACTCCGCCGTGGCGCCAGCCTCGGTAGGTCTGTACGCGGTGGGCGTGGGGGACCACGGCTGTCCTGACGTCTCCGGCACCGCCGCCTGCCTCCTCCCGTGCACACCGTCGGGCCCAGTCCAGGTCGGCGGTGGAGAGAAAGCTCCGGGTACAGGACTCTTCGGAGGTTCCAGGTTTTTCTTCCCCTCTCGCCGACCTGGGCTGCTCGGAACCCGTGGCCGGGCGGAGGGCGCTGGCGGGGGTGGAGACGTCAGGACAGCCGTGGCGCCGGTGCGGCGACCGCGCTCGGACAAGCGGGCCGGGGCGCCACGGCGGAGTCCAGTCTCCGCCGGCGTCAGCGACCTCGACCCGGACGCGGTTCCCAACCCCAGCCCTGGACGCGAGACCCATTCACCTGTCAGCAAGGGGACAGACGCGGCGCAACCGCCGGGCCACCCTTGTGGTCTTGCCGGTCCTGCACCGACCACCGACTTCGAGGAGACCACGATGAACCGCACCGAGACGAAGACAGGCCGCAACATCGGCAGACGGGCCGTCGCCGGAGCCGCCACGTTGGCGGTCGCGGGAGTCACGGCTCTCGGGATCGGCGGCCCCGCCCACGCCGGCGAGCCGATCATGTCGTGGAAGGGAGAGGCGACCATCCTGCTGGACAACTCCGACGCCCAGTGGTTTGCGTTGTACGACTTCTTCCACACCAACCAGGTGTGTACGTCGATCAGCAACTCCGTGAACGCGACGCGTCAGGCTCAGGGACAGACCGTCATGCTGCCCGTCAGCACGTGCGTCTCCGCCCTCATCTACTGCGTCCAGCAGAAGCACACGAACGTCCAGATCTACTTCGATGCCGACAACCGGTTCGTCTGCAGTCAGTACACCGTCGGCTGAAGGCTGCGCGTCGGCCGGGCGTAGCGCGTGGGCATCGACGCGGTGGTGCGCAGGTGGATGTTCTGCAGCAGGCCGACGGCGAGCATGCCGGCGAACATCGAGGACCCGCCGTACGACACGAACGGGAGGGGTACGCCGGTCACCGGCATGATCCCCAGGCACATCCCGATGTTCTGGAAGGCCTGGAAGCCGAGCCAGCAGGCGATGCCGGCCGCAGCGACCCGGCCGAACACGTCGGTGGAGAGTGCGGAGATGGCCAGCGTCCGCCAGATCACCACGCCCAGCAGACCGATCAGGACGGCCGAGCCGACCAGGCCGAGCTCCTCGCCGGCGACGGTGAAGATGAAGTCGGTGTGCTGCTCGGGCACGAAGGCGGCCCGCGTCTGGGAGCCGTGGAAGAGACCCTGGCCGAAGAGTCCGCCGTTGCCGACGGCGATGCGCGCCTGCTCGGTGTTGTAGCCGGCGCCGCGCGGGTCCAGGCCGGGATCGGTGAAGGCCAGGAAGCGGTCGATCTGGTACTGCTTCAGCAGATGGCCGGCGAACGCCGCCACGCCCCCGGTCACTCCCACGGCGAACAGGCATGCCAGCCAGCGCCGCGGCGCGCCGGCGACGGCCAGCACCCCGAACACCGTGGCCGACAGCACCAGCAAGGTCCCGAGGTCCGGCTGCAGCATGATCAGGGCCGCAGGCACGCCGGCGATGACCAACATGCCGATCACCTCGGTCGCCCCGACGCGGCTGCGGCGTCCCTCGTTGCGCTCGGCGACCAGGAGAGCCATCCCGATCACCACGGCCAGCTTGGCGAACTCCGAGGGCTGGATCGACATGCCCCCGAGGTCGATCCACGACTTCGAGCCGTTGACGGTGGAACCCATCGTGAGCACCAGCACCAGACCGCCGATGGAGGCGAGGTAGACCAGCGGCGCGACGATCCGCACCCAGCGGTGGTCGGTGGCCATCACGACCACCATCAGCACCAGGCCGATGCAGACGTTGACCAGCTGCTTGCGCAGGTACGCCGTGGGGTCGCCGCCGTTCAGGTCGTCCTGGTGGGAGGTGGCCGACCAGACCAGGAGCGTGCCGAGCACGAGGAGTGCGAGCACCGACAGCATCAGGATCCAGTCGATCCCAGGGGTGCGCAGGCGTCCGGTCACGGCTGGTTCCTCTCGGAGGTGTGCGTCACCCGGGGCGGCAGGATGGCACCGTCGGGCTGGAACGACGGCAGTGCGTCCGGCTCGACGACGCCGGGGATCGCGGCGTCCTTGGGCTCGACGCTCGACCCGTGGACGCCGTACAGCGCCTCCCAGATGCGGCGTACGCCGGGGCCCGACGTACCCGAGCCGGTGCCGCCCTGGGTGACCATCATGAGGACGACGTAGTTGCGGTCGTAGGAGGCGACCCAGGAGGTCGACTGCTTGCCGTAGACCTCGGCCGACCCGGTCTTGGAGCGGATGTGGACCCGGTCCAGCGGGAAGCCCTCCATCTTCCACTCCATGGTGCCGGTCTTGGCGGTGCCGAGCAGGGCGTTGGTGACGTAGGAGATCGCGTGGGCGGGGTCCTTCACGTGGCCCTGCACCCGGGGCTGGATCCGTCTGACCACCTGGCCGCTCGGGCTGACGACCGCCTTGGCGATCCTCGGCTCGTAGAGGGTGCCGCCGTTCGACAGCGCGGCGTAGGCCCGGGCCAGCTGGAGCGGAGTGACCAGCGTGTCGCCCTGCCCGATCGCGAAGTTCACGGCGTCACCGGCTCGGTAGTAGCTGCCCTCCAGGCAGAACTCGTGGGCGAACAGCCTCAGGTAGGCGCTGGTGCCGGCCGGCGGATGCTGGTCGATGCGGCAGTAGTAGCCCTTCATCGACTTCCAGTAGGCGAGCTTCCAGTGCCGGTCGGCGATCCGGCCGGCGGCCTCACCCGGGACGTCGATCCCGGTCGGCCGGCCGAACCCGAACGCTTTCGCCTCGTCCACCAGGGGGTCGCGGGCGTTGACGTCGGTGGGGTCCTGACCGAACAGCGACCAGAAGTGGTAGCCGACCCGGTAGAAGAACGTGTCGCAGGAGACCTGCAGGGCCTCGGCGAAGTCGATCATCCCGTAGGACTCCGACTCGTAGTTGTGGAACAGGCGGTTGCCGACCTGGAACCCCGAGGAGCAGTCCAGGCGGGAGTTCGGCCCGTAGCCGTGGTTGAACGCCCCGACGGTCATGAACGGCTTCCACGTCGAGCCGGGGGCGAACTGGCCCTGGTAGGCGCGCGAGAGCAGGGGGTCGCCGGCCTTCTGCGAGTACAGCGCGGCCAGCTGCTTGCGGGTGATGCCGCCGACCCACTCACTCGGGTCGTAGGTCGGCTGGCTGGCCATCGCGACCACCCGGCCGGTCTTGGCCTGGAGCACGATGGCGGCCCCGGAGTCGGCGCGGTAGTTGCGGTGGGTGACCGGGTCGTACGTCGCCCGCGCGGTGGTGATGGCCTGGTGCAGAGCCTTCTCGGCCACGCCCTGGACCCGCGCGTCGATCGAGGTGACCAAGGTGTCGCCGGGACGGCTCCGGACCTGGCCCTCCTGGCCCAGCACGCGGCCCATCGAGTCGACAGCGACCTTCTGGTAGCCCGGCCGGCCGCGCAGGTAGCGGTCGTACTCCTCCTCGATGCCCGCTCGGCCGACGGTGCTCGCGGCGTTCAGCGAGGTGTCGTGGTCGCGATGGGCCCGCTTCAGCTCACCGGCCGTGATGGGGCTGAGGTAGCCGACGATGTCGGCGAGGTTCACGCCGTACGGCCGAGGGTAGGAGCGCTGGCTCTGCTGCTGGGCGACGACCGCCGGGTAGTCCTCCGGCTCCTCCAGGATCCGGAGGGCGACGGCCTGGCGGACGTCGGTGGCCACCGGCACCGGCTGGTAGGGCGAGCCGTTCCAGGTGGTCAGTGCATGCTTGATCCGCTTCTCGGGGGTGTCGACCGCGTGCGCGAGCCGCCGCAGCGCCACAGCGCGCTCCCGGTGGGACATCCGGGACAGCAGCGTGCGGTCGACGGAGACCTCCCAGGCAGTGCTGTTGGCCACCAACGGCCGGCCCTGGTCGTCGACGATGAGCCCGCGTTGGGGTTGGACCACCACCTCACGCAGCGACTGGGACGCCGCGGCTTTCCGGTAGGAGTCTCCCGAGACGACCTGGAGGTAGTAGAGCCGCGCGAACAGGGTGGCGAAGAGCGAGAAGACGAGCACCCGGACGACGACGAGGCGCAGCCGCGACCGCTCGGCCCCGGGCCCGCGCGAGGTGGAAGGAGTCATCGGGCGCTCGCGGGCTCCACCCGGGTGAGCAGACGCATCAGCGGCGGCAGCACCAGCGGGGTGAGCGCGACGTCCCACAGCAGGGCCACGATCACGACACGGGCGAGGACACCCGGGCTGCCTACCGAGTCTGCGAGCACCAGGCCGGAGAGCGCATAGACCGACGTACCCACGAAGGACGAGGCCGCGACCGTGGCCACGACGGTGCCGAGCGGCATGCGGGTGTCCTGTCTCATCAGCCCGGCGACGCACCCGACGACCACCAGGGCCAGCGCCCAGCGTCCGGCGACGTGGTCTGCGGGCGGGGCGAGGTCGAGCATCAGACCGGCGAAGAAGCCGAGCGTGGCGGCGAACGCCGGCCCCTGCACCAGAGCGGCCGCGACGACGACGAGCAGGCAGAGGTCCGGAACGATCCCCTCCCACGTGACATGGGGGAAGACCGCGACCTGCAGCACGAGCGCGACCAGCACGAGCCCGGCGGCGACGGCGGCGCCGACCGCTCGGGGAGACCTCATCGCAGACTCCCGTCGGCCTGGATGACACCCCGGTCGCTCCGCGTGCCCGACGGGACGACCACGCCGACCAGGTCGAGCGCGCCGAAGTCGACGTAGGGCTGGATCACCGCGCGCTGCGTGGACTCGCGCAGGCTGGCGTAGACGGCGGTGACGCGGCCGATGGGGACACCCGAGACATAGGGCGCGCCGTCCCTGCTCCCCCACGTGACGATCGTGTCGCCCTTCGCCGGAGCCTGGGTCTGGTCGACGAGCTGGAGGTCGAGGCTGCCGTCGTCGCCGAGCCCGCCGCGGCCGTGGACGAAGCCGACCTTCATCGAGGAGCCGTCCCGGCCGCCGACGACCGACTGGGAGTCGACGATCAGCAGCACGGTGGCGGTCGACCGGGTGACCCTCAGGACCCGGCCCACGAGGCCGTGGTCGTTGAGGACGGTCTGGTCGGGGTGAACCCCCGCGGCCGAACCGGCGTCGATCGTGACGGTGCGCGAGAACGACTGGGCGGGCCCGTAGGCCACGACGTGGGCGGGCACGAGGGTCTGACGGAGGTTGTCCGCGGCCGAGGTCAGGCCTTGGTACTCGACGAGCTGGTTGCGTTGGTACGCCGAGGTCGCCTGCTGGGCCTTGAGCCGGGCGTTCTCCGACTCCAGCGCCGCGACGTCGCTTTGGAGGTGGCGCCGCGTCGTGAACCAGCTGCCGACCGCGGTGACGGGCCGGACCACGGTGGACGTGCCGGACTCGACGGGCCCCAGCACCGTCCCCATGGCGTCTCGCGCCGGCTCGAGCGGCGATCCGGAGCCGGGATGGTGGTCGAGGACCATCAAGGTCACGCAGGCGAGGACCAGGGCGATCATGCGCGAGCGCAACCGTGATCGCTCGGCCCGCTGGTCGAGGCGGTCGGGCATCAGGACCGCCGCCGGCGTTCGGAGACCAGGACCTGCTGCAGCGCCTCGAACTCCTCCACGCACTTGCCGGCACCCATCGCCACGCTCGAGAGCGGGTCCTCGGCGACATGGACCGGCATCCCGGTCTCGTGCCGGATCCGCTCGTCGAGCCCGCGCAGCAGCGCCCCACCACCGGTCAGGACGATGCCGCGGTCCATGATGTCGCCGGCGAGCTCGGGCGGCGTCTGGTCGAGGGTCGACCGCACCGCGTCGACGATCGCGTGCAGAGGCTCCTCGATGGCCTTGCGCACCTCCGCGCTGCCGACGACGACCGACCTCGGGAGGCCACTGACCAGGTCGCGACCCCGGACCTCGGCCTCGGGCTCGTCGACCGTCGGGAAGGCCGAGCCGAGGGTCATCTTGACCTCCTCGGCGGTGCGCTCGCCGAGCATGAGGCCGTGCTCCTTCTTCATCCAGGCGACGATCGCGGCGTCCAGCTCGTCTCCGGCGGTGCGGATCGACAGGCTGGTGACGACACCGCCCAGGGAGATCACCGCGACCTCGGTCGTGCCGCCGCCGACGTCGACGACCATGTTCCCGGCTGCCTGGTGAACCGGCAGCCCGGCACCGATCGCGGCCGACATCGGCTCCTCGATGATGTAGACCTTGCGGGCACCGGCTTGGTAGCCGGCCTCCTTGACCGCGCGCTGCTCCACGGCGGTGATGCCGCTGGGGACGCAGATCACCATGCGTGGCTTGGCGAGGTAGCGACGGCGGTGGACCTGCTGGATGAAGAACCGCAGCATCTGCTCGGTCGCCTCGAAGTCGGCGATCACGCCGTCCTTCATCGGACGCAGGGCGGTGATGTTGTCCGGCGTACGCCCGATCATCCGCTTGGCCTCGTGGCCGACGGCGAGGACCTCGCCGGTGGTGTCGTTGAGCGCGACCACGCTCGGCTCGTCGAGCATGATGCCGCGACCGCGGACATAGACGAGCGTGTTGGCGGTCCCGAGGTCGACCGCCATGTCGCGGCCGATGATGCTGTTCGCCATTGCGGCTGCCTCGCAGGTGTGTCCGGGGAAGGAATGGGGAACAGAGCTGCACCCCATGGACCCGCGCTGCGTACGACGGGCTTGCCAGCAGGCTAGGAGTGGTCATGGCTCAGATCGGGCAGGCACGCCGGGCGACCTGGGCAAATACCGCGGCAGCGGCCCGGCCTTTGCGTCCGCCTTCGGCGGGCAACCTCAAGGCTGAGGCTCTCGGCCCGCCGCGGCCATCAGCCGCTGAGTGCCGGTGGCGTCGAAAGGCGGCCGGGTCGGTGGCTTGACCAGCCCGAGCTCCACCGTGTGCTCGGTGCACGTCAGCTGGACGACACCGCTCAGTCGAGGGATCCAGTCTTCTGGGAACTCGATCGCCCTACCGACGCTCGCTGAGAGGTCCCACGCGTGAGCGGTCGCGTCGATGATGGCAAAGTTGACGACGACGGCGCCGGGCAGCTCGCCGAAGGGTGTGCGGTGAACAGCGGTCAGCACACCGTCGGTGTTCCACAGGTCCACTACCTTCGCCGAGACCTCGGCGGCGATCGGAGCGAGCTCGCCGTCGTAGGGCACGGCCGCCATGGCCTCCTCCTGCGCCATCAGCTCCTGCCCGGTCACCAGGCCGGCCCAGAAGAGCTGGTTCTTCAGGACGTGGCTGGCGAGGCGGCGTACCGTCCACGGCGGGCAGTTGGTGCCCGTGTCCATCTCGTCGTCGCCTAGCCCGGCGATGACCCGCTGAACCTCGTGCACCGACTGCGCCAGCAGCGTCAGGTCATCCATCTCGCACCCCTCGGTCATGGACCCGCCTCAGAGTACTCAGGCCACACACCGGGATCGGGCGTCACCGGTGCGAGACTGACCGCATGAGCCGGGAGGTACGGCGCGGCAACCTGCCGATGCCCGCGACGAACCTCATCGGGCGCGAGCAGGCGCTCGGAGACATCGCCGCCCTTGTGCACACCCATCGGCTGGTGACCCTGAGTGGTGTCGGCGGGGTCGGCAAGACCCGGCTGGCCGTGGCCGCGGGGACACGCCTCGCCGAGGAGTTCCCCGAGGGTGTCTGGCTGGTCGAGCTGGCACCGGTCGGCGACCCCGATGCCGTGCCCGACGCCATCGCCGATGCGCTGGGGATCACTCCGCAGGGCACCACCCCCGTCATCGACACCGTCGCCGACGCGATGGCCGGACGGCGCCTGCTCGTCCTGATCGACAACTGCGAGCACCTCCTGGCGGCCGCCAGCGCAGCGATCGGTCGGATCATCGGCCGCTCCGAGACTCCCGCGATCATGACGACGTCTCGCGAGGCTCTGGGGGTGGCCGGTGAGACGGTGGTGTCGGTCCTGCCTCTCACGATCGACGGTGGGGTGACCTCGGATGCTGCGACTCTCTTCGTGGAGAGAGCGCGCACCGTCCGCCCCGGCTTCGCGATCTTCGACGAGCAGACCGCCGGGGCCGTGACCGACATCTGTCAGACGCTCGACGGCCTCCCGCTCGGCATCGAGCTGGCCGCGGCCCGGATGGCGGCGATGAGCGCCGCCGAGGTACGCGACCGGCTGGACGACCGGTTCCGCCTCCTGACCGGGCCGGAGTACGGACCCGATCGCCAGCTGACCCTTCGCCATGCCGTTGGCTGGTCCTACGACCTCCTGGACGACGCCGAGCAGAACGTGCTGCGGACGGCGTCGGTCTTCGGGGGCGGCTTCGACCTGGAAGCCATCTGCGCGGTCGGGGAGATGACCGACGACGTGGAGGGCCTGCGTCTCCTCGACTCCTTGGTTCGCAAGTCCCTGGTCGTCGCTCACCACGGCATCGTCCGCACCCGCTACAGCTTGTTCGAGACGATCCGCACGTTCGCCGAGGAGCAGCTCACAGCGACCGCCGAGCGAGAGGCCGCGGGCGGGCGGCACGCGACCTACTACGCCGCCGAGGCCGCCGCCCGATGGCAACGATGGAACGGCCCGGGCTGGCGACGGGAGGTGGACTGGGTGCGCGACGAGCTGGCCAACCTGCGATCCGCCTTCCGCTGGAGCGCCGCCCGCGGTGAGGTCGAGGTCGCCACCGACGTGGCCGCCCACGCCGCCCTGATGGGATTCTCGGTCGAGCTGTTCGAAACGATCGGGTGGGCGGAGGAGCTGCTCGACGAGGCGTCTCGAGCCGATGTCAGGCGGTTGCCCAGGCTGTACGCCGCGGCGGGCTACGCCTGCTTCGTGGGCCGCGCCGAGGCCGCGACCGTGAACGCCCACCGCGCCACCGAACTGGAGACGCGTCCCGGGTACGAGTCCTGCGAGCCTGGCTACGCGACGTTCATCGAGGCACTCGGGCAGGTCTACTGCGGCAACCTCGACCGCTACGTCGAGCTGACCCGTGAGGTGGCTGCACTTCCAGGCGCCGGGCGAGCGTACGGCGTCGCCGCCTACATCGACGGACTGCAGTCCGCCGGCCGGGCCGAGGAGGCCACCCACCTGATCCCGGCTGCGCAGCTGGCAGCCCGTGAGGTGGGCAACCCGTACTGGGTGTCCTACACCTCGTGGATCAGTGGGTTGGCCCTGTCGAAGGTCGACCCACCCCGCGCCCTCGAGACGTGGGACGACGCGGTCGCGTACATCGCCGACCACGATGTCGGGTTCTTCGAGGGGTTCGTGGCCCGGGACGCCGCGCTGATGCATACCTCGGACGGCCAGCTCGAGACGGCCCTGACCCTGTTCGACGCGTCCATCGCCACCTTCCTGCGTGCCGGAGCCGTCTCGCAGCTGATCATCACCCTGGCCAGCCTCCCGGCGTTGTTCGAGCGCCTCGGGCGGCCGGCCGTTGCGCGGACGCTGATCGGTGCCATGGCCCGCGAACCGGCGAGCTTCCACCACGTCCCGTCGCTGGGTGCGCTCGGCGAGCGACTGCGCGACGCGCTGGGCGAGGAACCTGCGCAACGGATGAGCGCCAGCGGTGCGGTGATGGATCTACCCGAGGCGGCGGCGTACGCCGTGCACCAGATCGACGTGGCCCGCCGCGCGCTCGCGGTCGCGCAGGAGCGTCGCGGACCGGCCGGACTGACAGCCCGCGAGGCGCAGGTCCTCGTGCTGGTCGCCGAGGGAAGAACGACGCGCGAGATCTCCGAGCGACTGTTTATCTCGGCCAAGACCGCCGACAACCACATCCAGCACATCTACAGCAAGCTCGGAGTGACGAACCGTGCGGCCGCAACCCGGTGGGCGTTCGACCAGGGCCTGGTCGAGACCGAGCGAGATGGAGGCGCCCTATGAGGAGATCTCCTCATGCGCACCACCCCGCCGACGGCGCAGGATCCCCTTCGACCCCACCGGTGAGGTGGGGAGGGATCCGACCGGATCCCGCCAAGCGAGGGAGACGACGATGATCCTGGCGACAACGAAGGTCAAGGACCTGGACCACTTCCTGGAGGTGTACGGCGCGGCGGGTGCCGACAAGCGTGGATCGCACGGGAGCAAGGGCTCCACTGTCTATCGAGACCCCGTCGAGGAGGATCGCGTCTGGGCGATCTTCGACTGGGACGAGGAGGGCTGGACGGCGTTCGCGACGGATCCGGAGACCCCCGGGATCATGCAGGAGGCCGGTCATCTGGGAAGGCCGTCCCTGGGACAGTTCCTGGGAGCCTTCTCGGCCTAGACCTGCCACTCGGGCCTCTGACCGGGCACCCCTCGGCCAGAGGCCCTCAGGCTGGGAACCAGATGGCGATCTCGCGCTCGGCGGACTCGGGCGCGTCGGAGCCGTGGACGAGGTTCTGCTGGACGACCAGGCCCCAGTCGCGGCCGAGGTCGCCGCGGATCGTGCCGGGCGCGGCGACCGTGGGGTCGGTGGCGCCGGCCAGCGAGCGGAAGCCCTCGATGACGCGCTCGCCCTCGACGACCAGGGCCGCCACCGGGCCCGAGAGCATGAACTCGACGAGCGGATCGTAGAACGGCTTGCCCTCGTGCTCGGCGTAGTGCTCGGCCAGGAGGTCGCGGGTGGCGTCGCGCAGCTCGAGGCGGACCAGGGTGTAGCCCTTGGCCTCGATCCGCCGGATCACCTCACCGGTGAGGCCGCGGCGTACGCCGTCGGGCTTGACCAGGACCAGGGTGCGCTCCATGCGCCGCACCCTACCGAGCGCTCAGCGGGGACCCGTCGGCGCGCCCCACTGGGCCACGCGTCGCAGCACCTCACCCGGGACGGGGCCGTCGTGGTCCGGCTCGATCGTGCCGGCAGCGACTCTGAGCGGGACGACGCCGGCCCAGGTGTCGGTGGCGACGTCCTCGACCTCGTCCTTGGGCCCACCGGTGCGCGCCTTGACCGAGGCCTCGGTGAGGGGGACGGCGAGGACGGCGGTGGCCGCGAGCTCTTTGCGGGTGTTGGCGCGAAGTGTGGCCGACCGGCCAGGGACGACATGGTCGACGATGAGGCGGAGCGCCTGGTCGCGTTCGTCGGCGTCGTCGACGCGGCGGGCCGAGCCGTAGACCACCGCCGAGCGGTAGTTCATCGAGTGGCTGAAGGCGGCACGCGCCAGCACCACCGCGTCGACCAGCGTGAACGTCGCGCAGACCGTCTGCCCTGGCGCCTGGAGCAGCCAGGGTGCCGCCACGGAGCCGTGGAGGTAGAGGGTGCCGCCCTCGTCGGGACCATCGGGGTCGAGGGCGTGGATCGCGGGGAGGACGACCGGCGCGCCGTCCCGGACGATCCCGACATGGCAGACCAGAGCCTCGCGGATGACCGCGATCAGGTCTGCGCGATCCTCGCTCCCCCGCTCACGGTGGCGGGTCAGCCTCGTGCGGGCGGTCGCAGACAGGGTGTCGGTCATGGTCCTATGCTGCGGCAGAAGTGGCCTGTCCGCACGGGCCACATCGACCTCACTGAGACAGGACACTTGTGGGAAGCAGCGCTCCGGTCCCGGTGGCCCTCGACCGTCGCTCCGGCGTGCCCCTGGCCCGTCAGCTGGCCGGCGCCGTCCGCGACCAGGTCGTCGCCGGCACCCGCCCCGTCGGCCGGCGGCTGCCCAGCACCCGAGCGCTGGCACGCGATCTCGGAGTCTCGCGCAGCGTCACCGAGCAGGCCTACGACCAGCTCGCCGCCGAGGGCTGGCTCGAGAGCCGCCGCGGGTCGGGCACCTACGTCGCCGCCGGTGCCGCGCCGCGTCGGGAGCACCGTCCGTCACGACCCCGGCCCAGCGAGAGCGGCCTGGTCCGGCTCGACACCGGAACGCCGTGGATCGACCCGCGACACCGAGCCGCCTGGAGGCGCGCCTGGCGGGACGTCTCGGTCGCGAGCCCGCCCTCGGCGTACGACGACCCCGCCGGCCTGGCCGAGCTCCGGGCCGAGCTCAGCGGTCACCTGGCGCGCACCCGCGGCCTGACCTGCGGGCCCGACGAGATCCTGGTGACGACGGGGACGATCGGCGGCCTCAACCAGGTGTTGGCCGCGCTCGCGCCCGGCCCGGTCGCTCACGAGGACCCGGGCTACCGAGCCGCCACCGCGGCGATCTCGGCCAGCGGCCGGGAGATCGTCGACCTGCCGGCCGCGCGACCGGTGACCGACCTGCGTGGCTGCGCCGCGGCGTACGTCACCCCCGCTCACCAACATCCGCTCGGGCCGGTGATGTCGGGCGCCGACCGGCTCTCGCTCCTCGCGGCGGCGCGCTCCTGCGGTGCGCTGGTGATCGAGGACGACTACGACTCCGAGTTCCGCTACGACGTCGCGCCCGTGCCTGCCCTGGCCGCGCTCGGCCGCGATGTCGTCGCCTACCTCGGCACCACCAGCAAGACCGTGGCACCGAGCATGCGGCTGGGCTGGCTGGTCGCTCCCCCGGCGCTGCACCGGGTGATCCTGGACCGCCGCGAGGTCACCCACGACACGCCCGCCTGGCCCGTGCAGCGCGCCTTCGTCTCGCTCCTGCGCGACGGCTACGTCGACCAGGTCGTGCGCTCGGCCCGTCGCACCTACGCGGCTCGGGCCGAGCGGGTCGTGTCGGCCCTGGGCGGGCGGGCGGAGCCGATCCGGCCGGTGGCCGGGATGTATGCCACGGTCCCGATGCCGCGGGTGACCGCCCTGCGGGTGGCCGCGTCGGCGCGCGACGCGGGCTTCGAGGTGCCCCTGCTCCACGACTACTGCCGCGCCTCGCACCTCACCGGCATCATCATCGGCTTCGGCGGCTGCACCGACGCCGAGCTGGACCGGGCGCTGGCCGCGATCGTGCGCGGCCTGGACTGAGCCTCAGCCGGCCCGCTCGGCCTCGAACGCGGCGTACGCCGCGGCGCGCTCACGCTCGATCTTGCGGCCCAGGAAGTACGCCGTGCCCCACAGCAGCGCGAAGATCCCCCCGAGGACGAACATCATCGGCACCACGAAGCCCAGGCCGATCGCAGCCGCCTGGATCACCCAGCCCACGGCGTACGCCGCCTCCCAGCGCAGCAGCCCCGCCAGCACCAGGCAGGCCACACACAGGCCGAGCCCGACCGCGGAGGCGGTGCGCCACGGCACGCCGGCGAGGTTGATCATCACCGGGGTGGTCAGCGCGAGAGCGACCGCCTCGAGGGACAGGATCGCCGCGCACATGCCGCGCTTGGGCGAGCGCTCCGGGGCGGGCTCAGCCACCCTGCTCACCCTGCTCCGGCTCCGGCTCCGGCCCCGGCGTGCGGTCGCGGCGCCGCAGCAGAGCCCGCGCCTCGCCGACGGTGACCACCGAGCCGGTCACGAGCACCGCGCCGGTGCCGATCGAGGAGTCGCGAGCCTCGCCGGCCTCGGCCAGCGCCACGGCCTCGTCGATCGCGTCGGCCAGCCGCGGAGCGACCGAGACCCGGTCGGCGCCGAACACCTCTCGCGCCACGGCCGCCAGCTCGACGGCGGGCAGGGCCCGAGCCATGGAGTTCTGCGTGCAGACGACGTGGGCCAGGTGGGGCTCGAAGGCGCCGAGCACGGCTTCGTACTCCTTGTCGGCCATGACGCCCACGACCCCGACCAACGGCGAGAACGCGAAGGAGTCCTCGAGGGCGGCGGCGGCGGACTCGGCGCCATGGGGATTGTGGGCCGCGTCGAGGAGGATCATGGGGCTGCGCCGGATGATCTCCAGCCGCCCCGGCGACGTCACCCGGGAGAAGGCGTCCCGGACCAGATCCGCATCGAGGGGATCCGCACCGAGGAAGGCCTCGACCGCGGCCAGTGCGGCCGCGGCGTTCTGCGCCTGGTAGGCGCCGTAGAGCGGCAGGAAGATCTCGTCGTAGCGCCCGGCCAGGCCCTGCAGGGTGAGCACCTGCCCCCCGACGCCAAGGGAGCGATCGAGGACGCCGAACTCCAGCCCTTCGCGGGCAACGCTCG
>DATBBE010000238.1:0-4035 GCA_036271155.1 Nocardioides sp. | reverse complement strand
CGGAGAAGTGACCCTTCGGGGACGGAGAAGTGACCCTTCGGGGACGGAGAAGTGACCCTTCGGCTTTAGAGGAGGGCGAGGAGGGCGTCGAGGAGGCGGGCGGAGGCGTGGCCGTCCTGGTGGGGGTTGTACGCCGCGTCGAAGGTGCGGACGGGGCCGGCCCAGGCGGCCGAAAGGGCGGGGACGTCGCGCACCTGGGCCACGACCTCCTCGGTCGTCGCGACGTGGGGGCCGGGCGCGGTGTCCTCGAACGGGAACAGGAAGCCGCGCACCCCCGAGGTGTAGTCGGCGAGATCGGGGACCAGGAAGACCATCGGCCGCCCGGTCTGGGCATAGTCGAAGCGCAGGGACGAGTAGTCGAGCACGGCGACGTCCGAGGCGAGGATCAGCTCGTTGATCTCGGGGTGGTCGGTGACGTCGATGACGCCCGGTCGCGACGCACCCGGCGCGTGGAACCGGTGCCCGCGCAGCAGTACGACGTGCGAGTCGCCCAGCGCGGCGGCCGCGGCGTCCACGTCGAGGTGCTCCGACATCGCCGCCGCCCGTGGGCGGATCGCGAGGTGGTCGCGCCAGGTCGGCGCGTACAGCACCGCGGTCTGGTCCGGGCGTACGCCGAGCAGCCGGCGGGCCGTGGCCCGGACCTCGTCGGCATCGGCCCTCCGGAGCGCGTCGTCACGCGGGTAGCCGTGCTCGGCGGCGGGCCCCTCGTAGCCGTACTGCTCGCGGTAGACCGCCGTCATCTCGGGGGTCGGCGTCGAGATCAGGTCCCACGTGTCGACGCTACGACGTCGCATCACCGACACTCGCCGCGGTGGCAGCTCACGCGCCTCCCACTGCGAGCGGCCCATGGCCTTCGACGGGTAGCCGTGGAAGCACTGCACCACGAGCTGGTCGGCGCGGCGGTGGTACCACACCTCCGGCTCGGTGTTGGTGACCAGCACGCGGGCGCTGCCCAGCACGGCGTACCACTCCCGCGAGCCGATCACGACCGGGCGGGACCCCGGCGGAGTCCAGTGGCCGTGGTCGAGGATCCCCCAGGCTGCGCTCACGTCGGGCCGACGGCGACGCAGCTCCTCGAAGACCGCGAGGGGGGTGTCGGTGGCCGACCGGCCGGCGAAGCTCTCGAAGTAGAACAGACCGTTGTCGGCCGGCCGGCCCTCCACGGCGTACGCCGCTCTCAGCCGCTCCTGGCCGTACGCTCCGAGCTCCGCGTCGGCCCGGGGCGGGCCCAGATGCAGCTCGTCGACACCGTCGCGACCGGGCAGCACACGGAGGCGGTGCCGCTCGCCCACCACCTCGACCGGGAGGCTCTCGCGCCAGGTGTCGCTCGCGGCGAGCCCGTCGGCCAGATGCAGGTGATAGACCCCGGTGGCCAGCCAGACCGGCCGGCCGTAGAGGTCGCGTCGCGTGTCGAAGGTCATGGCGCCGTCGCCCCGAGGCTCACCGGGCACATCCGTACCCGGTCCTCGCAGGCGCAGTCCGTCGGCCGGCCCGTCCAGGCGTACGACGAGCCGGTCGCCGTCCAGGGTCACCCCGAGGACCACCGTCTCGGCACCCTCGTGCCGACCTGCTCGCGGCGGGAGGTCGACCTCGGCCTCGCGGTGCACTCCGCCGGCGTCCATCGACACTCGCAGCCGGCCGGCGTGGGCCGGTGCGACCACGCGCACGGCTCCCGGGGCCGCAGACTCGAACCGGGCGCCGGCCCAGCGCTCGGCCTCGGGGTCGACGGAGCTCTGGGTGGGCAGGGCTCCTCCGTCGAACGAGACCGTGACGGACGGCGGGTGCTCGGCCAGGTCGACGCCCTCGATCCGGGCCCAGAGGTCGACCACGCGATCTCCGTCGTCGATGGTGGTCGCGCGCACGACCCGGACGAGCAGTCGGGTCTCCGACTCGGCCAGCAACCGCAGCCGCGCCGGCAGCTCCACCGCAGACCAGCGCGCGGCCAGCCCGTCATCGGTCAGCTCGGTGGGGACGTCCGGGCCCAGGGAGTCGAGCTCCGCGGCCAAGGCCTCCACCTCGGTACGCCGGTCGGCCGCGGCCAGGGTGAGGAGGCTGCGGGACGCCGCCCGCAGGTCGACCCCCGCGGGCACCGCGCTCAGGGCGACGAGCCGCCCCCACGTCTCGGGGGCCGCCCGCTCCGCATCGGTCACGAAGCGCGGGAGGAGGACGTCGTACCAGTGTCGGAGCCAGCCGTCGTCGAAGGCAGCGTCGTCACCGACGGTCGCGATCACCTTGCGTTGCAGCCCTAGCCAGTGGCCGAGCTCGGGCAGCGGGCTCGGTCGGGCGCCGTAGGCGCGACGGCCGCGATCCCAGGCGAAGCGGGCGACCGGGCGGTCGACGACGTCGAGGGTCAGGCCCGGGAGGAGGGCCGCCAGGCTCGGCGAGCACAGCCAGTCATCGTCGCCGGACAGGGTCAGCCGCCGCGCCAGATGACGGGTGAAGGCCTTGTTGGCCAGGGTCAGGTCACCGGCGAAGAGCCGGGTGGCGGGCTGTCCCCAGCCGGGCGTCCCGTGGGTCGCGGCCTGAGAGTGCGCCAGCCACGGCTCGGGCTCACCGCTCTGCTCGAGGACGCCGGTGGCGAGGTTGGAGCCGCTGCGCGCCAGCGACCCGGCCAGCGCCGAGACGGCGTGCGGCAGCAGCTGGTCGCAGCCACGGACCAGGACGACGTACCGGCCGGCAGCCGTCCGGACCCCCGCCCGCATCGCGTCGTACGACGTCGTCGAGGGTGCGATCGCCCGGAACCGTGGGTCTGGCGGCAGCAGCGCGGCGGCCGAGTCCACCGGGCACACCACGACGTCGAGCAGCGCATGCGTCTGGCCCCGGACCGAGGCCAGGCAGTCCTCGACGCGGTCGCCGGCCTCCGGGACCACGACGAGGGTCACCAGCCCGATCTCGGCGCCGGTCAGCCCGGCGCGCCCACCGACCGCCCCGAGCAAGCGTGAGCGCACCGGCCCCGGCACGCGTCCCAGCGCCGCGCGGCCGAGCTCGCGCAGGCGGGACCGGGGCGGCATGGCCCGACTCTAGTGAGGCGGCTATCCGGCGGCGCGAGGAGCAGGCCCTCGCGCCGCCGGAGTCCGCGAGGCCTCAGATCAGTCCGGCGTCGCTGAGGTACTGCTCGGCGATGTCCGAAGGCTTCTCACGGTTGACCGACGCGTCGGCGTTGAGCTTGGTGAGGTCGTCGGTGGTCAGCGCCGCCATCAGCGCGTTGAGGGGAGCAGCCACATCGGGGTGAGCCGCCAGGAACGACGCCGAGACCATCGGCACGAGGTTCTGAGCCGGCTGGATGTGCTTGTCGTCGGCCAGCAGCACGAGCTTCTGGCTCGCCAGCGTGCCGTCGGTCGTGCTGGTCTCCCCGAGCTGGGACTCGCCCTTGATCACCGAGTCATAGGTCTGCTGGCTGGCGTAGCCCAGCGGCAGGATCTTGGTGATCTTGATGCCGTACGCCGAGGCCAGACCGCCCTCGCAGTCGATGCGGCCCTTGCAGTCGGGAGCCGCGGCGAGAGTCACCGACTTGCCCTTCATGCCCGACAGCGTCGTCACGTGGTTGTCGTCGGAGTACTTCTGGGTGACGAAGAACGCGTTGGTGTCGGTGGCCGCCGACGGGTTGAGGAGCGTGATCCCGGCCTTCTTCAGCAGTGGCTTCGCCTTGTCGATGGTCTTCTGCGGGTCGGAGACCGTGATCGGCTTGGCGTTGGCACCGTTGTAGGTGCCGTTGAGGAACTCCACGATCGAGCCGGTGTACTCCGGCACGATGTCGAGCTTGCTGGGGAAGATCTTCATGTAGATGTCGCGGGTGCCGACGAGGTGCACCTGCGGGTCGTAGCCCGCCTTCTTCAGCACGTCGGCGTACATGTCGGCCACGATCTCGGCCTCGGTGAAGTTCTGACCCGAGATGCGCACCACGCCCTTGTCGGCCGGAGCGCTCGAGCCGGGGTTGGTCGTGGCGGTGCTACTGCTGGTGGAGCTGCCGCAGGCCGTGAGGAGCGCCATGCTGGCCGCCACCACCCCGACCAGAAGACGTCGTGACTGCATGTG
>DATBBE010000237.1:0-6956 GCA_036271155.1 Nocardioides sp. | reverse complement strand
CCCCCCCCCCCCCCCCCCCACGACCCGAGCAAACCTGGGCGACGGGTCACCGGCCGCAGGCGATGACCTCCTGCGAGCCGAGGATCCCGCGGTAGGCGCGGGTCATCGGCTGCATCCACGCCTGGGTGACTCGCGCGTAGGCGATGGTGCCCTCCGTCGGACCGGTGGTGCCGCCGGTGCGCACCTTCTTGATGGTCAGAGGGATCGTCAACGACCTCGCCGACGTCCCACCCCAACACGGCGAGCCGTGGCGCGCCGCGCGGGCTTGGGCGAACGACACGGCATCCCCCACGGCCCGGCCGCCGTACCGCCAGGAGACGACGGTCGTGTACCCGGTCGTACCCTCCCAGGGGCCGTACGCCGTGACGCTGACACCGCGGGTCAGGTTGCTCGGGACCCGCACGGTGAGCCGGCCGTTGCTCATCTTCTGGGGGTCCACGGACCAGGTGTTCTCGGGTCGCAGCGCGCCGTTCATGACCCCGATCTCGCAGCCGTCGCAGTGCGCGGCGGTCAAGGTCAGCTTCGTCATCGACGGACGCGTGCAGTAGAACGCGTCCTGGTTGCCGATCGTGCCCTTGAACGTCGAGACCGACGGCTTCCAGCTCGACATGGTGTGCGTCGCATAGGCGAGCGGGATCTGCGTGCGGTGGCCGTCCAGCGTCCGGGCCGCGACCCGTGCCACGTGGAACGTGAGGCGTACGTCGTCGAGCGTCGTCCCGGCCCAGCAGCCCTCGGCGTGGCCGGCCCGGCGAGCGGCCGCACGGCTGACGTGCGCATCGACGCGCTGGCCGGCGTAGCGGGTGACCATGTTGGAGACCGCGCCGGTGTTGCCCTCCCAGGGTGCCGTCACCAGGAAGGAAAGGCCCCGCGTGCGGGCGGTGCGGACCTGGAAGACCGCGTGGTGGTCGGAGCCGACGCGCTGGGCTCGCGAGGTCCATACGTGCAGCTGGCCGTTCACCGCGTGCTGGAGCTGCACAGTGCAGCTGTCGCAGCCGGTGACGTGGATTCGGACGGTCGTGTGGGTCGGCGCGCTCGTGGCGGCCTCGCCGGTCGCCGCGTGGGCATCACCCTGGGCGGTCGTGGCCAGGGCGGCCGCCGTCAAGGTGGCGAGGACCGCCGCGATTCCTCGCAGTCGTCGTACTGGAGTCATGTCGTCTCCCGAGCCTCAGGGCGGCTCCCCCGTCGGTGCCGCTGTTGCCCCTACGACTGCGACACCCGTCGAAAGGTTGCTGGCTCCGGTCACGATCCGGTCACGAGACCATGACTCAGGAGGTCGGCACGTTCTCCAGATCGGCGAGCCACGCGGTGGCGGCGGCGTCGCTCGGCATCCGCCAGTCCCCGCGCGGACTCATCGTGCCGCCGGAGCTCACCTTGGGACCGTTGGGCAGCGCGCTGCGCTTGAACTGGCTGGCGAAGAACCGCCGGCAGAAGACCTCGAGCCAGTGTCGGATGTCCTCGAGCGAGTAGGCCGGACGACGGTCGTCGGGGAAACCGGGCGGCCACTCCCCCGACTCCGGGTCGTGCCAGGCATGCCAGGCGAGAAAGGCGATCTTGGTGGGCCGGTAGCCGCGCCGTAGCACGTGGTACAGGGTGAAGTCCTGGAGCGCGTAGGGGCCGACGGTGTCCTCGGTGGCCTGCGCCTTCTGCCCCTCGACGGTCGGGATCAGCTCGGGGGTGATCTCCTGGTCGAGGATCTCCCCGAGCACCTCGTTGGCCGCGTCACCGAGCTGACCACTGTCCATCACCCACCGGATGAGGTGCTGGACGAGCGTCTTCGGGACGCCGGCGTTGACGTTGTAGTGCGACATCTGGTCGCCGACGCCGTAGGTGCACCAGCCGAGCGCGAGCTCGCTGAGGTCACCGGTGCCGACGACGATGCCGCCACGCTGGTTGGCCAGCCGGAAGAGGTAGTCGTAGCGCAGGCCGGCCTGGACGTTCTCGTAGGTCACGTCATACGCCGCGGCTCCGTCGGCGGCCGGATGGTCGAGATCCTTCAGCAACTGCTCGGCGGCAGGCTTGATGTCGATCTCCTGGAACGTCACGCCGAGGGCGGAGGCCAGTCGCGTCGCCAGCGACTTCGTCGCCTCGCCCGTGGCGAAGCCCGGCATGGTGAACGCGAGCACGTCGCTGCGCGGCCGACCGAGCCGGTCCATCGCGGTCGTCGCGACGATCAGGGCGTGGGTCGAGTCCAGGCCGCCGCTGATGCCGATCACGGCCTTCGGGTCGCCGATCGCGCGCATCCGCTGGGTGAGCCCCGCGACCTGGATGCTGTAGGCCTCGTAGCAGTCCTGCGCGAGCCGGTCGGCGTCGTCCGGCACGAACGGGAAACGATCGAGGTTGCGCCGCAGCCCGATGTCGCCGGTGGGGGCTCCGAGCTCGAACCCGACGGTGCGGAAGGCGGGGTCGCGCGTCCGCCGGTTGTCGTCGTGGGTGCCCTGTCGCAGCCGCTCCTGGCGGATCCGGTCGAGGTCGACGTCGACGACGGTCCGGCGCGGGCCCTCGGGGAAGCGCTCGCTCTCGCCGAGCAGGTCTCCGCACTCGTAGACCATGGTCTGGCCGTCCCACGACAGGTCGGTCGTGGACTCGCCCTGGCCCGCCGCGGCGAAGATGTACGCCGCGTTGCCCCGCGCGCTCGCGCTGCGCACGAGCAGCCGCCGGTCCTCGGCCCGGGCGATGGTGATCGGGCTGCCGGAGAGGTTGGACAGCACGGTCGCGCCGGCGAGCGAGGCCTCGGCGCTCGGCGGCACCGGCACCCACATGTCCTCGCAGATCTCGACGTGGAGCCGCAGCGCGGGCAGGTCCGACGCCGCGAAGATCAGGTCGGGCCCGCACGGCACCTCAACGCCCGCGACCCGGATCGTCGTACCCCTCAGGTCGTCGCCCGGTGCGAAGTGCCGGCGCTCGTAGAACTCGCGATAGTTGGGGAGGTAGGACTTCGGCGCGACGCCGAGGATCTTGCCGCCCTTGATGACCACGGCGCAGTTGAGCAGCCGCGTGCCGTGCTGGAGGGGGGCACCGACCACGATCACCGGAAGCAGGCCGGTCGACGCCTCGACGATCGACGCGACCGCCTCGTGCACGGCGTTCAGCAGCGTGTCCTGGAGGAGCAGGTCCTCGATGGAGTACCCGCTCAGGCACAGCTCGGGGAAGATCGCCACAGCGACGCCGTCGTCGTGGCACTCTCGGGCGATGCCCACCACGGTGTGCGCGTTGGCGGCGGGGTCGGCCAGGGCGACCGGCATCGTGCACGCCGCGACCCGGGCGAACCCCTGCGCGTACGCCGAGTAGAACTCCACGCCGTCAGTCTAGGGATCCTCGGTCTCGCACAGGCGTTCGCTGGCCCAGGAGGGCGCGGGAGCGTTCGTGGGTGGAGGAGGTGCGGGAGCGTCCGGTGGCGGAGGCGGTCTCCGCTATCGGGCTACGTTGGGAGCATGAAACTAGGAGTCCACTGCTCGAACCTCACCTGGCCCGGCGGCGCTGCCGCACTGGGGACGACGCTCGCCGGCGTCGCCCGGGTCGCCGACGAGGGCGGGTTCACGACGCTGACGATGATGGACCACTACTTCCAGATGGAGCAGCTCGGCGGACCACCCGAGCCGATGCTGGAGGGGTACACCAGCCTCGGCTTCCTCGCCGGCCAGACCAGCCGCCTCGAGCTCGGCCTGCTCGTCACGGGAGTCACCTACCGCCATCCCGGCCTCCTGGCCAAGATCGTGACCACCCTCGACGTCCTGTCGGAGGGTCGGGCGATGTTCGGCATCGGCGCGGCGTGGTACGAGCGTGAGCACCGCGGGCTCGGTGTGCCCTTCCCAGCCACCAAGGAGCGCTTCGAGCGACTCGAGGAGACGCTGCAGATCGTCAAGCAGGCCTGGAACGGCGGTGGCTCCTACGACGGGCGGCACTACCAGCTCGCGGAGCTGACCCTCGTGCCTCAGCCGCTGCGGCCCGGCGGTCCGCGGGTCATGATCGGGGGCAGCGGCGAGCGCAAGACGCTGCGCCTGGTCGCGACGTACGCCGACGCCTGCAACCTCTTCGGCACCGACCCCGACGGCGTACGCCACAAGCTCGACGTCCTGCGCGGTCACTGCGACGACGTGGGGCGCGACTACGACTCCATCGCGAAGACGATGATCGCGAGCGCGACCCGACCCCTCGACGACGTGGATGCCTGGCTGGGCTCGATGCAGACCTACGCCGATCTCGGCATCGAGCAGGTCTGGCTGGCCGCCGACCCGGCCGACCCGGTGGCCTGGACCGAGCAGATGGCCGAGCTCGTCGTGCCCCGCTTGGCCGAGATCGGCTGAAACGGCTCACCGGACTCGATAGCGTCGGCGCATGGCGTCGGGTCGGATCGTGCTGCTCAACGGCCCGTCGAGCGCGGGCAAGACGACCCTCGCCCAGGCCGTGGCCCCGCGTCTGGCCACACCGTGGCTGGTGATGCCGGTCGACCTCTTCCACCAGATCCGTACCCGACCCGACGCCGATCTCACCGACCGGCAGTGGCAGGACGTCTACCACCGCACCCGCGCGGCGTACCACCGCGCTCTGGTCGGCGCCGCGTCGTCCGGGATGGACGTCCTGGCCGACCACGTGCTCAACGAGCCCTGGCGGCTCGACGACCTGCTCCGGCTCAGCGACGGCATGGACGTGCTGCTGGTCCACGTCACCTGCTCACCCAAGGAGCTGCGTCGTCGCGAGAAGGTGCGTGGCGACCGCGACCCCGGCACCGCGCTCTACCAGCAGCGCATGGTCTTCCAGCACAACGACTCCGACCTCACCGTCGACACGACCTACGGACCGGACGAGCCGACCGCTGCCGTGCTGGAGCTGATCCGCAACCCACCCGCGGAGCGCGCCTTCGACCGGCTCCGGTCCAGGAGGGCGCGTGCGTGAGCCGCCTCTCGACCTCACCGATGCCGAGGTGCTCGCCGAGGTACGCCGCGTCTGGGACGGCGAGGTCGACCGAGTCGCCTACCAGGCGGTCGGGTTCGGGGCCCACCACTGGGCGGCGTACGCACGCGGCGAGGCCCGCCTGTTCGTCACCTTCGACCGCCTCGAGCCCCAGCGCGACGCCGCGCGCCTCGAGGCGGCGTACGCCGGCGCGGCCGCCCTGCGCCAGGCGGGCCTGGAGTTCGTGCTCGCCGGGTGCGAGACCCACGAGGGTGGCTTCACCGTGCCGCTGGCCGCGGGCGCACTCAGCAGTACGCCGTGGCGCGAGGGGAGCCCCGACGGCCCCCTGGACCTGGCATGGACGACCGCCGCACTGGGCCGGCTCCACTCGACCGAGCCGCCGCCCGACCTTCCACCGTGGCGTCCCGTGGTCGGTGCGGACTTCGCCGAGCAGCTCTCGACGCTCATCCAGCAGGACTGGGGGCCAGGCCCTTTCGCCGACGACGCCCGCGCTGCCGTGACCGACCACCTGGCCGACCTCGACCGATGGACCCGGCGGTACCACCACCTCGCCGAGGCAGCGCACAGCCGAGCCTGGGTCGCCACCCACGGCGAGCCCGACAGTGGCAACCAGCTGCTGACCTCCGAGGGTCGCCTGCTCGTGGACTGGGAGTCGCTCAAGCTGGCCCCCGCCGAGCTCGACCTGCGGACCCTCGTCAGCGCCGGCGTAGCGCCCCACGAGGCGAGTGCCGACCCCGAGATGGTCGAGCTGTTCGACCTCGAGTGGCGGCTCGACGAGGTCAGCGAGTACGCCGACTGGTTCGCGGCGCCCCATACCGGCACCGCCGACGACGAGATCGCGTTCGGCGGCCTGCTCGAGGAGCTGGGGCGGGAGTGACCGGCGACACAGGGACCCGCACCCTGTGACCTGACTAGCCTGGGGGAGTTGCGTGGACTCCGCCGGGGAGCCGCGACGACGCCCGAGGAGCCACCATGAGCCAGTCCGATGAGACCACCGCGCCGTACGGCACCGGTCCCACTAAGGCCACCGGCGCTCCGGTGAAGCGGGTGCGCACCCATCACCTGCGCCAGCTCAAGGAGAACGGCGAGCGGTTCTCGATGCTCACGGCCTACGACCAGTACACCGCGACGACGTTCGACGAGGCCGGCATCGACGTGCTGCTCGTGGGTGACTCGGCCGCCAACAACGTCTACGGCTACGAGACGACGGTGCCGATCACGGTCGACGAGCTGCTTCCCCTCACCCGGGCGGTCAGCCGGTCCGTGCAGCGCTCCCTGGTCGTCGGCGACCTCCCGTTCGGCTCCTACCAGGCCTCGCCGGAGCAGGCCTACGCGACTGCCGCGCGGTTCATGAAGGAGGGCCTCGCCCACTGCGTGAAGATGGAGGGTGGGGTCGAGATGACCCCCCAGATCTCGCGGCTCAGCCAGGGCGGCATCCCGGTGATGGCCCACATCGGCTTCACCCCGCAGAGCGAGCACGCCCTCGGCGGCTACCGCGTCCAGGGCCGGGGCGACGCCGCCGAGCGGGTGCTCGCCGATGCCCACGCGGTGCAGGACGCCGGGGCGTTCGCGGTGGTGATGGAGATGGTCCCCGGCGATGTCGCCGCCCAGGTCACCAAGGAGCTCGTGATCCCGACCATCGGCATCGGCGCGGGCGCCGAGTGCGACGGCCAGGTGCTGGTCTGGACCGACGCGTTCGGGATGCGCGCGGGCAAGATGGCCACGTTCGTCAAGCAGTACGCCGACCTGCGCGGCGAGCTGCTCCGCGCGGCGCGCGCCTACGACGACGACGTGAAGAGCCGCACCTTCCCCGGCCCCGAGCACACCTTCTGACCCCTTCCCACCCGGTCGTCGAGGAGCCGAGCCAGCGCCGTCTCGCAACCACCCACTGACAAACGTCACGGTGAAGACATGATGGCTGTGTGAGGCGTTCGGGCCCTCGTTGAGCCAGGCTCTACCCCATGACTCAGACCAGCTTCTCGGGGACGTCCGGCTCCAGTGCCGGCGCCGTGCCCGCCGTCAGGATCGCCGGGGTCACCAAGGAC
>DATBBE010000236.1:0-5118 GCA_036271155.1 Nocardioides sp. | reverse complement strand
CGGGCCAACCCGTGGGACCACGTGCCGGGCGGGCTGATCCTGACCGAGGCGGGCGGGTTCCTCGGCAGCGACTCCGGCCTTGCCTACCGGCCCTCCGACGACCACGACGTCGAGGGTGCGGTGCCCAAGGCTCTGGTCGCGGCCGCCGACCGCGCGACGTACGACGCGATCGTGACGCTGATCTAGGGCGTGACGCATAAGTCGTTGGTCCAGATGAGGATCGCTCGAAGGATGGCGCCGCCGCGGTAGTTGACTGCGAGCTTGTCGTAGCGGCTGGCCAGGCCGCGCCACTGCTTGAAGGCGTTGAAGCCGCGCTCGATGACGTTGCGGTGCTTGTAGAGGCCGCGGTCGTAGCTGATCGGTCGGCCGCCGCGGCTGCCCTTGCGCAGCCGATGGCCGATCTGGTCGGAGGGCTCGGGGATCACGGCTTTGATCCCGCGGCGTCGCAGCAGTTCGCGGTGGCCACGGCTGCTGTAGGCCTTGTCGCCCAACAGGGCGTCGGGTCGGGTCCGTGCCCGCCCGGGCCCGAGTCGGGGGATCGCCAACGCTGTCAGCAGGACCGGCAGCATCGGGCTGTCGTTGGCATGGCCCGGGCCAGCGTGCACGACCAGCGGTCGGCCATGACCGTCCACCAGGGCATGGAGCTTGGTGGTCAGGCCGCCGCGGGACCGACCGATCGCGTGGTCGACTGGCTCAGCGGGCGGACCCTTGTAGTTCGGACTTGCCCCCCGTGTGGCTCGGCAGCCGCGAGGCGACCTCCCGAGACAACGTGGCCGCGTGCTGATGGACGCGTGCGCTGGTGCTGTCCACGCTGACTCGCCAGTGCAGCACACCAGCCGCGTCGGCCTGGGCCAGCAACCGCACCAGGATCTGGTCCCACACCCCGCGGCTCGACAACTGAGAGTGGCGACGCCAGATCGCCCGCCACGGGCCATAACGCTCCGGAACATCCCGCCACGGACATCCGGTCCGGAACCGGTAGATGATCCCGTCCACCAGTGGCCGGTGATCCCGGAAAGGCCTACTGCGCTTGTTCTTAGTGCTCGGCATCAACGGCTCGATCAACGCCCACTGGGCATCTGTCAGTTCCCGACAATCAGCCATGCAGATAACAATCGCCGCCGCACACCCCAGGACTTACGCGACACGCCCTAGCCGTCTCACATCACGGACTGCCGTCTCATAACTCGGGATTCCAGTTTGTGAAAGCCCGGTCCACCCCCTGAGACTGGTCTCATGCTCACCGCTGCGTACCAGATGCACCTCGTGGCTCGGCGCCATGTGGACCTCGGTCGCACGCGCAGCATGATCTGTTGGCCCCGCTGACCGCGCCCACCCCCGCTGACGACGCCGCGCCCGACGACGCGCCCGGCCCTCAGCCCTGGACCAGCCAAGGACCGACCCCCTCATGCCTGACCTCCGCTTCACCGCGTCCCCCCCGACCCACACCTCGGTCCCACGCCCCAAGCGTGGCGAGGGCCAGTGGGCCCTGGGCTACACCGAGCCGCTGAACAAGAACGAGCAGTCCAAGAAGGACGACGACCCGCTCCACGTCCGCGACCGCATCCTGAACATCTACTCCCGGCGCGGGTTCGCCTCGATCGACCCCGCCGACCTACGCGGGCGGTTCCGCTGGATGGGCCTCTACACCCAGCGGGCACCCGGCTTCGACGGCGGCAAGACCGCGATGCTCGAGGAGGAGGAGCTCGACGACGAGTACTTCATGCTCCGGGTGCGGTCCGACGGCAAGCTGCTGAGCCCGCAGACGGTGCGGGCGCTGGGCGGCATCGGGGTGGACTTCGCCCGCGACACCGCCGACGTCACCGACCGGGAGAACCTCCAGTTCCACTGGATCCGGATCGAGGACGTCCCCGAGATCTGGCGGCGTCTCGACGAAGCCGGGCTGTCCAGCCTCGAGGCCTGCGGCGACTCGCCGCGCCCGTTCCTCGGCTCCCCCGTCGCCGGCATCGCCGCCGACGAGATCATCGACGGGTCCAGCGCGCTGGAGGAGATCGCCGCCCGGGCGCTCGGCAACCCGGCGTACTCCAACCTGCCGCGGAAGTTCAAGACCGCCCTCACCGGTCACCCCAGCCACGATGTCGCTCCCGAGATCAACGACGTGGCCTTCGTCGGCACCGTCCACCCCGAGCACGGCCCCGGGTTCGACCTGTGGGTCGGCGGCGGGCTCTCGACCAACCCCATGCTGGCCCAGAAGGCCGGCGTGTGGATCCCGCTCGAGGACGTCCCCGACGTCTGGGAGGGCGTCGCCTCGATCTTCCGCGACTACGGCTACCGCCGGCTCCGGTCGCGGGCCCGGCTGAAGTTCCTCGTCGCCGACTGGGGCATCGAGAAGTTCCGCGAGGTCCTCGAGAACGAGTACCTCGGCCACCCCCTCGTGTCGTGTGAGTCGCCGGGCTCGCCGGTCGGACACCGCGACCACGTCGGGGTCCACGACCAGCACGACGGGAAGGCCTACGTCGGCATCGCCCCGACGGTCGGCCGGGTCTCCGGCACGTTGCTGGTGAAGCTGGCCGAGGTGATGGAGCGGTACGCCGTCGCCGGGGCACGCCTCACGCCGTACCAGAAAATCGTGCTGGTCGGTGTCGAGCGCGACGTCCTCGACGACCTGCTGACCGACCTCGACGTGATCGGCCTCTCGGCCCGACCCTCCGCGTGGCGGCAGAACACGATGGCGTGCAGCGGCATCGAGTTCTGCAAGCTGGCCATCGTCGACACCAAGAACCGCGCTCGCGACCTGGTCGCCGAGCTCGAGCGCCGGTTCCCCGACCTCCAGGTCCCGATCACGGTCAACGTGAACGGCTGCCCCAACGCCTGCGCTCGCACGCAGGTCGCCGACATCGGGCTCAAGGGCCAGCTCGTCATGGACGGCGACCGTCAGGTCGAGGGCTTCCAGGTGCACCTGGGCGGGGCCACCGGCCTTCAGGCCAACTTCGGGCGCAAGCTGCGCGCTCACAAGGTCACCAGCGTCGGCCTCGACGACTACGTCACCACGGTCGTCACGAACTTCCTGGCCGACCGTGCGGGCGACGAGTCGTTCGCGGCCTGGGTCGTGCGTGCCGACGAGGACCTGCTCCGCGGGGAGAAGTCCGTGGCTGCCGCGGCACTGGAGGCCGCGTCGTGAGCGAGCGCGCCGTCCCGTTCCACTGCCCCTACTGCGGCGACGAGGATCTCCGTCCCCACGAGGGCGAGGCGGGCGACTCCCCTCACGGTGAGTGGGACTGCCGCTCCTGCCTGCGCGCCTTCTCGCTGAGGATGCTGGGGCTCGTGCGGCCCAGCACCCCAGACCCGCAGCCGCGCCACGGGGCGACGCGATGACGACCGTGGCCAGCCAGCAGGCGCGAGACTTCCGCGGCACCCACACCGCGGGGCGCAGCCCCGAGGAGCTCCGAGAGCTGGTCTCGCACGTCGGGGCCGAGCTGGAGCTCGCCCCTGCCGCGGACATCATCGAGTGGGCGGTCGCGACGTTCGGCGAGCGGTTCTGCATCACGTCGTCGATGGCCGACGCGGTCCTCGCCGACATCGCCTCCCGGGTCGCCCCGGGGGTCGACGTCCTCTTCCTCGACACCGGCTACCACTTCCCCGAGACCCTGGGCACCGCCGACGCGGTGGGGGCGACGCTCCCGGTGAACCTCATCCCGATCACCCCGGTGCAGACCGTCGCCGAGCAGGACGCCGAGTACGGCCCGAGGCTCTACGAGCGCGATCCAGACCTGTGCTGCGCCATGCGGAAGGTGCAGCCGCTGGCCGGAGCGCTCCAGGAGTACGACGCCTGGGCCACCGGACTGCGTCGGGCCGAGACCCTCAACCGGGTGATCGCACCCGTCGTCGGCTGGGACGCCCGCAAAGGCAAGGTGAAGGTGTCGCCCCTGGCGCGCTGGACCGACGACGACGTCGAGGCGTACGTCGCCGAGCACGGCGTCCTGGTCAACCCGCTGGTCTACGACGGCTACCCGTCCATCGGCTGCGCCACCTGCACCCGCCGTGTCGCTCCCGGTGAGGACCCGCGCAGCGGGCGCTGGGCCGGCTCCACCAAGACCGAGTGCGGGATCCACTCATGAACCGCCCCCTGATCCCGGCCGACAGCGCTGTCGGTCGATCCACACCACAGATGACAGACAACGAGAGGAGGCCGCGCTGATGGCCGCTCCTGCACTGGTGGCTCTGGCTCACGGAAGCCGTGACCCGCGGTCCGCCGCCACGATCAAGGCCCTCGTGGACGAGGTCCGCGCGCTGCGACCCGACCTTCGGGTCGAGACGGCGTTCCTGGACCTGTCGAAGCCGTCCTTGGACACGATCGTGGACAAGCTGGCCCGCGCGAGGTTCGAGGAGGTCGTCGTGGTCCCGCTCCTGCTGACCGACGCCTTCCACGCCCAGGTCGACGTGCCTGCCGTCGTCGCCCGCGCCGATGCCCGCCACGAGGGTGTCCAGGTCCGGGCCACCTCGATCCTCGGGCTCGAGGCCTGCTTCCTGGAGGTGCTCGACGTCCGCATGCGCGAGGCTCTCAAGGCCTCCCGCATCCGCGAGCTCGACGCGCTGGTCCTCGCCGCGGCCGGCTCGAGCGACCCCCTGGCCAACCAGTCGGTCGCCCGCCTGGCCCGGCTCTGGGGCTCCCACCACAAGCTGCCGGTCACCGCGGCGTTCGCCTCGGCCGCTCCGCCGGCCACCGGCGAGGCCGTGCGCGCCTTCCGCAAGGAGGGTCGGCGCCACATCGCGGTCGCCTCCCTCTTCCTGGCTCCCGGGCTCCTTCCCGACCGGGCCAAGGAGCTCGCCCTGGAGGCCGGCGCCGTCGCGGTGGCCGAGCCGCTCGGGGTCCACGAGGCCGTGGCCCGCACAGTGCTGGCTCGGTACGCCGTGGGTGCGGTCGACCTGGTCCCCGTCTGAGCTCGGCTGGGTGGGTGTCCCCGTCGGGATACCCGGCGAGCCGGGTATCCCGTCGCTTCTCAGGGGTTGCAACCCGGCGAGGTCAATCGGTCTAAGCAACCTGGACCGATGGGAGTACGGCGTTGCCGAAGGTGTTCTCGTATGAGACGCGTTGTGAGTTCTTTGAGTTGGTTTGTGGTGGCTTGTCGTTGTGGCGGGCTGGTCGAGCCGTCGGAG
>DATBBE010000235.1:0-4833 GCA_036271155.1 Nocardioides sp. | reverse complement strand
CCTCCAGGGCCGCACTGCGACTGGAGGAACCATGAGACGCACGCTCACATCCGCACTGCCCCAGGCGCCCGTCGGCGACGAGGTCCGGCTCCAGGGCTGGGTGCATCGTCGTCGCGAGCTGGCGAAGATCACCTTCCTGGTGCTGCGGGACCGCACCGGCCTGGCTCAGGTCGTGCTCCCGGCCGGCACCGAGCTGCCGCCTGAGGAGACCCCCGTCGAGGTCATCGGCACCTTGACGACCAACGGCCAGGCCCCGCAGGGCGTCGAGGTCGTCGACGCGAAGGTGACCGCCCTGAGCGAGCCGGCTGACACGCCCGCCGTCGAGCTCTGGCGGCCGACTCTGGACACGGGGCTGCCGACCTTGCTCGACCACGCCGCGACCACCTGGCGCCACCCGGTCCAGCGCGCCAAGTGGGAGCTGGCGGCCGCCAGCCTGCGCGGCTTCCGCGAGACCCTGGACGCCGGCGGCTTCACCGAGGTGCACTCCCCCAAGCTCGTGGAGCAGGCGACCGAGAGCGGCGCCAACGTCTTCGAGGTCGACTACTTCGGGCGGCCGGCGTACCTCGCCCAGAGCCCGCAGTTCTACAAGCAGCAGCTGGTCGGGGTCTTCGAACGTGTCTACGAGGTCGGGCCGGTGTTCCGGGCGGAGCCGCACGACACGGTGCGCCACCTCGCGGAGTACGTCTCCCTCGACGCCGAGCTGGGCTTCGTCGAGGACCACCGCGAGGTGATGGCGTGGCTGCGCGACGTCGTGGCCGGGATGATCACCGGCATCCGGCGGTACGCCGCGTCGGCGGTCGAGCGGCTGGCGCTCGAGCTGCCCGAGGTGCCGAAGCAGATCCCGACGCTCCACTTCCGCGACGCCCTCGAGATCGTCGGCGCGCCCGCCGACGAGCCTGACCTCAACCCTGCACACGAGCGGGCGCTGGGCGAGTGGGGCAGGTCCGAGCACGGCTCGGACTTCGTCCTCGTGGAGGGCTACCCGACGGCCCACCGCGCGTTCTACAGCCACCCGGACCCGGCCGACCCGCGGTGGAGCAGGTCGTTCGACCTGATCTTCCGGGGCGTCGAGCTGGTCAGTGGAGCCCAGCGGCTGCATCGCTACGAGGACTACGTGCGGGCACTCGAGGAGCGCGGCTACCCCTACGCGGCGTACGCGTCGTACGTCGAGGCGTTCCGGCGTGGCATCCCTCCGCACGGCGGGTTCGCGATCGGGCTTGAGCGCTGGGTCGGCCGTCTGGTCGAGGCGCAGAACATCCGCGAGGTCGCGCTCTTCCCCCGCGACCTCCACCGGCTCGCGCCCTGAGCTTGGCCTAGCGTGGCCCCATGGCCAGCTACGACGTGAACCCCGACGCCGTCGCGCGCTGTCGCGACCTCATCGACGCCCAGCAGTACGTCCTGGACAGCGACTGGGGCGAGGCGCAGCCCGATGCGGACGCCCAGAACTCCTTCCTGGCCAGGCACACCTGGGAGGAGTACGCCGCGTGGCACCTCGGGCTCACCGAGGGAGCGAACGACGAGACCAAGGCCAGGCACGCGTTCGTCTTCGGAGACTTCCGGCGCGTGCACCGCACGGCCCTGATCGCCTGCGTCTACCGCGCCTCGGAGTGGCGGCACAAGAAGGTCGAGCTGGCCGCGCACGACCTGCTCCAGCGGCTCGACGCGAAGGCCGGCATCTCCTGATCAGTGCTGGTGGTGGTGGTGTCCGTGGTGCGGGTGACGGCACACGAGGGCCGCGACCGGCGCGTAGCGCACCGTGTAGGACGAGGTGTGGTCGACGTGACCCTCCCGCGCGAAGCTGCGGGTGACGGTGACGTCGAAGCCGTCGCGACCCGCGCGGGGTGCGCACGACGCCGCCCGCACCACGTGCCGGCCGGCCGCGACGAGATGGCGGCGCCCGCTGTCGCGAGAGGTCACCTTCCACCGAGGGGTGGACCAGAGGGTCACGGTCAGCGTGCCGTGACGCGTGGTGGTGGCCGGGTCGGCGGCGGCCGACACCAGCACGCCGTAGCTCGTGTTGTCGGTGAAGGCGAGGTCGCGTCCGGCGCTCAGCGAGGCGTCGCGACCCACCGGCGCGACGCCGGAGTACGACGTCGCGACCGCATGGGACGTCACCTGTAGACCGCCCATCCAGGCCGCGTTGAAGAGCGCGGTCGCCAGCGCCGTGCCGCTCGACCCGGACGGCGTCGCCGCGCCGATGGTGCCGCGCACCGAGAGGGACCGCCCCGGCTTGAGCACCGTCCCGTCGAGCCGGCGTACGTCGGCGGCGACCTGGGCTCCGTGCGAGCCTCGCGGCAGCCGCACGGTGTAGCGGGCCAGCTGCCGGTGGATGCCCAGCCGGCGCGCGTCGGCGTTGGTGAAGGCCGCCCGTGCGGGGGTCGCCCGCACCCGGGCGCTGCGATGTGGCGCGGCGATGGCGTGCAGCAGGGCGGAGGCGAGGTCTCCGCTTCGGAACCGCACGCCCGGCCTCGCCTTCACGACCTGAGGTCGGCCGGCGACGAGCGCGACGGTGGCGGGCCGCGGCTTGTCGGCCCGGGCGTCGGCCAGATCTGAGCGCGCGAGCCGCATCAGGGCGTGGGCACGCACGGTCGGTCGGAGGTGGTCACCCGCGCGACGGGCCGCGAGGAGGTCGCCGTAGTCGGCCGGCGAGAGATGGAGGTTGGCGCGGCCGAGGTGGAGCTCGACCGGCGAGGCCATGGCCGGGTTGGCGAACCGCCGCACGAAGCGATGGATCGCGGCGGTGTCGATCGCGGGCGGGGTCGGCGACAGCCGCAGCTGCACCGACGGGTCGTCGGAGAGGTAGGCGCTCCAGAACGCCGTGCCCGCCACGCGCGGGTCGACGACGAGGCCGGGCTTCGGTGGTCGGATGGTGAAGGTCTGGTGGCGGAAGACCACCGTGCCGTCGGTCGGCGTACGTCCGTCGCTGACGTCGAGGCGCCGCACCAGAGCCGCCAGCCGCCGCTGGTCGAGGGTGACGACAGGCTGATAGGTGGCCCCGTCGGTGAAGTAGCTCCACAGCCGTGAGGGTCGCCAGCTACGGCGGGCCCCCGCCTTGCTGACCGACGCCGCGTAGTCGACCCCCAGGCCGACCTGCGAGGGGCGCACCTGTTGGCGGCGGCCGTTGATGACGACGGTGAACGGCGTGTCCGCCCGCCCGGCGAGACCGTCGCGGAGCACCTGCTCGGCCGACGTGGGGTCGTGACCGCCGACGTCGACGCCGGCGATCTTCGTCCCGACCGGGACCTTCTCGCCGGCCGCGACGTACATCCCGGCGTACGCGCCCCCGGCCAGCAGGGCCAGACCCAGGATGACCGCGAGGACCACCCGACCGCCCTCGCTCTCGCGGGCCGGCCAGTCGTCTCCCCGCGTCGAGCGCGCCACACGGAAATGCTAGGAGCACCAGGCCCCCCGACGTGGCGGAACGCGCCGGTTGGGGTCGGCGAGTGTGCCGCGTCGGAAACCCCGCGTACGCGGGGAAGTTGAGGGTTCTTGGGGTGTACAGAGGCCAAGAACCCGCTGGAACCCCGCGTAAGCGGGGTTTCAAACACGCTCGTGCGGCGGTCAGAGGCCGGCGAAGAGGTCGGCCTCCAGGCCGTCCGGGCCGGGGGCGGGGGTGCCCTTGGCGATCCGGAAGGACTCGATCCCGAGCACCTCGTTCCCCTCGTTGTGAGCGAGGGCGAAGAACGGGCCGTCGACCCGGATCTGGGTGTGGTGGGCGTGCAGGGCGGCCACCTTGCGGTCGGCGTACGCCGAACCGTCGATCTCGGCGGCGAGGTCGGCGTCGGGCGTGGCCATCGGCAGCGGGCCGTCAGGGTCCATGCCCCGGAACGCCGTGGTGTCGCCGGCGGCGCGGATCGCCCGCAGGCTGCGGCGCCAACGGGACTCCGCCATCGCCTGCCAGTAGATCTTGGAGACCTCCCACGGCTCGCCGAGGTCTCGGCGGTACGACGGGACGGCTGCCAGGTCGGCGGCGTACGTCGCGACCCGGTGGGCCTGGATGTGGTCGGGGTGACCGTAGTTGCCGAACTGGTCGTAGGTGGACATCACCTGTGGTCGCACCTCGCGGATCACCTCGACGAGCAGAGTGGCGGCCTCGGTCAGGTCGGCGTCCCAGAAGGCGTTCTCAGGGCGGTCGGGCCCGGCGATGGCATAGCCGTCCTCGTGCCATTCCATGCCCGAGTCGCTGTACCGGCCGAACCCGCCCAGGAACCGGTGGTCGGTCACCCCGAGGGCGTCCATCGCCTCGGAGAGCTCGCCGCGGCGGTGCTCGGCGAGGGCGTCGTCCTGCTCCCAGCCGAGGTGCTCGAGCTCTGGCACCACGATGCTGCCGCGCTCGCCGCCGGTGCAGGTGATCAGAGTGACCCCGGCGCCCTCCGCGACGTACTTGGCCATGGTCGCGCCGGTGCCGATCGACTCGTCGTCGGGATGCGCATGGACCAGGAGCAGGCGTCGCGCCGGGATGTCGCTCATGATCTTGACCCTAGACGTGACTAGCAACGCCCCAGCGCCGCCTCGACACCGGGCAGGCGCACCAGGAACTGATCCAACGCGGCAGCGGTGCGTCCGGGCTCGCCGAGCGCCGCGAGCCGGCGAAGCGATGCATCACCGGCATCGATGGCGGCGCGGAGCCCCGCCACGACGCTGCGGACGCGGTCCGGGACGGCAGCCAGGATCTCGGCGGCCGACGGCCCGGCGTACGCCGTGGCCAGCACGTCGATCCGACGAGCGGCGAGGGCGTCGGGGACGGGCCGGAAGAGCGGCACCGTGGACCATGTGATGTGGGCCAGCTCGAAGAGGGCACTGCCGGGGGCCGCGACGTCCCAGTCGAACACC
>DATBBE010000234.1:0-11410 GCA_036271155.1 Nocardioides sp. | reverse complement strand
AGCCGTGGACCTTGATTCCGCTGGCGACCGACCTCGCTGCCCACGCGCGCTTCGCGGAGACGCCCGCCCGCATCACGCGGGGGGCCGAGCTGGCGGCCAATACCCGACAGCTGCTGGGGCACCTGGGCACGATGGCCGACTCCGCCGTCGACTACCCCGTCACCGGCATGGCTGCGCACGCGCTGGCGCAGTGGTTGCTCCGCCGCGAACCCGACGCCGAGCCGGAGCCCGCCGTCCGGCTGCTCGCCCTCGCGGACCGGTTCGGGTACAACCGGTGGTTCCCGGCGATGGCCTGGGAGCCGGTCGCGGCCCTGGCCGACGAGGCAGCCCCCGGCCTGTTGGCCGCCGTCCTCGAGGAGTACGGCGAGCGGAAGGGCCGGGAGCTGCGTCCCGAGGTCGAGCGGGTGCTGGCCGCGCTGGACGCCGAGGACCTCACATCTTCCGGGTGAAGCTCCGCACGGAGAGCGGCGCGAAGATCGCGACGACGACCGCGCAGCCGAGCAGCGCCCAGCCGGCGTTGGCGCCCACGTGGCCGTTGTTGGCCAGGTCGCGGATGGCCGAGATGATGTGCGAGACCGGGTTGATGTCGGCGAACGTCTGCAGCCAGGTCGGCATCGTGCTGGTCGGCACGAAGGCGTTCGACAGGAAGGTGAGCGGGAACATCACCATCAAGGAGATGGCCTGCACGCCCTGGGCGCTGCGTCCGACAGTGCCGAACCAGGCGAAGATCCAGGCCAGCGACCAGCCGGCGATGATCGCGAACACGATCGCACCGACGACGCCGAAGACTCCGCCACCGGGGCGGTAGCCCAGCGCGATGATGCCGGTCAGGAACGTGAGGGTGCTGGCGATTGCATAGCGGAGCATGTCGGCGACCATCGGACCGGCCAGGGGAGCGATCCGCGAGATCGGGAGCACCTTGAACCGGTCGAAGACGCCCTTGTCCATGTCCTCGCGGAGCTGGACGCCGGTCGCGACACAGGCGGTCAGCACTGTCTGGCCGACCAGACCCGGGATGATCACCGGGTTGTAGCCGCCCACACTGCCGGCGACCGCGCCACCGAAGATGCCCGCGAACATCGCGGTGAACAGCAGCGGCTGGAGCGTGACGTCGAACATCTGCTCGAAGTTGCGGCGCATCTTCAACAGGGCTCGCCAAGCCAGGGTCATCGTCTGGCTCACGGTGTCGCGCATCCCGACGCGGGTCGACAGGCCCTCGGCGGGATCGCGGAGAGCGGTGGTGAGTGCGGTCATCGGACGGCCTCCAGCTCGGTGGTGGTGTGCTCGGTGTCGGTGGTGTCGGGGCCTTCGGCGCTGTGACCGGTCAGGATCATGAAGACCTCGTCGAGCGAGGGCTTCTGGACGTTGACCGAGTCGATGGCGATGCCCCGCTCCCTGAGGGTGACCAGGACGTCGACGGCCTGGTCGCTGCGCTGCAGCGGGACCGAGAGCCGGCGTGACTCGGGAGACAGGGTCGGCTGCTCGCCGATGAGCCGGGCGGCGATCTCTCCAGCCGTCGAGGTCTGGCCGGCGTCGACCAGGCTCAAGGTCAGCGTCGATCGGCCGACCGACGACTTGAGATCGTCGGGCGTGCCCTCGGCCACCTTGACCCCGCGGTCGATGACCGCGATCCGGTCGGCCAGCTGGTCGGCCTCGTCGAGGTACTGCGTGGTCAGCAGCACCGTGCACCCGTTCACGACCAGCTCGCGGATGGTGTCCCACATCTGGCCGCGGGTGCGCGGGTCGAGGCCCGTGGTCGGCTCGTCGAGGAAGATCAGGGGTGGCCGCGTGATCAGGCTGGCGGCCAGGTCGAGGCGCCGGCGCATGCCGCCGGAGAACGCCGAGATCGGCTTGCTGGCGGCCTCGGTCAGGTCGAACTGCTCCAGCAGGCTCGCCGCTGTCTTGCGGGCCCTCGGCTTGGCGACGCCCTGCAGCCGCGCGAAGAGCATGAGGTTCTCGGTGGCGGTGAGGTTCTCGTCGACCGACGCGTACTGACCGGTCACGCCGAGCAGCTGGCGGACGACGTGAGGCTCACGGTTGACGTCGTGGCCGAAGATCTCGGCGCGACCGCCGTCGATGGGCAGCAGCGTCGCGAGCATCTTCAGCATGGTGGTCTTGCCGGCGCCGTTGGGGCCGAGCACGCCGAAGACCTGGCCGCGGTGCACCTCGAGGTCGACGTGGTCGACCGCCCGTTGGTCGCCGAAGGTCTTGACCAGGCCCTCGGCCCGGACTGCGAGTGTGGTCTCGTTCATGGCTCAAGAGTGGGGGAGGGCGGTTACACGGTGGTTTCACGGCGTCCACCTCCGCCTCCCGGGAGAAAACGCGGATGAAACCCCGGGACACGCCCGGCGCGCGCCCCGCTTCGTCCGCGTTTTCCTCCGGCATCGGCCCCGATGACTAGCCTGAGCGCATGTCCGAGGTCCGCTCCCGTCGCGCGCGGTCGCCGCGCTGGGAGCCGCTCACGGTGGGCATCGACATCGGGGGCACCAAGGTGCTCGGTGCCGTGGTCGACCCGGCAGGCACGGTCGTCGCGGTCGAGCGGCGGCCTACCGAGGGTCACGACGTACGCGCGGTCGAGGACACGATCGTCGACGTCGTCTCCGGCTTCGCCGAGGAGTACGACGTAGCCGCCGTGGGGATCGGCGCCGCCGGCTTCGTCGACGTCACCCGGACCATCGTGATGTTCTCCCCGCACCTCGACTGGCGGCGCGAGCCGCTGCGCGCCAAGGTCGCCGAGCGGGTGCGGCTGCCCGTCGTGGTGGACAACGACGCCAACACGATGGCCTTGGCGGAGTGCCGCTTCGGGGCGGGGCGAGGCCATCGCTTCGTCCTCTGCGTCACGCTGGGCACAGGCATCGGCGGAGCGCTCGTGCTCGACAACCGGGTCTACCGCGGCGCGAACGGGATGGCGGGGGAGTTCGGCCACATCCAGGTGGTGCCCGACGGCCACCGCTGCGAGTGCGGCAACCGCGGGTGCTGGGAGCAGTACGCCTCGGGGAACGCCCTGGTCCGCGACGCGCGCGAGCTGGTGCGCTCGAGCTCGCCGATGGCCCACCACCTCCGGTCGGTCGTGAACGGAGACGCAGCCGCGCTCGAGGGGCCCCAGATCACGCAGGCGGCTCGTGGCGGCGACCCGTTGTCGGCTGAGCTGATCGCGGACGTCGGGCGCTGGCTCGGCGTCGGTCTGGCCGGGATGACCGCGGCCTTCGATCCGGGCTGCATCATCATCGGCGGCGGCGTCTCCGACGCCGGCGACCTCCTCATCGGGCCGACCCGACAGGCGTTCTCACGGTCGTTGACCGGGCGCGGCCATCGCACCGAGCCAGTGATCGTGCGGGCCGAGCTCGGCCCGGACGCCGGCGTCATCGGCGCCGCCGACATGGCGCGGTCGGCGGCTCGACGCTCGCGACGCGGGCGGGTACGCCGTACTCGGGAGGGCAGGCCGCTGCGTCGTCTCTTCGAGCGTCCCGCCCTGACCGAGCCCGACTGAGCTCTTCGGGAGGGCCTCCTGGTCCAGTCCGGAAGTGCACAGCCTTGTGCACAGGGTGAGGGCCGCTTGTGCACTCCAGGCGGGCGGTCGTGCACATCCCCTGCACAGATTTGGTCCCTGGCCTGGGGGAAACCCAGAACGTGTTGAGTCTGCTCGGCGCGCCTCCGTACAGTCACGGCGTACCTCGGGGCAACATGTCGGAAAGTCGACAAATAACCCGAGCACACCACACCTGGAGAGCATCTATGCCTGGGATCTTCTCGCGCGGCCACACCGGCGCCGACGCACCCGCCATGCCGCCGAGGATCCCCGTCCCCGCCCCTCCGCCCGTCCGTGAGGAGGCCGAGCCCACTGAGCTGGCAGAGCCGACCGAGCTGGGCGTCTCCGAGGCCGTGCCGCTGGTGCGGCCGGAGGACGAGGCGGAGGTGACCGAGGACGTCGTGCTGGGACCGACCGGCCGCCCGCTCCCGGAGTTCCCCGACCCGGAGCCGTTGACCAGCCACGGTCACGCGCGGGTGGTGTCGATGTGCAACCAGAAGGGGGGCGTCGGCAAGACCACCACCACGATCAACCTCGGGGCCGCACTGGCCGAGTTCGGCCGCCAGGTGCTCCTGGTCGACTTCGACCCGCAGGGCTCGCTCTCGGTCGGGCTGGGCCTGAACCCCCACGACATGGAGCTGACGGTCTACAACCTGCTGATGGAGCGCGACGTCAAGCTCGACGACGTCATCGTCCCCACCGGGGTCGAGGGGATGGACCTCCTGCCGTCCAACATCGACCTGTCGGCCGCGGAGGTGCAGCTGGTTCACGAGGTGGCGCGCGAGCAGACGCTGCAACGCGTCCTCGGCCCGGCCATCGAGAAGTACGACGTGATCCTGATCGACTGCCAGCCGTCGCTGGGCCTGCTGACGGTGAACGCGCTGACCGCGTCCGACGGCGTGATCGTGCCGCTGGAGTGCGAGTACTTCGCGCTGCGCGGCGTGGCCCTGCTCAAGACCACGATCGACAAGGTCCGCGAGCGGCTGAACCCTGATCTCGAGATCGACGGGGTGCTCGGCACCATGTTCGACGGCCGGACGCTGCACAGCCGCGAGGTGATGCAGCGCCTGGTGCAGGCGTGGGGCGACAAGGTCTTCCACACCGTGATCCGGCGCACCGTCAAGTTCTCCGACGCCACCGTCGCGGGTGAGCCGATCACCGAGTACGCCGCCACCTCGACCGGTGCCGAGCACTACCGCCAGCTGGCCAAGGAGGTGTCACAGCGGTGGCTCGACGTGTGAACATGCCCGCGGCGGACGACCTGTTCCGACCCACCGACACCACGGACGTCTCCGCCGCCTCCCGGGAACGCCGGGTGCGGGCCGTCCCGACGAGCCAGCCGACCCCCGATCCGGTCGACGACCCTCGTCGGCGCCCGAGCGGACGGGTGCGCCACGACGAGAAGATCACGATCTACGTCACCGCCGACGAGCTGCTCGACATCGAGCACGCCCGGCTCGAGCTGCGGCGCCACGAGGGTCTGGCCGTCGACCGCGGGCGGCTCGTGCGTGAGGCGGTGGCGATGGTGCTGGCCGACCTCGAGGAGCACGGGCGCGACAGCATGCTCGTACAACGCCTGACCGAGGACTGAAGCGCCACCGATGACCATCGCCATCGCGTCCGGCTCCCGCGGGCCGGACGCCTCCTCCGCAGCTCGTGAGATCGCCCCCGAGGGGAGCCATGCCTTCGAGGTGCGGCTGGACAACTTCGAGGGACCCTTCGACCTCCTGCTGAGTCTGATCTCCAAGCACAAGCTCGACATCACCGAGGTGTCCCTCTCCACGGTCACCGACGAGTTCATCTCCCACGTGAAGGCCGGCTCCACCGACGGCGGCTGGGACCTCGAGCAGACCTCGTCGTTCCTGCTCGTCGCCTCGACCCTGCTCGACCTGAAGTCGGCGCGCCTGCTGCCACAGGGCGAGATCGAGGACGAGGAGGACCTCGCCCTGCTCGAGGCTCGCGACCTACTCTTCGCCAGGCTCCTTCAGTACCGCGCCTTCAAACAGGTCGCGGCGGTGCTCGAGGAGCGGCTGTCGGGGGAGTCTCGGCGCCATCCCCGCGCCGTCGGCCTCGAGGAGCGGTACGCCGGCCTGCTACCCGAGGTGCTGATCGGCATCGGCCTCGACGCCTTCGCGACGCTCGCCGCGAAGGCGCTCGAGCCCAAGCCGGAGCTCGAGCTGTCGCTGCATCACATCCACGCCCCGGCCGTCTCGGTGCGCGAGCAGGCCCAGCTGGTGGTCGACCGGCTCCGGCGTACCGGCACGATGACCTTCCGTGCCCTGTGCGGTGACGCGCCCGACACCCTGACCACCGTCGCGCGGTTCCTGGCTCTCCTGGAGCTCTTCCGCGAGAACGCCGTGGCGTTCGACCAGGTCACGCCGCTGGGGGAGCTGACCGTGCGCTGGACCGGCGCTGCGGACGACGACGCCGCGTCGGACTTCCGCATCGACGAGTTCGAGGGTGCGCCGGAGCCCGCGGCGACGCCCGACACGCTCGAGACCACGCCCACGACGACCACCCAGGAGGAGACGCCATGAGCGAGGACGTGCTGGAGGTCGCGCTCGCCGAGCTGCGGCCGTCGCTGGAGGCCCTGCTGATGATCGCCGACCAGCCGCTCGACGAGTCGACGCTGGCCTCGGCCGTCGGATCGCCCGTGGCGGCGGTGACCGACGCGCTGGCCGAGCTCGCGCAGGAGTACGCCGACCAGGGTCGCGGCTTCGAGCTGCGCAACGTGGCGGGGGGCTGGCGCTACTACACGCGCGAGGAGTTCGCGCCCGTCGTGGAGGCGTTCGTCCTGGACGGCCAGCAGGCGCGCCTGACCCAGGCGGCTCTGGAGACCCTGGCCGTCGTGGCCTACAAGCAGCCGGTCTCACGTGCGCGCGTCTCGGCGATCCGGGGCGTGAACGTCGACGGCGTGATGCGCACCCTGCTCACCCGCGGACTCGTGGAGGAGGCAGGCGAGGACCACTCCACCGGCGCTCACCTCTACCGCACCTCGGGATACTTCCTCGAGCGGATCGGGGTGACCTCCCTCGACGAGCTGCCCGAGCTGGCGCCGTACCTGCCCGATCTCGACGACCTGGAGGACCTCGAGGACGAGCTGGGCGGCCGGTCGCGGTCGGCGGACGCGGTCTCGGCAGGCTCGACTGCCGACGACCCCACGTGAGCGGACCCGAGCTCGAGCCGGACGCCGAGGGTCTGGTCCGGCTGCACAAGCTCCTGGCGCGCTCCGGTGTCGCCTCGCGGCGCAAGTGCGAGGAGCTGATGCTCGCCGGCGAGGTGACCGTCGACGGCGAGGTGGTGACCCGGCTGGGCACCAAGGTCGACCCGACCGCCGCGGTGATCCGGGTGTCCGACCGGCGCCTGCCACCGATGTCCTCGAACGTCTACCTCGCCCTGAACAAGCCGGTCGGCGTCACCTCGACCATGTCCGACCCGCACGCCGAGCGCACCCTGGCCGACCTGCTCGCCGAGCGTCCGGAGCGGCTCTTCCACGTCGGCCGTCTCGACACCGACACGGCCGGGCTGCTGCTACTCACCAACGACGGCGAGTTCGCGCAGCGCATGGCCCACCCGTCGTACGAGGTCGACAAGACCTACGTCGCGGCGGTCGACGGTGTGGTGCAGACCAGCACGCTCAAGCAGCTGCTCGCCGGCGTGACCCTCGACGACGGCCCGGTCACGGTCTCCTCGGTGAAGCTCGTGGCTGGCCGGGGCACGGCTCGCGACGGCTCCCTGCTCGAGCTGGTCATCCACGAGGGCCGCAACCGCATCGTCCGCCGGCTCCTCGACCACGTCGGTCACCCCGTCCGGCAGCTCACCCGCACCGCGATCGGTCCGGTGGTGCTCGGGCGCCTGGGCGTGGGGGAGCTGCGCGACCTCACCCACGACGAGCTCGGAGCCCTGCTGGACGCCTCCCAGCTCTGACCCGCACGACGAGACACCTGGGCCGACCGGGCGGGGCCGCCGTTAGGGTCGGAGGGTGGCAGTCAGGGCGGTGCGCGGAGCGACCCAGCTCGACGTCGACGAACGCGACCACATGCTGGAGCGCGTCACCGAGATGGTGACCCAGGTGATGGACGCCAACGGCTGGGACGTCGACGACTTCATCTCGATCATCTTCACCGCCACGACAGACCTGGTCTCGGAGTTCCCGGCGTACGCCGCGCGGATCCTGGGCTTCACCGACGTGCCACTGATCTGCACCCGCGAGCTCGAGATCGAGGGGTCGATGCCGCGGGTGGTGCGGATGATGGCCCACGTGGAGACCGATCTGCCGCGCGCCGACATCACCCACGTCTACCTCCACGGCGCCGCTGCCCTGCGACGCGACCTGGCGCGAGTCCGCGCGGTGCCGGACGCCGGCGGACGCGACCGGGCCGATGAGTGACACCCCCCAGCCGGTGCCCCCGTCGGTGCCCCCGTCGGTGCCCCAGCCGGTGCTGGTCGTCGGCACCGGCCTGCTCGGTACGTCGTTGGGCCTGGCCCTGCGTCGGCACGGCGTCGAGGTGCTGCTGACCGACCGCAACCCGGAGCACCTCCGCACCGCCAGCGGGCTGGGTGCCGGGCACGTCCACACCGGCGAGCGCGTCGGCCTGGTCGTCGTCGCCGTCCCACCGGACCACGTCGGCGCCGAGGTGGCCCGGGCGCTGGCGGAGACCGACGCCCTGGTCACCGATGTGGGGAGCGTCAAGACCGCGCCACTCCTGGCGCTGGAGGGCGTCTCCGGCACCGATCGCTACGCCGGCGGTCACCCGATGGCCGGCAGCGAGCGCTCGGGTCCGCTGGCGGCGTCCCCGACCCTGTTCGACGGGCGGCCCTGGGCGGTCACGCCGCACGCCTCCTCGAGCGCGGCCGCCACGGCCGCCGTCGAGGCACTCGCCCGCCTGGCCGGCGCGAGCGTCGTACGCCTCAGCCCCGAGGAGCACGACGCCGCGGTCGCCCGCACCTCCCATCTGCCCCACCTGCTCTCGGTCCTGGTCGCCGGTCGGATGGCCGACGCGCCGCCGGACCACCTCGCGCTCAGCGGCCAAGGGGTGCGCGACGTGACCCGGGTGGCCGGCGGCGACCCGGTGCTGTGGCAGCAGATCGTGACCGGCAACGCGGCGGCGGTCGCGGGGCTGCTCACCCAGGTGCGCGACCAGCTCGACGTGCTCATCGACGCCGTCGCCACCGGCGACCGGGGCTCACTGAAGGACATTCTCGAGCGTGGAGTCGCCGGCACCCGCGCCATCCCGGGCAAGCACGGAGGCCCGACCCGGCCCACGGCGTCGGTCTTCGTCTCGGTGCCCGACCATCCCGGTGAGCTCGCCCGACTCTTCGCCGACGCGGGCGCCAGCGACGTCAACATCGAGGACGTCCGCATCGACCACGACCCCGCCCGAGAGACCGGACTGGTGGAGCTCGTCGTCGACGAGACCCGGGCCGACCACCTGCACACCTCGCTCGGTGGGCGGGGCTGGGTGACCCACCGCTGACGCGGGTAGGGCTGTTTCCGCACCAACTGGCCTACAAACGACGCAGGCGAGTGACTCCACGGTGTCGTCTGTAGGCCAGTTTGTGGAGCGCCGCCGAATCACGGGAGTCGTCGTGCGGCCACTAGTCTGAGCCGTTGATCCACCAGCCTTCCCACCAGCAAGGAACATCCACAGTGAGCGCACGCACCGGTCTGGTCGTCGCGATCGACGGCCCCTCCGGCTCGGGGAAGTCCAGCACGTCGCGCGCGGTCGCGACGCGGCTCGGGCTGCGCTACCTCGACACCGGCGCGATGTACCGCGCGATGACCTGGTGGATGCTCCGACACGGTGTCTCGGTGGACGATCCCGGGGCGGTGGCCGAGCGCTGTGGCGAGCCGGTGCTGGTGAGCGGGACGGATCCGGCGTACCCCACGATCACCGTCGACGGCCTCGATGTCGCCGCGGCGATCCGCACGCCCGAGGTGAACGACGCTGTCTCCCCGGTCAGTGCGGTGCCGCAGGTGCGGGCGCGGCTCCTCGGGCTGCAGCGAGCTGTGATCGCCGACGCGGTCGACGGCTCCGGCATCGTCGTCGAGGGCCGCGACATCGGCTCGGTGGTCGCGCCCGACGCGGACGTGAAGGTCTACCTCACCGCGGACGCCGCTGCGCGGGCCGCGCGGAGGGCTGCCGAGGAGGGTGGTGCCGACCTGGCCGCCACGGAGACGTCGTTGCTGGCTCGCGACCGGATCGACTCCACCCGGGCCGCTTCCCCGCTGACCATGGCCGCCGGCGCCGTCCACATCGACAGCACGCCGTACACCCTCGAGGAGGTCGTCGACCTGATCGTGGCTCTGGTCGACCACGCCGGCTCCGCCACCTCCGCGAGCTCCGCGAAGGACCTGTCATGACGACCGACCTGCCGCCCACCGACGACGTGAACCCGACCGACGACGAGCTCGGCACCGGTCCGGTGCCCGTGCTCGCCGTGGTGGGCCGACCCAACGTCGGCAAGTCCACACTGGTCAACCGCATCCTCGGACGCCGTGAGGCGGTCGTCGAGGACGTCCCGGGCGTCACCCGGGACCGGGTGTCCTACGACGCGAACTGGGCCGGCCGTGCCTTCACCGTGGTCGACACGGGCGGCTGGGACCCCGACGCGCGAGGCCTGGCCGAGCGGATCCGGGCGCAGGCCGAGGTCGCGGTGACCCTGGCCGATGCCGTCCTGTTCGTCGTGGACGCGACGGTAGGCATCACCGACGCCGACGAGGCCGTCGTACGCGTGCTCCGTCGGTCGAAGAAGCCGGTCGTGCTCGCGGCGAACAAGGTCGACGACCAGCGCATGGAGGCCGAGTCGTTCGGGCTGTGGAACCTCGGCCTGGGCGAGCCGTTCCCGGTCTCGGCGCTGCACGGCCGAGGCTCCGGCGACATGCTCGACGCCATCCTCGCGGTGCTGCCCGAGCCGCCGGCGGAGTCGTTCGAGCGGGAGGCCGGGCCGCGGCGGATCGCGATCGTCGGCAAGCCCAACGTCGGCAAGTCGTCGCTGCTCAACCGGCTGGCCGGCTCCGAGCGCGTCGTCGTGGACTCGGTGGCCGGCACCACCGTCGACCCCGTCGACGAGCTGATCGAGCTGGGCGGGCGTGAGTGGCGGTTCATCGACACCGCCGGCATCCGCAAGCGGGTCAAGGAGGCGTCCGGGCACGAGTACTACGCCTCGCTGCGCACCTCGACGGCCATCGACCGAGCGGAGGTGGCCGTGCTGGTGCTGGACGCCGACCAGAGCATCTCCGAGCAGGACGTGCGGATCCTCCAGACCGTCCGTGACGCGGGGCGCGCGCTGGTGATCGCGTTCAACAAGTGGGACCTCGTCGACGAGGAGCGCCGCCACTACCTCGAGCGAGAGATCGACCTCGAGCTCGTGCAGGTGCAGTGGGCTCCGCGGATCAACGTCACCGCCCGCACCGGCTGGCACGTCGACCGCCTGGTCCCCGCCCTCGACAAGGCGCTGGCCGGCTGGGAGACCCGGATCACCACTGGTGCGCTGAACTCCTTCCTGGGGCGCCTGGTCGCCGAGCACCCTCACCCGGTGCGCAGCGGGCGGCAGCCGAAGATCCTGTTCGGCACCCAGCCGTCGGTGGCGCCGCCGACCTTCGCCCTGTTCACCTCGGGCCGGCTCGACGCGAGCTACGAGCGCTACATCGAGCGCCGGCTCCGCGAGGAGTTCGGCTTCGCCGGCACCCCGATCGTGCTCCACCAGCGGGTCCGCGAGCGCCGCAAGCGCTGACGAGGGCGTCGGATATCTCGGCGGAGGCTCCGCCGGGCGTGAGAGCATGCCCTGCATGGTCACGATGCATCAGGTGGTCGCCTTCGGCCTCGTCGCGCTCGTGCTGATCGCGATCCCCGGCCCCAGCGTGGTGTTCACCATCGG
>DATBBE010000233.1:0-1692 GCA_036271155.1 Nocardioides sp. | reverse complement strand
GCCTACCCGTTGCTTCGCATTCGCAGCAAGTAGTCTGGCGCCATGGCCGACAGCACTCCCCTCGAGCCGGACCAGATGGCCGCCTACCTCGCGCTGATGGAGGTCGGCAGCCTGCTCCAGCACGCGGTCGACCAGCAGCTGCGCGAATCGGGAGGCCTGACCTACACCCAGCTCCAGATCCTGGCGGCGCTCGAGAACTCGCCCCAGGGTGCGCTCAGGATGACCGACCTCGCCGACAGCATCGTCTACAGCCGCAGCGGGCTGACGTACCAGGTCACCCGGATGACGGCCGCGGGACTGGTCACGAGGGCGACCGCCGACGACGACGAGCGCAGCATCGTCGTGACACCGACCGCGTCGGGCCGCGAAGCGCTCGGCCTAGCGCTCCCCGGTCACGTGGCCGTGGTCCGGGACCTGCTGACGGACCAGCTCACCGGTCCGGAGACCGCCGCGCTCGCACGCGCCCTCGGCCGGGTCCGTGACCGCATGCGCACCCGGCCGCCCCGGAGCACCGCCGGTCAGACGCGGGTGAAGTCCCCGAGCTTCCACGACCGGCCGAAGTAGCCCTCGAGCGGCCCGTACAGGCGCAGGTAGGAGAACCATGTACGAACCGAGGTAGGCCTGGCCGGCACCGGGTGTCCGGCTCTTCATTTCCTCGGAGAAGCTGACCGCCTCGTAGAACCACGACGCGCGCTCGAGCAGCTCGTCGTGGTGCGCGCCACGCTGAGCCGAGCTGTCCAGGACGATCGCGGTGTCCCACTGCCGGTCCGGCCAGTAGCGGGCACCCTCGAACCGCTTCGCGAAGGTGTTGGCCTGCGCCATCAACTCCCCCGCTGCGGTCACGCTCGTGAGGATCGCCGTCAGGCGCTCGTCGGGCGCGAACGGTCTCCCCTTCTCGATCCCGAGCTGCTTGAGCATGGCCAGGTAGAACCGGTCACGCTCGTCGACGACCTCCTTCTGGTAGACGTCGTGCAGCCGCACCCGGAAGTCGAGGCCGCGCGGCTGGTCGCCCGTCCAGGCGCGGCCGTCCGGCGAGACGATCCTCGTTGGACGCGGCTCGTCCCGTTCGGCGTACGGGTAGATGCGCACGGCCTCGACGAGCGCCTGTGAGCGCTCGCGGTCCGGGTCGAGGGTGCGAAACCCGAACATGACGTTCATGCCGGTGGCCCGCTGGACGTACCAGCCGTCGCCGACCTCGGGGGCGTCCTGGCCAGGACGCCCGACCACGTGCCTGCCACCCTTGCCCGCGTCCGGCCCCATCTCGCCCAGGACGGCGAACTCTCGCTGCCAGAAGTCCGACACGCCGCCGGCCGTCGGACCCGGCGGCAGCTCGACGACCAGCGGTCCGGTCTCGCCGAGATCGAAGAAGGTGAGGATGTACGGGGTGGTCGCGTTCGCCGTGATCAGGCCCAGGCGATCGCGATAGCTGACGTGCTCGACGAGGTCGGACGCCGTCGCACCGAAGACGTCGTAGTGCTGCGATCTCCACTGCGCGTAGGACACCAGCGGGAGCGCCCAGAGGTAGGCCATGCACGCCATCTGATAGTCGAGCTCGTCGAGACGAGACCGACGTCCGCGCGGCACACGACAGGGCGCCGGGGCTACGAACCGTCGACCGACGGCAAGGCGCCGCGAGACGCACGCCAGCAGTGGGCCCGGCCGGACTCGAACCGACGACATCCACGGTGTAAG
>DATBBE010000232.1:0-18608 GCA_036271155.1 Nocardioides sp. | reverse complement strand
CGGACCGGGAGAAGTGCCACCTCGGCCCCGGAGAAGTGCCCCCTCGGGCCGGGAGAAGTGCCCCCTCGGGCCGGGAGAAGTGCCTCTTCGGCTAGGTGTGCCACTCGCCGCGGAGCCACTTCACGCCGACCTTGTTCTCGGCGTCGAAGGCCTTCCCGAGGAAGCCGGCGATCAGGTCTTCGACCTTGCCTCCGACCAGGGGGAGGCTGACCTTCACGGCCAGGTCGATCTGCTGGACGACGTCGTCGCCGGACTGCGTCAGGGTGGTCGAGCCGGTCATGTCACCCGGCTTCCCAGGGATGGTCACGTGGATGTCGGCGCCGGCCGGCGACGACCACGTCTCGTCCTGCACGAAGCGGATCTCGCTGCCGACCAGCCGCTGGGCGAACGACGGGATGCGGTCGGTGCTGTGGGCCTGTTCCAGGCGCACCTGCATCCCGCTTCCGGCACGGACGACGTCGCACGAGAAGTCGGTCACCCGCTGGTAGTCGCCGACGGCCTTGCGGTACGCCGGGTCCGCGAGCATCGCGAAGACGTCGTCGACCGTGGTGGCCGGATAGGTCAAGGTGTGGCTCACGCGCTTCATGGGCACATCATGTCGGCGCCCGGCGCTCTCGGGCCAGTGGTGCCGAACGGGCGGAAGCGCAGCAGCCAGGTGCCGCTCTGAGCCTTCGCGCCGGCGGCCTTCGCCAGCGCGCCCCAACCGGTCGTGATCTCGAGCTCGTCGCCGGAGGTGCCGAACGTCGCGGGCACCCGCGCGCTCGCGGGCGCGGCAAGCTGGGCGGAGCCCAGGACGCCGAGGAGGGCCTGAGCCGACACCGTGCCCTTGAGCAGGTCGCCGTCGCCGCCGGTGGCCCGGGCCGACCGCAGCACGGCGATCTCCTGGACCACGCGCTGGTCGAAGCGCGCCACGTGATCACCGCCGGCGGACCAGCAAGGGTTGCCGGTGCCCGCAGGCCGCTGGAGCAGAGCGCCAGGGCTGCGGAAGACCTCGTAGCCCGGACCCGACCCGTACCCGATGGGCAGTGACGAGGCATCCACGACGGATCCGTGCGTCGACCAGGTGAGGCGTACCTCCACTTCCGTGCCGCCGGTCTGGAGGTCCTCGTCGACGCTCACCGCGGGCACGGCCAGCAGCGCGTCGACCCGATGCCTGAGGACCTGGTCGGGAGGTACGACGCGTGGAGTCGGCGTCGGGAGAGCGGTCTCGGCCGTGTCCGCGTCGGGCGTGTGCGACCCCATCGAGCACCCGGCGAGGCCCAGCGCCATGCCGCACGCCAGGGCGACGACAGCCGCGCGCAGCCCCGGTCCGAACACGGTCATGTGCCGCATCCTGGCACGTCGGCTTTGTCCCGGAGTTCGGCGAGTCCTAACCTCGGATCGTGTCAATGACGACCGACCTCGAGAAGTCTCATCTGCTCACTGCGGCGATCAACCTGGCGGAGCGCAGCTCCGGCACCGGTGGACCGCCCAAGTCCGAGGTCGGGGAGATCCTCAACGCCTACTACCGCCACGTCGCGGTCGACGACCTTCTCGACCGCACCGCGGAGGAGCTGTACGGCGCGCTGGCCTCCCAGTACCGCGCCGCCGAGACGCGGCCCCAGGGCACCGCGAGCGTCCACGTGTTCACCCCGAGCCTCGCCGAGCACGGCTGGTCGGCGGGGGGACACTCCGTGGTCGAGGTGGTCACCGACGACATGCCGTTCCTGGTCGACTCGGTGGTCATGGAGCTGACCCGTCAGCAGCGCGACGTCCACCTGGTCGTACACCCGCAGTTCGACGTCACCCGCGACCTCACCGGCCGGCTGGAGGCCATCGCCTCCCTGGACAACGAGTCGGTGACGCCCCCGGAAGGCGCCGAGCGTGAGTCCTGGATGCACGTCGAGATCAGCCGCATCGGTCACGACGAGGACGTCGAGGCGATCGCGGCCGATGTGCAGCGGGTGCTGCGTGACGTCCGCGAGTCGGTCGAGGACTGGGAGCGGATGCGCCTCCAGGTGACCGAGGTCGACGCCGAGCTGGCGAGCAGTCCTCCGGCCTCGCTGACCGAGGAGGAGGTGGCCCGCGGACGTGCTTTCCTCGAGTGGCTGATCGACGACCACTTCACCTTCCTCGGCTATCGCGAGTACCACCTCGAGCACGAGGGTGACGACGAGTTCCTGCGCGGCGTCCCCGGCAGCGGCCTCGGCATCCTCCGCAACGACCCCGACCTCGCCGCCGTCGGCAAGCTGCCCCCGAAGGGCGCCGAGATGGCCCGCGAGCACACCCTGCTGGTGCTGGCGAAGGCCAACTCCCGCGCCACCGTGCACCGCCCGGCGTACCTCGACTACGTCGGGGTGAAGACCTTCGACGACAGCGGTGAGGTCACTGGTGAGCGGCGCTTCCTCGGTCTCTTCTCGAGCGCGGCCTACACCGAGTCGGTGTGGCACGTGCCGTTGCTGCGCGAGAAGGCCGTCGACGTCCTGCGGACCATCGGGCTCGACCCGCGCAGCCACGCCGGCAAGGCCCTGATCGACACGCTCGAGACCTACCCGCGTGACGAGCTGTTCCACACCCCCGTCGACGAGCTGGCCGCGATGGCGGGCCGGGTGATGGAGACGCGTGGCCGTCGGCAGCTGCGGATCTTCGTACGCCGCGACACCTACGGTCGCTACGTCAGCGTCCTGGTGTTCCTGTCCCGCGACCGCTACAACACCAACGTCCGCGAGCGGTTCTCGGAGCTCCTCAAGGAGACCTTCGCGTGTGAGTCCGTCGAGTTCACGGTGCGGATGAGCGAGTCGACGACGGCTCGCGTCCACTTCGTGCTGCACCCGGCGAAGGGCGAGAAGATCCCCGACGTCGACGTGTCCGAGCTCGAACGCCGGCTGACCGACGCCTCGCGATCATGGCGCGAGGACTTCACGGCAGCGACGATCGCGGAGTTCGGCGAGGACGTCGGGTCCCGGCTCGCGCGCAGCTTCGAGGGGTCGTTCCCCGAGGCCTACAAGGAGGACTTCTCCGCGGCGACCGGAGCGCTCGACCTGGCTCGGCTCGAAGCGCTCGGAGACTCCGGCACCGAGCTGTCCCTGTTCTCGCCGCTCGACGCCGCCCGGGGCGAGGCTCGGCTCAAGGTCTTCCGGCGCGGCGCCGCGATCTCCTTGTCGGAGGTGCTGCCCGCGCTGTCGTCGATGGGTGTCGAGGTCATCGACGAGCGGCCCTACGAGCTCGACCACGGTGACCACCCGTCGTACATCTACGAGTTCGGTCTCCGGTACGTCCCCGGCCTGCCCGACCGGCTCCGCGAGCCGTTCCAGGACGCGATCCGGGCGGTGTGGAACGGCTACAACGAGATCGACGGCTTCAACGCGCTCGTACTGGCGGCCGGTCTGACCTGGCGACAGGCGACGGTCCTTCGTGCCTACGCCAAGTACATGAAGCAGGGCAACAGCCCGTTCGCGGTCGACTACATCGAGGAGGCGCTGCGGGCGAACACCGACATCACCCGCCTCCTCGTGCAGCTGTTCGAGGCTCGCTTCGACCCGGGCCGCAACGGCCTGGCCGCGGACGCCGAGGCACGGACGGCGCGAGTCGGCGAGATCACGAGCCGGATCGAGACCGCCCTCGACGACGTCGCGAGTCTCGACCACGACCGGATCCTGCGGTCCTACCTGACCCACGTCAACGCCACCCTGCGCACGAACTACTTCCAGCTCGGCGACGACGGCGCACACCACACGTACATGTCCTTCAAGCTCGAGCCGTCGGCGATTCCCGACCTGCCCCAGCCGCGACCGCGCTTCGAGATATTCGTCTACTCGCCGCGCGTCGAGGGGGTGCACCTGCGGTTCGGCGCGGTCGCGAGAGGTGGCCTGCGCTGGTCCGACCGCCGCGACGACTTCCGGACCGAGGTGCTGGGCCTGGTCAAGGCGCAGATGGTGAAGAACACCGTGATCGTGCCCGTCGGCGCCAAGGGCGGGTTCTTCTGCAAGCAGCTTCCCGACCCTGCGGATCGTGACGCCTGGCTGGCCGAGGGGGTCGCCTGCTACAAGACGTTCATCTGCGGGCTTCTCGACATCACCGACAACCTCCTCGAGGGCGCCAACGTCGCGCCGCGCGACGTCGTACGCCATGACGGGGACGACTCCTACCTCGTGGTGGCGGCCGACAAGGGCACGGCGACGTTCTCCGACATCGCCAACGGCGTGGCCAAGGACTACGGCTTCTGGCTCGGCGACGCCTTCGCCTCGGGAGGCTCGGTCGGCTACGACCACAAGGCGATGGGCATCACCGCCCGTGGCGCGTGGGTGTCGGTGCAGCGCCACTTCCGCGAGCGGGGCATCGACTGCCAGAGCGAGGACTTCACCTGCGTCGGCATCGGTGACATGTCCGGCGACGTCTTCGGCAACGGCATGCTCTGCTCGGAGCACCTCAAGCTGGTGGCGGCCTTCGACCACCGCGACATCTTCCTGGACCCCGATCCAGACCCGGCCACCTCCTTCGCCGAGCGCAAGCGGATCTTCGACCTGCCGCGGTCGAGCTGGCAGGACTACGAGCCCTCCCTCATCTCGGAGGGTGGCGGCATCTACCCCCGGTCGTTGAAGTCGATCCCGATCAGTGCGGAGGTACGCCGCGTGCTGGGCCTGGGCGACGCCGTTGCGAAGCTCACCCCCGCCGAGCTGATGAAGGCGATCCTCCAGGCGCCGGTCGACCTGCTGTGGAACGGCGGCATCGGCACCTACGTCAAGTCTTCCGACGAGACCCACGCGGAGGCCGGCGACAAGGCCAACGACGCCATCCGGGTCGACGGCCACGAGGTCCGCGCGCTGTGCGTGGGGGAGGGCGGCAACCTGGGCCTCACCCAGCAGGGCCGGATCGAGTACGCCGTGCGGGGCGCGGGCGGTGGCGGCGGAGCCATCAACACCGACTTCATCGACAACTCCGCCGGCGTCGACACCTCCGACCACGAGGTCAACATCAAGATCCTGCTCGACCGGGTGGTCGCCGAGGGTGACCTCACCGAGAAGCAGCGCAACCACCTGCTCGTGGAGATGACCGACGAGGTCGCCTCTCTGGTGCTGCGTGACAACTACGAGCAGAACCTCGCGCTGGCCAACGCCGCCGCGAACGCGTCGTCACTGCTGCACGTGCACGAGGACTGGATGCGCACGCTGGAGAAGCGCGGCGTGCTGAACCGTGAGATCGAAGGCCTCCCGGCCTCCCGCGAGGTCCGCCGGCGGATCGGGAACGGCGAGGGGCTCACGGTTCCCGAGCTCTCGGTGCTGCTGGCCTGGACCAAGATCGTCCTCGCCGACGAGCTCGTCGGCTCCGACCTGCCCGAGGATCCCTACTGCCACGTCGATCTCGTCGCCTACTTCCCGACGCAGCTCAAGGAGGGCTTCGAAGCCTCGATCGCCAGCCACCCGCTGCGTCGGGAGATCATCGTGACCCAGGTGGTCAACGATCTGGTCAACGGTGCCGGCATGACGTTCTGGCCGCGACTGGCCGGTGAGACGGGCGCGACCCCGGACGAGCTGACGCGGGCGAACTTCGTGGCCCGCGAGATCTTCGGCTCCCTGCCGCTGCGAGACGACCTGATGACCTACGACAACACCCTGGACGCGAGCTGCCAGACACGGATGCGCGTCGAGATGCGCACCCTCGTGGAGCGCGCCTCGCGCTGGCTGGTGAGCAACCGCAGGCCGCCGCTCGACAGCCAGGGCACGGTCGACTACTTCAGAGAGCCCGTCCAGCGGCTGATGACCGAGCTGCCCTCCCTGCTGACCGGGCGCGAGCTGCGCGCCTACGACGGCCGGATGTCCCGGCTGGTGGACGAGGGAGTCCCCGAGGAGCTGGCCTCCCGGGTCGCGGTGCTCCACCCGGCGTACCAGCTGCTCGGCATCTTCGAGATCGCCGACCGGATGGAGCTCGACCCCGTCGACGTCACCCGCCTGCACTTCGCCCTCGGCGAGCGGCTCGGGCTCCCCGACCTCGTCTCGCGAATCCTGGCTCTGCCGCGCGACGACCGGTGGCAGACGATGGCGCGCGCGGCTCTCCGCGACGACGTGTACGCCGTCCACGGCCAGCTCACCGCTCAGGTCCTGCGTGACACCGACGACTCGCAGACCGTGCCTGCGCGCATCCAGGAGTGGGAGGACGGCGACACCGTCGTGGTGTCCCGCGCGGCTTCAACCCTGGAAGAGATCTGCGCCGACGAGAACGCCGACCTGGCTCGGATGTCGGTGGGTCTGCGGGTCGTCCGGGGCCTGCTCGCGAACTGATCCGTGACCTAGCGGCGCAGGAAGATCCCGGCGGCGGGCTTGGGCTCGAAGTACGTCGTCTTCGGCGGCATCACCTCACCCGCGTCCGCCACCTCGGTCAGGGCCTCCGGGGGAGGTGGCGCCAAGGTGAAGAGGGCGCCCCTGTCCACGTCGCAGCGGGCCACGAGCTCCTCGAGCGGAGTGGCCGAGGGGATGGTGTCGACGGTTCGAACCCTGCCCGGGGGTGCGGGGTCGAGGTGGTCCAGCACGTGGGTCTGCAGGATCGTCACGTCGAGGCCGGCGACTCCGCCGGGACGGTCCGCGGGGAGGAGCACGTCGTACCACCGAGAGCCCACGTAGAGACCCATCGAGCCGGCCGAGGGCTCGGGAGGCGCACTGACCTCGTGGACCTCGAACTCTCCCCGGAGCCGGGCGAGGAGGCGCTCCGGGTCGACCGGCCCGGAGACCCGGCGGTGGAACGCTGACAGGCTCAGCCCGTCCATCGGATGCACCACACAGAGCAGTCCCGCGTCGGGCGGCTTGTCGGCGAGCCGCCACTCCTCGAGCGCCGCGGAGGTGCGGTGGTGACCGTCGGCGATGTAGAGCTTTGCCGCGGCCAGCTCGTCGGCCAGCGCCTGGGTGGCAGGCCCCTCCCCGAGCAGCCACAGGGTCTGCCGGAAGCCCTGGGGTCCGTCGAAGTCCAGCACCGGGTCGGTCTGCTGGGCCTCGTCCACGGCTCGCGTGAACACCGGGCCGGCGCGGTGCAGCAACATCACGAGCGCGGGGGGAGCCGGAGCGTCTGTCCTGCCGTGGTGCCACACGAGGGCGTCGACGCGCAGCTGGTGAACCGCCTCGTGCCCGCGCACCCGGCCGTCGGCGATGGCCTGGACGGCGACGTCACAGACGACGCCGGTGTACGACGCATCGCCGCGGCTCTGGCGGTAGACGTACAGCGCGACCGGCGCGTCGGCGTACGCCGCTGGATCGACCGCGACCCGGTAGAGGTCGACGCCGGACTCGTCCTGGGAGTCCGACATGGCGGACACCGTGCGCCGGGCGGAGGCCTGACGGACGACCCGAGCCGGAAAGGGACGGACGCCGATCATGACGTGACCTCGGCGCCCTCGCCGAGCCTGACCACCGAGACGCCGAGGACGTGCGGGATCGCCCGGAGGGCGCCGAGCAGCTCCTCCGAGGCCTGCCCCTCCACGTCGATGAACGCCACGGCGGCCTCCCCGCCGCGGAAGACCCGGTTGACCATGTGCTGCACGTTCAGGTGGGCGGTGCTGAGGACGTCCAGCACCTGCGCGAGCACGCCCACCCGGTCGAGGTGGCGCACGGTCAGCGCCACCGAGCCGACTCGGTCGGGGTCGAGGTTGACGCAGTGGCGTGCCTCGCCGGCAGTGAAGGCGTCGACGATCTCGGTCACACCTTGTGCGATGGCCCGTTGCGCCTGAGCCGTGGACGCGCCGATGTGGTGGGTCGCCACGACACCCGGATGCCGGGCCAGCGGTGAGTCCCAGGCGGCCTGGCCGGACCCCGGCTCGCTGTCGAAGACGTCCAGCCCGGCCCGCACCCGGCCCGCGTCCAGCGCTGCCAGCAGTGCGGCCTCGTCGACGACGTCGCCGCGCGAGGTGTTGAGGAGGATGGCGCCCGGCTTCATCCGGGACAGGAAGCCCTCGTCGACCAGGTGCCTGGTCTCCGGGCTCGACGGCACGTGCAGCGAGACGATGTCGGAGGCGGACAGCAGCTCCTCCACCGAGTCCACCAACGTGATGCCGAGCTCTTCGGCCCGAGCGGCCGCGGCCGGCGAGCGTCCCTCCCTCGAGATCGAGAGCACCCTGATGCCGAAGGCGGTCGCCCGCTCGGCCACGAGAAAGCCGATCGAGCCGAGCCCGAGGATCCCCATCGCGGCACCCATCAGACCCTCGGCCTTGCCGTAGGTCTTCTTGTCCCACCTGCCCTCGCGCACGTCCGCGACGTTGTCCGCGATCCGCCGGTCGACGGCGAGCAGGAGCCCCATCGTCAGCTCCGCGACCGCCGCCGCGTTGCGTCCCGGGACGTTGCTGACGAACACCGCTCGCTCGGCGGCCGCCGCGGTGTCGATGGTGTTGGTGCCGGCGCCGGCGCGGATCACCAGCGCCAGCCGGTCGGCCGCCTCGAAGACTGCCCGCCGCACCTTCGTGCTGCGCACCACCAGCACGTCGTACCCTGCGATCCGCTCGGCCAGCTCGTCCGCGCTCAACCCCGTCTCCATCACGCACTCGTGCCCGTGCGCCTCGAGGTCGCGAAGCGTCTGCTCGGGCAGCTTGTCCGCGAACAGGATGCGCATCTGGCCTCCTCCAGGATCCGTACGCCGCCGGGGTCCGGCGGCGAGTGGCGTCACGCTAGCGCCTCGGCTCGGCCGGAGCCACGTGCCGGGTCACGGGCCGATCACGCTGTGCCGGCTCAGCCGAGTGAAGGTCTCGCCCCGGCACCCACGTGCACGCTCCGCAGGAAGCGCACCATGGTGGGACGCTGCCAGCCGGCTCGGTCGGGGTACTGGATGCGGACCATGCCAGCCGGCTCACCCCTGCTCGTCCTCATCGACAGGGTCGTGTAGTCGGAGTCGACGTGGAACCACACCTTGCGTCCGCTCCCGCCGTACGGCTGTCCGCCCGGCGCGTTGTGGTCGAAGGTGATGACGAGCTTGCCGATGAAGACGTCCGGGTCGGTCGAGGCGGAGCCGTCGTCGGGCACGATCGTGACGAAGTAGGGGTTGCGCGCCTGCACGGACCAGCCCTTCGGCGTCAGGTCGAAGGAGTAGGGCCTCGCGTGCAGCGTCATCGCGAGCAGGTCGATCGACCCGGGGCCGGCCGACGTCGTGGTGTCCTCGGTCCTTCCGTCCCGGGAGAGGACTCCGGTCACCCCGACCCCGGCGACCATGACCAGAGCCAGGGCACCCAGCCCGAGCCGGAGGCGACGGCGCGAGCGGTTCCGCAGAGCTGTGCGCGCGTGCGCGAGGTCCTGGTGAGGGGTGGGTATGGCGACGGGATCGGGCGGCAGGGCGTGCTCGAGTGCGCGTCGCACCCGACTCGGATCGTCCATCAGCCCAGCCCCCGGACCACGTCACGGTCGACCTCGGCCAGGGCGGCCCGCAGATGCGCCAGCGCGCGCGCGTTCTGCGACTTGACCGTTCCCGGTGAGCAGCCGAGCAGTCGTGCGGTCTGGCTGACATCGAGATCGTGCCAGTGCCGCAGCACCACGACGGCCCGCTGCCGCGGACCCAACGTCGCGAGCGCGGCCAGGACCGTGCGGCGCAGGTCGAGGTCCGGGTCGTCGGCGACCTGGGCTGGAGGCACCACGAGCGCGGGGTAGGTCTCGCGCCGTCGATGGGCTCGCCGCATCTCGTCGATGAAGGCGTTGGTCAGGCTCGCCCGCGCGTACGCGAGCCGGCTGTCGGCGGCGCGCATCTTCGCCCACGAGAGGTAGAGGCTGGTCAGGGTCGTCTGGACGAGATCCTCGGCGGTGGCGGCGTCGCCGGCGCACAGCAGCGTCGCGGTGCGCAGCAGGTCTTCGCGGTGGGCCGACGTGAACGCGACGAACTCCTCGTCGCGCACACCGCCACCTCGCCTCACGCCACCGAGGCTACCCATGCAACCGATCTGGGCGCCGTCCCCGTCAGTGGCATGTGAAGGCACTCGTCGCTGCTCTGGTGGTCCTGCCGCTCGTGGCCGGCTGTGCCGCGTCGGCGACCACCGGGCCGACGACGTCCTCCGCGCCGACCGGCCCTGGCGGCCCGGCGACGCCGAGCAGCCACTCCACCCACGGCTCCACCCAGCACGGGGGGACGAGCTCCGGGGCGACCTTCGACCGTGGTCGTCACTCGCTGGGCGATCCCACGAGCATCTGGGTCATCGTCAACAAGAGACACCCCATCAGCCCGCTGGAGTTCCGGCCGCGGATCAGCATCGTGCGCGGCTACCAGGTCGCCACACCGGCGGCCGCCCCGCTCACGCGCATGCTGGACGCCGCCGATCGGGCCGGCGTCCCCTTGAAGATCGCCAGCGCCTTCCGGTCCTACGGCTACCAGGAGGGCGTCCACTCCCACCTCGTCGCCACGCTGGGACTCCAGGCCGCGGACGCGATCTCGGCCCGGCCGGGCTACAGCGAGCACCAGACAGGACTGGCGGTCGACCTTCAGCCGCTCGACGGCACGTGTGCCTTGCAGGACTGCTTCGCGGGCACCGCCGCCGCGCGCTGGCTGACCGCCCATGCGTGGACGTTCGGCTTCGTCGTGCGCTACACGCGGGCCAACAGCCAGGTCACCGGCTACTCGCCCGAGCCCTGGCACTTCCGCTACGTCGGCAGCGCCCTGGCCCGGGAGCTGCACGAGACCGGCATCGCGTCGCTGGAGCAGTTCTTCGGGGTCACCGGGGGCGACTACCCCACCGGCGCGGGCTCATGAGCTCGCTCGGTTCTGCCAGGTCCTGATCAGGGCGTAGACCGCGCCGGCCACCACACAGGTGCCGACGGTGAGGCAGAGGATCCAGACCCGTTGGCCCCAGTCGTCCGCGGCGACGACGGGAGCCCAGCCGGCGACGAGGACGGCGACCGACACCACGAAGCCGAAGAAGACACCGCGCGTGTTCTGGAGGTCGCGTTGCTGCTCGAGCTCGTAGGTCCGCTTGCTCACGTCTGCGATCTCGGACATCACCTCGACCAGCTCCACCTGTTCGGTGAGCCTCTGCTCGAGGTCGGAGACGGTCTCGGCCTGGTCGCCGCTCTCATCGGCCGGCACGACCGCGCCGGCCTTCGCCGGCGGCTCCGGGTCACCGGCCGCCGGTGACTCGCTGCCCGGCTGCGCGAAGGACCAGTCCACGCCGGGCGCCAGGGCCTCGGCGACGTCGACCTGTTGGTCGATGCGGCTCGCCAGCCGGCGCACGTGCTCGTCGACCTTGCTCGGGCGTGCGGATCCACCGCGTCGGCCACCCCTGGTGTTCGTGTCCCGGAGGACCGTGGCCCAGTCCGACCGGCTGAGCTGTCGCGAGACGCGGCCGGCGGTCTCACTCATCACCTCGTGGACGACGGCGTCGAACGACGCCTGCTCCTCCGGGCGCAGCACGCCGTTCCCCGGCCTGGACAGCCGGCGTACGACGGAGATCGGCAGCCGCCGCACCGTCTCGGGAGTGAACTCCTCGGGCAGGTCGGTGCGCGTGAGCTCGGGCCGGTGTTCTGACACAGGGACTTTCTACGCCACCGTCACCGATCGGGCACGCAGCCGGCCGTCTGGACCGGCCTTCCGTGCTCGGCCTCCGTGCTCGGGGCTTGACCTTGACGCAGCGTCAACCCCGCACCCTGGTCGCATGAACAGTCACACCACCGCCATCGAGGTCACCGGGATCACCAAGTCCTACGGCGACCAGCAGGTCCTGCGTGGCCTCGACCTCACCGTGCCCGCCGGCACCGTCTATGCCCTGCTCGGGCCCAACGGCGCCGGCAAGACCACCATGGTCCGCATTCTCTCCACCCTGATCGGGGCCGACGACGGCCAGGCGCGGGTCGCCGGGTTCGACGTCCGGACCGAGCCCGACGGCGTACGCCAATCGATCGGCGTCACCGGACAGTTCTCCGCGATCGACGCGCTGCTGACGGGGCGCGAGAACCTCCGCCTGATGGCAGACCTGGCGCACCTGCCGGCCACTGCGGCGACCGCTCGGGTCGACGAGCTGCTGGCCCGGTTCGACCTCGACGCAGCCGCCGACCGCCGCGCCGCGACGTACTCGGGCGGCATGCAGCGCCGGCTGGATCTGGCCATGACCCTGGTAAGCCGGCCGCGGGTGATCTTCCTCGACGAGCCGACCTCGGGGCTGGACCCGCGCGGCCGGCGCGAGCTCTGGCAGGTCGTCGCCGAGCTGCTCGTCGACGGCGTGACCGTCTTCCTGACCACCCAGTACCTCGAGGAGGCCGATCGGCTCGCCCACACCGTCGGGCTGCTCGACGGCGGCCGCCTCGTGGCCACCGGTACCCCCACGGAGCTCAAAGAACGGGCCGGCGGGGAGACCCTCGACGACGTGTTCCTGGCCCTCACCGGGCACGCAGCCTCGACGCCCACGGACCCCGACGACCACCCCGACCACAACCCCGACCACGAAGAGCTGGAGAGCGCCCGATGACCACCAGGACCACCAGGACCACCCTGACGTACGCCGGCCGTGACTCGATCACGATGCTGAGGCGCAACCTGCGACACCTGGCCCGCTACCCGTCGTTGACCCTCACCATCATCGGGATGCCGGTGGTGTTCCTGCTGCTGTTCGTCTATGTCTTCGGCGGCACGATGGGTGCGGGCCTGCCGGGCGCGGTGGTCGGCGGCGACCATCGCGCCGACTACCTGCACTACATCACTCCCACGATCGTGGTGATGACGGTGATGTCGGTGGCGAACAGCACCGCGATCCTGGTCGCGAAGGACGCGACCGAGGGGATCATCGACCGGTTCCGGACGATGCCCATCGCCCGCTCGGCACCCCTGAGCGGGCACGTCCTGGCCGCCCTGATCCAGACGACCCTCGGGGTGGTGGCCGTCCTCGCGATCGCCATCGCCCTCGGGTACCGCGGCGGCGCCTCGGTCGCCGGCTGGGCCGGGGCCGTCGGCATGCTCGCGCTGATGGCCTCGGCGGTGACCTGGCTGTCGGTCGCGCTCGGGCTCGCCAGCGGCAGTGTCGAGGCCGCCAGCAACGCGCCGTTGCCCCTCATCCTGCTGCCGTTCCTCTCGAGCGGCTTCGTGCCCACCGACTCGATGCCGACCGGCCTGGCCTGGGTCGCGCAGCACCAGCCCTTCACCCCGATCATCGACACGCTCCGAGCCTGCCTCGAGGGCCGTGCTCCGGGCTCCGACGCCTATGGGGCGATCGGGTGGTGCGTCCTCGTCGTCGTGGTCAGCTTCTGGTGGGCCGGTCGCCTGTTCGGGCGGGTTCGGGCAGCCTGAGCGTCATGCTCACCATCAGCCAGCTGGCGGCGTACGCCGGGGTCACGGTGCGCGCGGTGCGCCACTACCACCACATCGGGTTGCTGACGGAGCCGTCGCGAGACGGCTCCGGCTACCGCACCTACGACGCGGGCGACGTCGTACGTCTGATCCGGATCCGGACCCTCGCCCAGGCCGGCGTGCCGTTGGCCCGGGTGCAGGAGCTCCTCGCGGCCACGCCTGAGGAGTTCGGCGACGCGGTCGACCAGATCGACGCCGCGCTGCGTGCACAGGTGCGTGAGCTCCAGGAGCACCGCAGGCGGATCGCCCGGCTCGCCACCGGGGACTCACTCGCGCTGCCGGCCGAGGTGCTGCCGTATCTCGAGAAGCTCCGCGCCAGTGGTGCGCCGGAGCCGATGGTCGAGGGCGAGCGTGACGCCTGGATCCTGATGGCCGCCCGCTGGCCCGAGCGGATCCCCGAGTTCATGGGCGACAAGATGGCCCAGCTCGACGACCCGAGGATGGTGCGGCTGAACCGGCTGATCGGTGAGCTGCTCGAGGTCGGCATGGACGAGGGCCGGCTGACCGCTATGGCCGACCTGCTCGCCGAGATGGCCGAGCAGTCGGCGCAGCGCGGCGAGCTGGACCGGCAGCGGGACCAGCTGGGCGACGACGCGTTCGTCGCCCTCCTCGACGCGTTCGCCTTCGATGCCCACCCGATGGTCGAGCGCCTGCAGGAGCTGATGGCCGAACGCGGGTGGACCGGCTGGATCCGCATCGAGCGAGCCGCCGAGACAGGCCCGGCCCCCGAGTCGCGCCCCTAGGTCGAGCACTCAGCGGCCGGGCACCCGGACCTCGAACCGGCCGCCCGGGCCGGGCCTCGCCACCACGTCGCCCCCGACGGCCCGCACCATCCGCCGAGCCAGGGACAGCCCCAGCCCGGAGCCGCCGTCGCGCGTGGTGTGACCAGGTTCGAAGACCCGCTCGACGTCCTCCGCCGGCACGCCGCCGCCGTCGTCGAGGACCGCGATCACCACCGTGCGCCCGTCCCGGCTCACCTCGACCCGGGGGACGCCAGGGCCGTGTCGCTCGGCGTTCTCGAGCAGCGGGCGGACCGCCGCCGCCAACGGTGAGACGGGGGCGGCGAGCGCCGTCTCGTCGTACGCCGTGGGTGGGAGCTCGAGGACGCCCATCAGCTCGCCCACGGTCGTCCGTTCGCTGCCCGCGGTATGGGCCCGAGCCACCGACAGCATCGTGTCGATGGAGTCCCGCATCCGCACCGCAGCGGCATGGATGTTGTCGAGGCCCAGGCTGAGGGAGGGGCTGTGCTCGGCCGTGGCGTGCTGCCGGGCCAGGTCGGCCTCGGCGAGCACCACCGCGAGCGGGGTGCGGAGCTCGTGGGCGATCTCGTCGGTGAGGCGTCGTTCGGCGGACAGGGAGTCGACGATCCGGTCGAGGAGGTCGTCGAGGGTGCGGCCGAGATGGGCTATCTCGTCGCCACCCTCCCCGGGGTCGAAGCGGCGCCCGACGTCGTGCTCGCGCCAGTCGTCGGCGAGGGCGGCCATCGCCTGCACCTGACGCAGGGAGCGCGTCGCTGCCATCCACGCGGCGCCGGTGGCGATCACCACCGTGGCCGCGCCGAGCGCGATCGAGAGCCAGATCGCGCTGCGCTCGGAGCGCTCGTAGGGATCGTGGTCCTCGGCTGCCACCACGGTGGCCACCCAGACGCCGCCGCGACGCACCGGTTTGGCCAGGTAGCTGACGTCGTCGAGACTGAGCTCCCGGCTGGACGAGCCGGCCCCCAGACCGGACACGGTGCGCTGGAGGGTCGGTTGCGACAACCGGCCCTCGATCAGGGTGCCGTGGCTGTCGAAGATCCAGACGTTCTGGTCGAGCAGCGGCGACCTCTGCTCCAGCACCCGGACGCCGTCCCGCCCCTCGACGACGGTGGCGGCACCGGCGGCCACCCGTGCGTTGAGGCGCGACTGGATGTCGCCGTCGTTGCTCCGGTCGAGCAGCAGCGCCACTCCCACCACGAGGACCGCCGCGGTCAGCGTGGAGACCAGCAACGCCGTCGCGGCCATCCGGGCCCGCAGCGACGCAGACCTCACCGCCACCGGTAGCCGACCCCACGCACCGTGCTGATCTCGGCCAGTCCGAGCGGCTCCAGCTTCTTGCGGATCCGGCGGACGTAGGAGTCGAGGGTGTTGTCGCTGACCATCGCGCCATGCGGCCACGCGGCGGCGACGAGCGTATGACGGCGGACGACGCTGGCGGGGTCGGCCATCAGCCGTCCGAGCAGCCGGAACTCGGTCGGCGTCAGGCCGACCTCGATGTCGTCGACCACGAGCGCGTGGCGAGCCGGGTCGAGCACGACCCCGCCCGAGTCGGGCGTGGCCTGCGTCGTACGCCGGAGCAGGGCATCGAGCCGCACCCGCACCTCGGCGATCTCGAAGGGCTTGGTGAGGTAGTCGTCGCCGCCGGCCTCGAAGCCGGCGATCTTGTCGTGGAGGCCGTCGCGCGCGGTGAGGAACAGCACCGGTGCGTCGAGACCGGCGGCCCGCAGCGCCAGGCAGAGGTCGCGGCCGTCGGCATCGGGCAGACCGATGTCGAGCACGAGCACGTCGGGGCGGCGACGGGCGAAGGCGCGGAGCGCCTCTCCCGCCGAGGCGGTCACCACGGAGTCGTGGCCCATCGCCCGCAGGGCGCGGGTCAGCACCGAGCGCAGGGCCGGCTCGTCCTCGCACACTCCGATGAGGGGCACACCCGGAGCCTAGGAGGAGTCGACTGACGACAACCTGACTGTAAGGGGCATCTGGCCCCTGCGCGTCGTACAAAAGATTCGTGGTCTGTCGGTGGGGAAGGTTAGAGTCGGCTGACGATGCCTGCCGATTCCACCGGCGGTCCGACCGCCCATCCGCCCGCCAGCGTGAAGTCACTCTGGCGCCTTCGCGCCTACCTCCGGCCCCATGTCCCGGCGCTCGTGATCATGCTGGTCACCTCGATGTCCGGCGTCGGCGTCGCGATCCTGATCCCCCTGGTGATCAAGGCCCTCATCGACGGTCCGATCGACGACCACAAGAGCGGCGGCATCCTCCCGCTCAGCCTGGCGGTGCTCGGCCTGGGCGTGCTCGAGGCGTTCTTGGTCTGGTGGCGCCGCTGGGTGCAGAACAAGGCGGTCCTGTCGGTCGAGACCGAGATGCGGCGCGACCTCTACCACCGCCTCCAGTCGCTTCCGATGAGCTTCCACAGCGACTGGCAGTCGGGTCAGCTCCTGTCGCGGGCCACGACCGACCTCTCGGCGATCCGCCGGTTCTTCGGGTTCGGGATGCTGTTCCTGCTGGTCAACATCACCCAGGTCGTCGTGACGACGCTGGTGCTCCTCCATCTGTACTGGCCGCTCGGCCTCGTGGTGGCGGCGACCGCGGCGCCCATCGTGTGGCTCTCGATGCGCTTCGAGAAGGGCTACGTCGTCATCTCGCGCCGGGTGCAGGACCAGCAGGGTGACCTGGCGACGCTGGCCGAGGAGGGTGCGGTCGGCATCCGGGTGATCAAGTCCTTCGGGCGGTCGTCCTACGTCTCGGGGCAGTACGACGAGGCCGCCCGCCGCCTGCTCGCCACCAGCATCGACAAGGTGCGGCTGTCGGCTCGCTTCTGGACCTTCCTGGAGATGATCCCCAACCTCGCTGTGGTCGTCGTCCTCCTGCTGGGCGCGATCGGCGTGGGCCGAGGGGCGCTGACCCCGGGCGACCTGGTCGCTTTCATCACCCTGATGCTGTCGCTGGTCTGGCCGGTGGCCTCCCTGGGGGTCATCCTGGCGATGGCCCAGGAGGCGATGACGGCCGCTGCCCGGGTGCTGGAGATCTACGACACCGCGCCCGACATCGTCTCCGGGTCGGCGACCTCGCCCACCGCTCTGGGCCATCTCCGCTTCGAGCACGTCGACTTCACGTTCCCCGGCTCCACCACGCCGGTCCTGCGTGACGTCAACCTCGACCTGAGCCCGGGTGAGACCCTGGCGCTGGTCGGCGCGACCGGATCGGGCAAGACCGCCCTGACCGCGCTCGTCCCGCGGCTCTACGACGTGACCGGCGGCCGGGTCACGATCGACGGGGTCGACGTCCGCGACTACTCCCTCCAGGAGCTGCGCTCCCTGGTGGCCACGGCGTTCGAGGAGCCCACGCTGTTCTCGATGAGCGCCCGGGAGAACCTCACGCTGGGCCGCGCCGAGGCCACCGACGAGGAGATCCAGGAAGCACTCGACATCGCCCAGGCCGGCTTCGCCCGCGACCTGCCCTGGGGCCTGGACACGCGCATCGGCGAGCAGGGGATGTCGCTGTCGGGTGGCCAACGTCAGCGGCTCGCGCTCGCCCGGGCAGTGCTGGCCCAGCCGAAGGTCCTGGTGCTCGACGACACGCTCTCCGCGCTCGACGTCCACACCGAGAAGCTCGTCGAGGAGGCCCTGCGCCGCGTTCTGGGGGGCACCACCGGGCTGATCGTGGCCCACCGGGCCTCGACGGTCCTGCTCGCTGACAAGGTCGCCCTCCTGCAGGACGGCACCATCACCCACGTCGGCGACCACCGCGAGCTGCTCGCGACCGTCCCCGCCTACCGCGACCTCCTCGCCGCGGACTCCGAGGAGCTCGAGGAGGCGTCCGCATGACCACCACGCAGCCGGCGCCCGAGGTCGACGAGAGCCAGGAGTGGCGCGGTGTGGCGGCCGACGGCCGCGACGACCTGACCGACGCGACCACGGCCAAGCTCGCCGTGCGCTCGCGGCGGCTGCTCGCCGATCTGCTCCGGCCCCACCGGCGGGTGCTGCGGCTGCTCGGGATCGCGGTCGTGATCGAGAACGCCGCCCGGCTGTCGATCCCGCTGCTGGTGGCCAAGGGCATCGACGTCGGCATCCCGCCGATCCGCGACCACGACGACGTCCGGCCGCTGGTCGTGATCGTCGCCATCGTGCTGGCCGCGACGATCACCCAGGCGATCTCGCGCAACATCTTCCTGGTCCGGTCGGGCAAGATCGGCCAGGACATCCTCTTCGAGATCCGGCAGCGGGTCTTCCGCCACTTCCAGCGGCTCAGCCCGGCGTTCCACGACTCCTACACCTCGGGGCGCGTGATCTCCCGGCAGACCTCCGACATCGACGCGATCTACGAGATGCTCGAGACCGGCTTCGACGGACTGATCACCGCTGCCCTGACCTTGTTCGGCACCGCCGCGCTGCTGCTCTACCTCGACTTCAAGCTGGGTCTCGTCGCGCTGGCGTGCGGGCCGTTCCTGGCCTGGTCGACCAACTGGTTCCGCAAGGAGTCGGCCAAGAGCTACCGCGTCACCCGCGAGAAGGTCGCGCTGGTCATCGTCCACTTCGTGGAGTCGATGAACGGCATCCAGGCCGTCCAGGCCTTCCGCCGCGAGCC
>DATBBE010000231.1:0-8745 GCA_036271155.1 Nocardioides sp. | reverse complement strand
CCCTGACACAATAGTGAGCGCCGACAGCGTCGTCGGGTGCACCACCCGACGTCCCACGGAAGGTTGCCCATGACCGACGCGATCTCGATCCCCGCCGACCTCAAGCCGGCCGATGGCCGGTTCGGTGCCGGCCCCTCGAAGATCCAGACCAGCCACCTCGACGCCCTCGCCGCGACCGGCACGACGCTGATGGGAACCTCCCACCGGCAGGCCCCCGTGCGCGGGCTGGTCCGTCGCGTCCAGGAGGGCCTGGCGACGTTCTTCGACCTGCCCGAGGGCTACGAGGTCGTGCTCGGCAACGGTGGCGCGACGGCGTTCTGGGACGTCGCGTCGTACGGCCTGATCCGGCGCAAGAGCCAGCACCTCTCGTTCGGCGAGTTCTCGTCGAAGTTCACGGCTGCGGTGAAGGCGGCGCCGTGGCTGGAGGAGCCGACCGTCCTCACCAGCGAGCCGGGGACGCGCCCGGAGCCCGCGGCCGAGGCCGGGGTGGACGTCTACGCGTGGCCACACAACGAGACCTCGACCACGGTGATGGCTCCGGTACGCCGGGTCGCCGGGGCCGACGACGACGCGCTGGTGCTGATCGACGCCACCTCCGGCGGTGGTGGGCTGCCGGTCGACCTCACCGAGGCCGACGTGTACTACCTCGCCCCGCAGAAGTCGTTCGCCTCCGACGGCGGACTCTTCGTGGCCCTGATGTCGCCGGCGGCTCTCGCCCGGGCGGTGGAGGTCAAGGAGAGCGGGCGTCACATCCCGGCGTTCCTCGACCTCGTGACGGCGATCGAGCAGTCGCGTCTCAACCAGACCTACAACACACCCTCGATCGCCACGTTCATCCTGATGGCCGAGCAGCTGGACTGGATGAACGCCCATGGCTCCCTGACCGGGATGGTCGAGCGCACCACCGCGTCGTCCGATGCGCTGTACGGCTGGGCCGAGAAGACGGCGTACACCACGCCCTACGTCACCGACCCGAGCCACCGCTCGCTGGTGATCGGCAACATCGACTTCGACGACGCCCTCGACGCGAAGGCCATCGCGGCCACGCTCCGCGCCAACGGGATCGTCGACACCGAGCCCTACCGCAAGCTCGGCCGCAACCAGCTGCGCATCGCGATGTACCCCGCCATCGACCCCGCCGACGTCGAGGCCCTCACCGCCTGCATCGACTACGTCGCCGAGCGGCTCTGAGTCTTCAACCCGGCTGCGCCTTCGTGAGGTGGAGGAGCCAGTCGGAGCCCGTGTCGATGAGCGCGTAGCGGCGGGTGACGTCGCGGCCGTGGAGCACGAACACGAAGCGATGCTCGTTGCGGTCCTCCAGCTCCCACCAGCCGGTGTCGGCGATGTCCTTGTCGGCATCGGTGTACGTCGCGTGGTCGAGGTCGTGATCCCCCACGGCCACCGCGAGGCGGTCGTGGCGCGAGTCGGGGGGCAGCCCCTTCGGCACGGCCCACGACCGCAGGACACCGCCCTCCTCGAGCCGTAGGTCGAAGTGCGGCTGCGGCTTGCGGTGCTCGTGCAGGACGAACACGGGGCGGCGCGCGTCAGCCATCGACCACCCTCACAGCGCCGCGAGCAGGGCGTCGTACGTCGTGGCGTCGAAGGCGACCAGTCGCGCCTCGTGGACGGAGGTCGACGTGGACCGGAGCGTCTCGACGGCCGCGGCGATCGCGTCGTCCCGCGGCCAGTTGTACGCGCCCGCGGAGATCAGCGGGAAGGCCACCGTGCGGGCACCCAGCTCGTCGGCGATCGCCAGGGCACGCGCGTAGCAGGACACGAGCAGTGACCGGTCGCGCTCGCCGCGACCCCAGTCGGGCCCGACCACATGGATCACCCAACGCGCGGACAGGTCCCCCGCCGTCGTCCACCCCGCGTCGCCGGTCGCGAGGCCGTCCGGGAAGCGGCGGCGGCAGTCCTCCAGCACGGCAGGACCACCCGCTCGATGGATCGCGCCGTCGACGCCGGCGCCACCGCGCATCGCCCGACTGGCGGCATTCACGACCGCGTCCACCTCCTGCTCGGTGATGTCGCCTCGCACGACGGTGACCTCCACGACCCCATCGTCCCCCACAAGCGCCTCGACCAGCACGCTCAGGAGGCCTTCAGCAGTCGCAGCACGGCCCGCTCGAGGACCGCCTGCCGCTCGTCCGGCGTCGCCACCTTCCGGCGTACGGCGGCCCTGATGGTGCGGCCCTCCTCGTAGGCGTCGACCACCCGCGGGTCGACGTACGACGACCGGGCCAGAGCAGGGGTGTTCCCGAGGAACTCCGCGACCTCCTTCATCGCCGCCACCTCGGCCCGCTTGCGCGAGGCCCTGGTCGTGCCCGGCTCCTCAGTCGCCGCGAGAGCGGAGGCGGCGATGACGGTGGCGTGCCAGGTGCGGAAGTCCTTGGCCGTCGCCTCGATGTCGGTCGCCCGGCGGACGTAGTCGTTGACGTGGTCAGACTGGAGGTCGTGCCAGCGGCCCCGCTCCTTCCAGGCCAGCAGCTCCTCGTCCGCGGGCGCCCGGCGCCGGCGCATCACCGCGAGCGCCTCGACCGTGGCGGCGTCGGTGATGGTGATGCAGTGCTCGATGCCGGACTTGCCGACGAAGCAGAACTCCATCCCGTCGCCGTGGCGGGAGACATGCCGGCGCTGCAGAGTGGTCAGCCCGAAGCTGCCGTTGGTGTCGGCGTACACGTCGTTGCCGATCCGGAAGTAGCCGAGGTCGAGCAGCCGCACGGCGACGGCGCACGCGCGGTCGTGGGACATCCCTTCGGTGCCGAGGTCGAGCAGCACCTGCTCGCGGGCCCGCGAGAGGACCTTTCCGAACTCCAGGACCCGGGCGTGCTTGGCGGTGTCGCGCTGGGTTCGCCAGTCGGGGTGGTAGAGGTACTGACGTCGGCCGGCGACGTCGGTGCCGACGGCCTGGAGGTGGCCATGCGGCCAGGGGCAGATCCAGACGTCCTGCCAGGCGGGTGGGATCACCAGGCCTTTGACTCGCTCGGCGTCCGCGGCCGGCAGCCGGACGCCGTCCTGGTCGAGGTAGACGAACCCCCTCCCGGCGCGCCGCCGGCCCCAGCCCGGGTCGTCCGGTGAGCTCCGCCGCAGCCGCGCCATGGCGACCACGTATCCCGTAGACCCATCCCCCATGCCTCGCGAGGTCGCCCCTGCCCGATACTTCGCAGCAGTTCGCACTGCGACACGCCGTACCGAGGGTGCCAAACGCTGCGAAGTATCGGGCAGGGGGTCAGCGGGGGCGGAGGGCGCGGAGCAGGACCAGGAGCGCGGCCAGACCGAGCAGGCCACCGGCGAGCCACGGCCAGGCGTCACGGTGCACCGGGTCATCTGCCGCCTGCTCGACTCCCGGAGCAGCAGAGCTCCTGGAGCCCGGGGTGCCGCCCTGGGACGTCGGCGGCGACGCGGGTCTCTCGGAGACCTCGGGCCGGACGGCCGCCTCGAGCGTGGGCGGCAGCGTCACCTCGAGCACGGGCGACCCAGGTCCCTCGGAGTCGACGTACACCGCGCCGTCGTCGGCGACCGCGATGCCCTCACCCTGGCGCTCGTGCGGCAACGCGAACGACCCCACCGGCTGCAGCGACGGCCAGGCGTAGACCACCGCCGTGGTGTAGTTGCGCACGATCAGGTGCCTCCCGTCGGGGAAGAACGCGCCATCGGTGGCGACCGGCAGCACGCGCCCGACCGCGCGGAGCCGGTTGCTCCCGGACGCGTCGAGAGAGGCCGGCACGGCGTACAGCACCCCGCCGAAGACGCTCTTGGTGGCGATGTACAGCCGACCCGAGGTGGGGTCGCGCAGGAGCGTCTCGGCGTCGGCCGGGCCGTCGGGGTAGGTGAGTCGGTACGTCGTGGGGTCGACCGTGCGGTCGCCTCGCCCGACCGGGACCCGCGCGATCTCCACCGACGAACGCCTGCTGTCGTTGTCGCCGATGTCGCCGACCCAGACGTAGCCCGAACCACCAGGGGCCAGCGCCTCGGTGTCGAGGGGGTCGTCGGACCAGTGCGTCACGCCGACGGTCGCTCCCGACCGACTCACCGCGAAGACCCGGCCGCTGTCGCCCGAGTCGTTGCTGGTGAGGAACATGTCGTCCTGCACCACCAGCGAGCTCGCCTCGACGATCGCCGGATCCGCGAAGCGGAACACCTGCCCGCCCGTCGACGCCGACGCCGACGCCGTCGTGACCAGCCCGGTCGCCAGTCCGGTCGCCAGTGGAGCGGCGATCACCAGCCCGACGAGGGCGGGCACGACGCCAGACACAGCACCGGGCACCCGAGACCTCAGCCCAAGCCCCAGCCCCAGCCTCAGCACCGGTCCAGCAGCTCGGCGAGCCGCGGGGTGATCCCCCACGCGGACACCAGCTCGTCGTACTCGCCGCGGGTGCTGGAGCCGGCTGCCGGGGCACCGGTGCGCACCGCGCGCAGCAAGGTGTTGCGCGGCGTGTGCTGGCTGCCCACGAACTGCATGACGTCGACGCGGTACCCCTCCGCGCGCAGCAGCGATGCGCGCAGCCCGTCGGTGAGGGTGTCGGCGAAGCGCTCGCGGAGGATCCCGTCACGGGTGAGCGCGGCGTAGGGCGCGGGCGTGGCCTGCCGGCGGAGCTGGGCCGCGATGTCGTGATGGCAGCAGGGGGCGGCGAGCACCAAGGGCGTCTGCCACTCCACCGCCCGTGCCAGCGCGTCGTCGGTGGCCGTGTCGCAGGCATGCAGGGCCAGCACGACGTCGGGGCGTACGACGGGGTCCGCGTCGCCGATCGAGGCGACGACGAACGACGCGTCCACCCCGAGCTCGGCGGCGAGCCGCCGGTTGTGGCCGGCCGACTGCTCGCGCTGGTCGATGCCGGTCAGGTGCACCGGCAGGCCGCGGACGTGGCTCAGATACCGCTCGGTGACGAACGTGAGGTAGGCGTTGCCGCACCCGAGATCGACGATCTGCAGCGGCTCGTCGGGCGTCGGCGTGCGGAGGTGGCCCTTGGCCAGGGCGTCGCCGATCGAGGCATCGAGGATCCGCAGGAACTCCTCGACCTGGCGGTACTTGCCCTGCCGGCTGGGCTTGATCCGGCCGTGGTGGTCGCTCAGACCGAGGGCCCCGAAGACGGGGTCGTCCTCGGGCAGCAGCCGGCTCTTGTCGCGGTCGTGGTCCCGGTCGACCTCAAGGCGGTCGGTCGCCTGGGCCCGGCGGTGGACGACCGCCTCGCCCTTCTTGGTGACACGCAGCTGAACGGTCTCGGCCGTCGTCTCGACGTGCCAGCTGCCGAACGGCAGGTCGAGCAGGTCGTCGAGCGCCGCCCGGGCCGCGTCGCCCGCCTCGTGGTTGGTCGTGTGGGCCTGCGCGTCGTCGTACGCCGTGACCTGGAGGTGGCGCCCGGCCTTGAGGTCGACGTACCTCAGCTCGACCCGTCGCCACGGCGGCTGCACGCTCCGCCGGCGGCCGGACGCGACCGCCCGGACCAGACCTTCGTCGTCGAGCAGGGTGTCCCGGAGCCCGGCCAGAGCGGTGGGCAGCGGCTCGCTCATCGACGCACCACCGAGGCGATCACCACGATGAGGAGCAGCCCCACGAGGGCAGCCGGGATGACGAGTCGCCGGTGCCGGGGGTTCACCGGGTCAGTCTACGGAGCGGCACCCGGGCCACCGGCGGCCAAGGCGGCCGTCACGACGTCCAGCACGTGCACGCGACCCGACCTGACGTCGGCGACGGGCACCCAGGCCACGTCGTCGGTCGTCCCGTCGATCTCGACCACGCGGGGCCGGGCGTCGTCGGGGACCGTGCCGCGAAAGACCAGGTGCACACCGTGGAAGTCCTCGAAGCGACCCGACGGCGCCGTGCCCTCGAAGTGCGTGTCGTGCACGTCGAGCAGGTCGCCGACCTCGCAGGCGACACCACACTCCTCGCGCACCTCGCGGGTGACCGCGGCGCGTGGCGACTCGCCGTGGTCGAGGCCGCCGCCGGGCAGGGTCCAGGAACCGGGGTGAGCACCGCGCGCCGAGATGCGCGTGAGCAGGATGCTGTCGTCGCGCAGCACGAGGGCGTAGACCGCGATCCGCTGCAGCCGGAAGGGCTGATGGCCGGCCAGGGCCTCGGTGGCGATGTCGGTGACCGGCAGCGCACCGGACAGCACGTCGGCGACGGCGTGCCAGGCGACCGCCACCGTGGAGCCGTCGACCTCGACCACGCGCGGCTCCGGGGCGTCGACGGGCACCCAGGCGTCGTACACGATCCGCAGCGCCTGGTAGTCCCAGCGACGTCCCTGACGCCACATCGAGGGCCGGTGGGCGGAGTACACGCGCGCCGTCTCGCCCACCTCGGCGTCCAGCCCGGTCTCCTCGCGGATCTCGCGCACCAGCGCGTCGCGCGGGTCTTCGCCGTGGTCGACGCCGCCGCCCGGCAGGTGCCAGCGCTCGTCGGCGGAGATCCGGCGGGCCAGCCGGGTCAGGAGGATCTGGCCGTCACGCAGGACCAAGCCGTACGCCGCGACCCGCTGCACCTTCGGCAGCGCCTTCGGCAGCACCCTTGACATCGATGCCTCCTCGGGACGGACGTCGGTCCATCCTGTCAGGAGAAGGGTGGCCTCGCGTCCCGGAGGTGGGAGTGTCGACCGGCCCAGCGCCACACCCTCGCGGCCCGGTCGCGGTCGTCGTCGGTGACCAGGTTTCCCATCCAGCGCAGCGCCAGGGTCATCAGCCAGTCCGAGCGCATGCCGGCCGGGCCCAGGCTCGCCAGGACCCGCGGCACCGTGACCAGGCCGGCCAGCCGGCGAGCGATCGAGAAGGACTCGCCATAGTGCTCGGTCAGCGTCGCCGGCCATGCCGTCGCGAGGTCGGCCCCGTCGGCGATCAGCTCGGCGACCAGCCGGCCACCCTCGAGGCCGTAGTCGATCCCCTCGCCGTTGAGCGGGTTCACGCAGGCCGCGGCGTCGCCGACCAGGGCCCAGTTCGACCCGGCGACACCGCTGACGGCACCGCCCATCGGCAGCAGGGCGCTGGTGGGGGCGCGCAGCTCGTCGCCGAGTCCGAAGGCGTCGCGGATCCCGTCGGCGTACGACGACATCAGCCGGCGGACCTGCAGCTCGGCGGGCCGCTTGGCCGTGGCCAGGGTGCCGACCCCGAGGTTCACCTCGCCACTGCCCGACGACGAGCCCAAGGGGAAGATCCAGCCGTATCCCGACAGCACCTCGTGCTGCTCGCCACGCAGCTCGAGATGAGAGCTGATCCACGGGTCGTCGGACATCGTGGAGGTGACATAGGAGCGGCCGGCCACGCCGTACACGGTGTCACGGTGCCACTGGCGCCCGAGCACCTTGCCGAGGGGTGAGCGGACCCCGTCGGCCACGATCAGGCGCCGGCACCCGACCTCGAGCTGCTCGTCGTCCCGGTTGAAGAGGACCGTCGTCACCCGGCCGCCTTCGCGGCGTACGTCGACCGCACGGACACCGTCGAGCGCGCGAGCCCCAGCCTTGATCGCCGTCGTACGCAGGTGGTCGTCGAGCTCGGTGCGGGCCACGGCTGAGCCCCAGTTCGGCAGGGTGCCGCCCGGCCAGGGCAGCAGCAACGTCTGGCCGAAGCCGTGTGCGCGCAGGCCGTGGTTGACGGTGTGGGCACGCAGCCAGTCGCCGAGGCCGAGCCGCTCGAGCTCGCCGATCGCACGCGGCGTGAGCCCGTCACCGCAGGTCTTGTCGCGCGGGAAGACCGCCGCGTCGGTGAGCAGCACGTCGACGCCGAGGCGGGCCAGCCAGGCCGCCGTCGCCGACCCCGCCGGGCCGGCCCCGACGACGAGGACGTCGGTCTCCTCCCGCGCGGTCATGCCTCCGATTCTCTCAGGGGTCCGCTCCCCTCCCAAGTCGCGGCCACGTCGGGGTAGTCCGTGACGCTTCGGCCTTTCTGAGAGCCTGAAAGGGGCCGAAACGTCACGGACTACCCCCTCAGACCCAGATCGCGGCGGGGATGCCGTCGGAGAAGACCTCGGGCGGGTCGGGGAGGGAGTACGCCGTGCCGGCGGCGTACCGGCGCGCGGTCCAGGCGACGGCGCACGCGTCCAGGAGGTCGTCAGCGGCGTACCCCTGACCACGGACGTACGCCGGTGGCTCGAGCCCGGCGCTCCTCAGCGCGGTCCCGCGGGCGGCCCGGCCGGCCGGGGTGAGCTTCGAAGGGATGACAGACGAGGGGTCGATCTCGGCGAAGCACACCTCCGGATGCACCTCGAGCACCCTGACCGGCGGCTCCGCGCGGACGTAGGAGTCGACCTCGAGGATCTTCGGCACCAGGTGGAACGCCTGGATGCTCAGCCCCACCCCGAGCGCCACCCGGTTCGCCGCGGACGCCTCGACGTGGGTCGAGGGTGACACCGCCGCACGCGACGGAGTCGGGAAGACCGACGACTTGCGGCCCACCGGCAGCCGTGAGCGCGCCAGCGCGTCAGTCAGCCGTGGGCGGTCGTCAGGAAGACCGATGGGGATGTCCACGCCGACGACGCCGAGCTCGGGGGCCAGGGTTCGAGCCTGCTCGACGAGGTCCGCGATGCCGGCCGACACGAGCAGGGCGTACGTCGTGCCGCACAGGAGGGCGCCCACCCATCCCGCCCGACACCCGTCGACCCCGAGCACCGGCTCGGTCACGGACGCCATCCGGTCCGGGCCGCCCACTGCTCGGCTTGCTGCATGAGGAGCGGCTGGATGGATGCCTTGATCTGCCCGTAGTCGTAGAGGTCGGGGACGGTGTCGCAGAGCCTCGTCTTGAAGCCACCCCAGGAGT
>DATBBE010000230.1:0-3854 GCA_036271155.1 Nocardioides sp. | reverse complement strand
CCTGGCCTGGTCGACCAACTGGTTCCGCAAGGAGTCGGCCAAGAGCTACCGCGTCACCCGCGAGAAGGTCGCGCTGGTCATCGTCCACTTCGTGGAGTCGATGAACGGCATCCAGGCCGTCCAGGCCTTCCGCCGCGAGCCGCGCAACCAAGAGATCTTCGACGACGTCAACGACCAGTACCGCGCGGCCAACCTGGTCGCCTTCCGGCTGGTGGCGTGGTTCATGCCCCAGATCCGGCTGATCGGCAACGTCACGATCGCCGTGGTCCTGCTGTACGGCGGGTACCTCGCCTACCACGGACAGGTCACCGTCGGCGTGCTCGCGGCGTTCCTGCTCTACCTGCGCCAGTTCTTCGAGCCGATGATGGACATCTCGCAGTTCTACAACACCTTCCAGTCGGCGTCCGCGGCGCTCGAGAAGCTCTCCGGGGTCCTCGAGGAGGAGCCGGGTGTGCCCGAGCCGACCGAGCCGATGGCGCTGCCCGACACCCGGGGCGACCTCCGCTTCGACCACGTGCGGTTCGCCTACGTCGACGGTGTCCCGGTGCTGCCGGACCTCGACCTGACCGTCCCCCCGGGCCAGACCATCGCGCTGGTCGGCACCACGGGCGCGGGGAAGACCACGATCGCCAAGCTCGCGACCCGCTTCTACGACCCCGACCAGGGTGCGGTCACGCTCGACGGAGTCGACCTCCGCGCCCTCGCCGACGCAGACCTCCACCGGGCCGTGGTGATGGTGACCCAGGAGAACTACCTCTTCTCCGGCTCGATCTCCGACAACATCCGCTTCGGTCGGCCCGGCGCGACGCAGGAAGAGGTCGAGGAGGCCACCCGCGCGATCGGGGCCCACGGCTTCGTCGCCGCGCTGCCGGCGGGCTACGAGACCCAGGTCTCCAACCGCGGCGGCCTGCTCAGCGCGGGTCAGCGCCAGCTGATCGCCTTCTCGCGTGCCTTCCTGGCCGACCCGGCGGTGCTCATCCTCGACGAGGCCACGTCGTCGCTCGACGTCCCCTCGGAGCGGCTGGTGCAACGCGCCCTGCGCACGATCCTGTCCGGCCGCACCGCGGTCATCATCGCCCACCGGCTCTCCACGGTCGAGATCGCCGACCGGGTGCTGGTGCTCGAGCACGGCCGGATCGTCGAGGACGGCGCGCCCTCCGACCTGATCGCCGGCGGCGACGGCCGCTTCTCCGACCTCCACGACGCCTGGCTCGACTCACTCGCCTGAGCCTGTCAGTGGCCTCGGGCCGGGGTGCAACGCTCGAAGGCGGGGCGAATGCCCTCGGTGTCGATGATCCGGGAGTCGAACAGCGGGCGGCAGTTCGCGGTCGTCAGCTCTCTGACGTCGGTTCCGTCGTCGAAGCCGTTGCGGGTGCAGCCGGAGTAGAACGCGTACATCTCGTGCGTCTGTCCGCCGGTGCTCAGGAGCAGGGTGACGCCGGTCTCTCCGCGGTCGGCAGCGCTGCACCCGTGTCCGCGGTCCGGGCCGCTCTTCGTCGCCGCGTCCTGGAGCGCGGCGAGCTCGGCGTCCGCGTCGTCCCCGGTGAGCAGCCGGGAGGCGACCAGGCCGGGTCCGGTGACGTCGAGCTGGTACTGGCACACGGCAATCGAGGCGACATGGTGCAGGGACGCGACGTCGAAGGGCGGCGTCGGTCGACCGACGAGCTGGTCCTGGATCGGCGAGGTGGCCGCGCAGCCGTTCAGGTCGGTACCGACCGTGTGGGCCGTCGCGAGGATCTGGTCCGCCAGAGCGCGGTGCCCGGCGTCCCTGGTCACCGTGAGATGGACGTCGCTGACGGTCCGTCGAACCCTCACCCAGCCGGCTGGCAGGGGGATCTCACCGCCCAGGCTGTCCGAGAACGTCAGGTGGGGTGCGGTCAGCGAGGACGGCGGAGTCCCGCCGCACAGGATGTCGAGGACGGCGCCGCCGGGAGGTCGGGTGTCGACGTACCCCTGCTCTGGGACCGTCTTCTTCGATCCTGTGGCGGCGCACCAGTCACTCCCCGGAGCGGCGGCGTACCCCCAGGTGTCCGGGACGGCGACCATCACGTTCGCGTGCGACTCCCAGCGCCACCCGTCGGGGAGCCCGGTCGGCGATGGGACCTCTTGGTGTGCGTGCGGTCTGAAGGCGCCGACCAGCACGATGCCCACCACGAGGACGGCAGCCGCCAGCACCGCCGGCCAACGGCGGCGGCGATGTGGCGTCGGGGGCTCGCGGGTCTCCGGCTGGTAGGCCCCAGCCCGGGTCGCCAGTGCGGTGCGGAATGCCAGCTCGGCGCGGTCGTCGCTCACGACTCCTGCCCTTCCTCGTGCTCGGCGGTCAGACGGGTGCGGAGCGAGGCCAGCGCTCGGTGGACGTGGGACCGGGCGGTCGACTCGGGACACCCCAGCACCTGGCCGATCTCGGCGTACGGCAGGTCCTCGTAGAAGCGCAGGACGACGGCTGCCCGCTGCTGGGGCGGCAGCTCGGCGCACAGCGCCCATGCATGGTCGGCGTCCGCGCGGTGCTGGCTGCCGTCGTCCACGGGCGGCGGCTGGGGGTCGTCGGAGGGCAGTTGTCTTCCGCCCTTGCGCCAGGCGCTGATCGACGCGTTGACGATCGATCGGCGCAGGTACGCCTCGGCCGTGCCGCGTGCGACCAGGCTCCGCCAGCGGGGGAGTGCCCGGCTCAGGGCCTCCTGCACCAGATCGGGGGCGTCGTCGGCGGAGCCGGTGACCAGATAGGCGAACCGCTGCAGCGCAGGACCGCGCGCCGCCACCCACTCGGCGACGTGCTCGGGGTCCGTGTCGGTCACGGTCACACATGATGTACGCCGGGCGCACCGCTGACGTTGCACCGGCCCGGACGGGTGGCGGGCATCATGGGAACCAGGCTGAACCGAATCAGCGTCGGCTCCGTATGACTACCCGAGAGGAGGTGTGATGGCACAGAGCCCTGACGTCGTGATGCAGCGCCTGCACGACGAGCATGCCGGCGCGCTGTGGGGTCACTGCCTCCGCCTGGTCAACTACGACCGCGCCCGTGCGGAGGACGTGTGCCAGGAGACACTCCTGCGCGCCTGGCGCAACGCCTCCCTCCTCGACGAGGCTCAAGGGTCGGTCCGAGCGTGGCTGTTCACCGTCGCCCGCAACATCGTGATCGACGAGTCCCGCACCCGGCGCGCCAAGTCCGAGATCCCCATGGGCGAGCTCCCCGAGCCGGCCTCCACCACCGACTCCAGCGACGAGCTGCTGATGACCTGGGTGGTCGCAGACGCCGTCACCCGGCTCTCGCCCGAGCACCGTGCGGTGCTCCAGGAGACTTACTTCAAGGGCCGCCCGGTCGCCGAGGCCGCGCGTCGCCTCGGCATCCCCGAAGGCACCGTGAAGTCCCGCACCCACTATGCCCTCCACGCCCTCCGGCTCGCTCTGGAAGAGATGGGGGTGGTCGCATGACGACGCCGATGCACGGTCAGCCGACCGAATGTCCGTACGAGATGTGGGACGGCTCCTACGTCCTGGGCTCGCTCTCGCCGGCCGACCGCCGTGAGTTCGAGGCCCACCTGGACAGCTGCGAGCACTGCTCGCGAGCCGTCCGTGACCTCGCCGGCCTGCCGGGTCTGCTGGGCCGGATCGGCCCCGAGGTGTTCGACGAGCAGGAGCCCGAGCCGGTCCCCGAGACCCTGCTCCCGCGGCTTTCGCGCGCTGTACGCCGCCGTCAGCAGCGCCGCACCTGGCTCACCGCCGGCATCGCGGCAGCCGCCGCGGTCGCGGTGACCAGCGGCGGGGTGCTCGCCCTCGACCGTGGCGACTCGGGAACGCCGGCCGCGGTCCACTCGCCGTCCGTGGTGCTGGCGGCCCACCAGCAGATGACG
>DATBBE010000229.1:0-9069 GCA_036271155.1 Nocardioides sp. | reverse complement strand
GACCCGCTTGTTCTCGATCGGGACGTCGTCGGGGATCTTGAGGACCTGGAGGATGCGGTCGACCCAGTCGGCCTTGAACAGCCGCATCAGCTCGTCCTCGAGCGAGAGGTAGAACCGCGACTCGCCCGGGTCGCCCTGACGCCCGGAGCGACCACGCAGCTGGTTGTCGATGCGCCGCGACTCGTGCCGCTCGGTGCCGACGACATAGAGGCCGCCGGCGGCCACGACCTGGTCGTGCTCGGCCGCCACCTGCGCCTGGATCTGCTCGACCGTGCCCGGCCAGGCCGCGTCGTACTCCTCGGCGGTCTCGCCGGTCGGCTCGAGGCCCTTCTTGCGCAGCTCCTCGTCGGCGATGAACTCCACCGAGCCGCCGAGCATGATGTCGGTGCCGCGGCCTGCCATGTTGGTGGCGACGGTGACGGCGGCGGTGTGCCCGGCGAGCGCGACGATCTTCGCCTCGTCGGCGTGGACCTTCGCGTTCAGCACCGAGTGCGGGATCCCGCGGGCGCGGAGCTTCTTGGAGAGGTGCTCGGACTTCTCGACCGAGACCGTGCCGACCAGGATCGGCTGACCGGCGGAGTTGCGCTCGGCGATGTCGTCGACGACCGCGTCGTACTTGGCCTCCTCGGTGCGGTAGACCAGGTCCGGCTGGTCCGCGCGCACCATCGGCAGGTTCGTCGGAATGGGCACCACGCCGAGCTTGTAGATCTTGTCGAACTCGCTGGCCTCGGTCATGGCCGTGCCGGTCATCCCGGAGAGCTTGTCGTAAAGGCGGAAGAAGTTCTGCAAGGTGACCGTGGCGAGAGTCTGGTACTCCTCGCGGACCTCGACACCCTCCTTGGCCTCGATCGCCTGGTGCAGGCCGTCGTTGTAGCGACGACCGGCCAGCATGCGGCCCGTGTGCTCGTCGACGATCAGGACCTCGCCGTCCATGACGACGTACTCCTTGTCGTTGTGGAACAGCTCCTTGGCCTTGATCGAGTTGTTCAGGAACGAGATCAGCGGGGTGTTCGCCGACTCGTAGAGGTTCTCGATGCCGAGGTGGTCCTCGACCCTGGTGATGCCCGGCTCGAGCACCGAGATCGTCTTCTTCTTCTCGTCGACCTCGTAGTCGACGTCCTTGGTGAGAGTCTTGGTGAGCTTGGCGAACTCGCCGTACCACCGGACCTCGTCCTGGGTGGGCCCGCTGATGATCAACGGGGTGCGCGCCTCGTCGATCAGGATCGAGTCGACCTCGTCGACCACGGCGAAGTGGTGGCCGCGCTGGACACACTCCTCGATCGAGGCAGCCATGTTGTCGCGCAGGTAGTCGAAGCCGAGCTCGTTGTTCGTGGCGTAGGTGATGTCGCAGTTGTACGCCTCGCGACGCTCGTCGGGCTTCATCGAGGGCAGGATCACCCCGACGCTGAGGCCGAGGAAGTGGTGGACGCGGCCCATCATCTCCGACTGGTACTTCGCGAGGTAGTCGTTGACCGTGACGACGTGGACGCCGTTGCCCGCGAGCGCGTTGAGGTACGACGGCAGCACCGCGACCAGGGTCTTGCCCTCGCCGGTCTTCATCTCGGCGATGTTGCCGAGGTGGAGGGCTGCGCCACCCATGATCTGGACGTCGAAGGGCCGGAGCCCGATGACCCGCTTGGCCGCCTCCCGCACCGTGGCGAACGCCTCGGGCATCAGGTCGTCGAGGCTCTCGCCGGCCTCGAGCCGCTCCTTGAACTCCGCCGTCTGCGCCTGCAGCTCGGCGTCGCTCATGGCGACGAAGTCCTCCTCGATGGCGTTGACCGCGCGCGAGACCGCCTCCAGCTGGCGCAGGACCTTGCCCTCGCCGATGCGGAGCAGCTTGTCGATGATGGCAGGCACGCGGGTGTCTCCCCGGGTCAGACGTCGGATGAACGTCCCAACTCTACCCAGCGGGCCGAAGGGGACCGATTTCTCGCGGTGCGGTCACGGCAGCCGCACGGGCAGCAGGGCCGACAGGGCCGGCGCGAGGTCGCCGCGCGGCTCGAGGACGACGGTGTGGAGACCCAGCCAGCCGGCGAGCCGCGGCAGCTCGGCCGCAAGCTCCTCGGCAGTCTCGGGCGGCGCTCCCGGCTCGGCGTACGCCGCCTTGACCAGCAGCAGCCCGGCCTTGCGGTCGGCCTTGAGATCGACGCGGCCCACGATCCGGTCGCCGAGGAGGAACGGCAGCACGTAGTAGCCGTGGACGCGCTTCTCGACCGGGGTGTAGATCTCGATCCGGTAGAAGAAGTCGAACAGCGTCTCGGTGCGCTCGCGCTCCCACACCACGGGGTCGAAGGGGCTGAGCAGCGTGCGCGCCCCGATCCGCCGCGGCAGGCGAGCATCGCGGTGGAGGTAGGCCTGGCGCTTGACTCCCTCGACGGTGACCGGCATCAGCTCGCCGTCCTCCACGAGCTCGTCGATGGCGTCCTGTGCGGCATGGAGCCCGGCCTTCGGCTGCAGCCGCATCCGGTAGTAGTCGGCCAGGTCACGGGCGGTGGCGACGCCGTGGGACCTCGCGGCCCGGCTCACCAGCTGCTTGGTCGCCTCGGCCTCCGACGGGATGGGCGCCTCGAGGACCTTGCTGGGGATGACCCGCTCGGGCAGGTCGTAGCGGATCTCGAACTGGCTGTTGCGACCGGCGATGGCGACGTCGCCGACCATGAACATGTAGTCCAGCGCCCGGCGCGTCGTCGACCAGTTCCACCCCCAGTGGTCCTTCTTGCGGGGCAGGCCGTCGTCGAGGTCACGGGCGGTCGAGGCCCCCCGGTCGAGGATCTCGGCGAGGAGGTTCTCCGTGAGCTCCTCGGTGATCGTGGTGCCCCACCACTTGTGCCGGCCGTCGCGGTAGCGAGCCATCCGGTGCTGCATCACCGGCCACAGGTCGACGGGCATGAACGCCTGGACGTGCGCCCAGTACTCGACCATCCGACGCGGTCTGCCCTCGGACGCGCGCCGCACCAGGTCGACGTCGTAGGGCCCCATCCGGGCGTAGAGAGGCATGTAGTGGGCGCGCTGGAGGACGTTGACCGAGTCGACCTGGAGCACGCCGGTGCGATCCAGGGTGCGGGCCAGGGTGCGCATGGTCGGCGGGTGGTGCGGCGGGTCGAGGAAGCCCTGCGCGGCCAGGGCGACCCGGCGCGCCTGTGCCTGCGAGAGGGAGGCACGGGGTGCCGGGGACGGGGATGCCACGTGGGGGAACCTAGCGGGGAGCGGGGACAGTCTCCCGAGCGAGTCCGGTCGTCCAAGCGGATGATTTCCGCCCGTCCCGCGGGATACGGCTGGCCGAGCGGCGGCCAAGCCCGGACAATCCTCCTCGTGCTCCTCCACAGATCTTCCGGTAGTCCCTCACAGCGACCCGTTCTGCGTCGACCGCGCCACCGCCCCCTTGTCGGGCGCCTGACGGCCACCACCGCCGCGCTGGCGCTGGCCGGCACCGCCGTCGTGCTGATGGGCCAGGCCTCCTCGGGCTCGGGCCTGGCGGCCACGGCCCGCCACACGCGGGCCCGGGGCACGGCCCCCAGCTCGGCCACGATCACCATCACGGGCACCGGCGCCACCTTCAGCCCGCGGAAGGCGACCGTCGCCGCGGGCGGCACGCTGACGGTGGTCAACGACCAGACCGTCGCCCACACGATCACCTCCTTCGCCAAGGACCCCTCGTCCGGGAAGCCGTACTTCAACGTCTTCCTACCGCCCCACAAGACAAAGTCCGTGCCGATCTCCTCCCTCGGTGGCGGGACGTACCGGTTCCTCTGCCTGATCCACACGGGCATGACGGGCAAGCTCGTCATCGACGGTCCGCATACCGGGCCGGTCGGCAGCCCCGTGAAGTTCCAGCAGCCCCTGGTCCAGCCGCCTCGCCTGACCGGCAGGCACATCCGGATCGTGATGAGGAAGGCGAAGGTCCGGGTGCTCCCGCACGGACCCAAGACGCCGATGTGGACCTACGGCGGCACCTTCCCCGGGCCGACGATCGTGCGTCGGGCGGGGCAGGCCACGAAGGTCACCTTCGTCAACCACCTGCCGCGCAAGGCCGGCTCCATGACCGTCCACGCACATGCCGGCCACCAGGCCTCGAGGTACGACGGCCAGCCCGCGTCGTACCTCATCCGCCACGGCCGGCAGCGCACCTACGACTACCCGCTCACCGACGGGGGCAAGCCGCTCCCGGCGGCCCTGCGCTTCTACCACGACCACCGGATGAACGTGACCGCGCGGAACAACTGGTTCGGGCTGACCGGGATGTTCCTCACCACCGACCCTCGCGACGCGCGGATCGGCCTCCCGCACGGTAGGTACGACGTACCGCTGATGGTCACCGACCGCAGCTTCGACCAGCACCACCGGCTCACCGACCCGTGGAAGCACGGTTCGTCGAGCGCGTCGGCGACCGCCGGGGAGTCGGCCATGCCCGGAATGGCCGGGATCGGCCCGATGGCGGGAGCCAAGGGCCACTCCGTGGCCGACGCGACCGTCGGCGACCGACCTCTGGTCAACGGGCGCTTCGCACCGTTCTTCCACGTGCGGGCCGGCAAGTACCGCCTGCAGATCCTCAACGCCTCGCTGTTCACCAGCTACGACTTCGCGCTCTCGGACCGCCGCGCCTTCACCCAGGTCGGCACGGGCGACGGGCTGCTGCCCCATCCCGTGCGCCGGCGGTCCATCCTGCTCGGCCCTGCTCAGCGCGCCGATGTCGTCGTCGACTTCGGTCACGACGCCGGGAAGAAGGTCCTCCTCGTCTCTCGACACACCACCGACGGGACCGGCAGCCCCGGTGAGCCGCTCATGCAGTTCCGGGTCGGCAAGACTGCGGCACCCCGCGCGCACGTGCCGCACACCCTGACGACGATCCCCCGCATGAAGGTCCCGAAGAAGGTGGCGAAGACGTGGCGCTTCGGCATCAGCAAGGACAAGCACGGGTCGTTCTGGTCGATCAACGGCAAGCGCTACAACCCCCGGCGGGTCGACCACAGGGTCCGCCTCGGCTCGGTCGAGCGGTGGAGGCTGGTCAACACCAGCGACATCACCCACTACGTGCACCTGCACGAGGAGCTCTGGCGGACGCTCTCGCGCGACGGGCATGCGCCACCCCCGTGGGAGCGCGGCTACGAGGACACCTGGCGCCTGGACCCCGGCGAGTCGGTCGAGGTCGCGGCGAGGTTCACCGACTTCACCGGGGACTTCATGATCCACTGCCACATGCTCGACCACGAGGACGACGGCATGATGGCGACGTTCCGCGTCGTCAGACGAAGCTAGGGAAGCTCGACGATCTTCTCGCGGACGGCGTACAGGACGGCCTCCATGCGGGAGTGGAGCTGGAGCTTCTCCAGGAGGTTCCGGACGTGGTTCTTCACGGTGTTCTCGCTGATGAACAGCTTCTTCGCGATGTCCTTGTTGTTCAGGCCCTGGGCGACCAGGCGCAGCACCTCGAGCTCGCGCTCGGTGAGCCGGAACGTCGAGACGGGGCCTTTGTCGGGCTGGGACATCTGCTTGAACTCGTCGATCAGCTTGACCGCCATCGACGGGCTGATCAGGGACTGGCCGTCGGCCACCACCCGCACCGCCTGCGCGACCTCCTCGATCGAGGAGTCCTTCAGCAGGTAGCCGTTGGCGCCGCTCTTGACCGCCTCGTAGAGATCGGACTCCTCGTCGGACACGGTGAGCATGAGGATCTTGGCGGCCGGCACGGCCTCCTTGATCGCCACGCACGCCTCGATGCCGGAGATCTTCGGCATCCGGACGTCCAGCAGCACGACGTCGGGCGCGACCCGGCTGGCCAGCTCGATGCCGGTCTGGCCGTCTCCCGCCTCACCGACGACGTCGAGGCCGGACTCGGCGTCCATGAGCATGGTCAGGCCGCGACGGAACAGCTCCTGGTCGTCGACGATGATGACCCGGATCGGCTCCGTACCCGCGCCTGGGGGGATAGACACGCGCTTAGCATGTCATGATCCCGCACCGGTATGGGTCGAATGGACGATCTGTGGGTCGTCGGAGTGACCCGTCCGGGTCATGCGCCTCTGGTCACTGCGTGCCGCTCACGTCGAGAGCGATGACCCCGTAGTCATAGCCCCGCCGCCGGTACACGACGGACGGGCGGTGGGAGTCCTGGTCCACGAAGAGGTAGAAGTCGTGCCCGACCAGCTCCATCTCGTAGAGGGCCTGGTCGAGCGTCATCGGCCTGGCCGTGTGCACCTTCTCGCGCACGACGGGCGGGCCGTCCCCGGTCACGGTCATCGAGGCCACCGTGCGCTCCGGCACACCTGCCTGCCCACCCGCGTGCCCGTCGAGCACCGCGGCCTCCGCCGGGGTGAGCGTCGGCAGCTCGGACGGCGAGGGACGGTTGCGGTGGGCGCGCACCTTGCGGTCGTTGGCGCGGCGCATCTGGGCGGCCATCTTGTCGACGGCGAGGTCGAGGGCGCCCATCTTGTCGACGGCGGCGGCCTCGGCCCGGATCACCGGGCCCTTGGAGTACGCCGTCAGCTCGATGCGCACCGCGCGGTCGGCCTGGCGGGGGTTGCGTTCGTTCTCGACCTCGACCTGCACCCGCATGATCCGGTGGTCGTGCTTCTCGAGCCGGCCGAGCTTGTCGGCGACATGGTCTCGAAAGCGCTCCGACAGCTCACAGTGCCGTCCGGTGACCACCACGTCCATGGATACCTCCTGTTGGTTGGTGACACGGCAGGGAGGAGCCCGTCCGGCCGACCTGGTCTTCGTCCCCACACCCGCCTGCTGAGGGGTTCGCGGCTTGCGTGCCACTACTGCCCTTCTCCCGCAGGTCCCCGTGTCTGACGAGGGCTGCGGGGCAGGACTTACGACTAAGCCGCACCGTGATCGGCGCGACATCGCGAACGATGCACGCCTTACGTGGGCCGTTTCGCCTGCGACTGGCATCGGCTAGCCGTCCTGACAGCCCGGGCAACCGGGGCGTCTGGACGACGCAACCACGGACCCGGACGGACTCCATGGTCCGACGCTAGTCCGTGGCCGGTCATCGTGGAACCGGATCCGGAAGTCGGACGCTCCCGAGCATGGACGGTCATCTCGTGGGCCGACGTCGCCGCGTGGCAGCGACCACGACCACGGCGACGGGAGGCAGGCCCACCGAGCGCAGCGCCCGCTGGGCCTCCGCCGCGGTCGCTCCGGTGGTGAGCACGTCGTCGCACACCACCACGTGCACGGCCCGCCCCGAGCGGGCCAGGGCTCGCAGCGAGGGCGCGTGGGTGCGAAAGGCCCCGGCGAGGTTGACAGCCCGGGCGTCGGCGTCGAGGCCCGACTGGTCGGCGACTCCGGGACGGGTGCGCAGCAGGGGCTCACAGCGAGCCGGGAAGCCGAGCTCGGTGAGACGAGTGGCCGCGACCCTCGTCAGCCGCGTCGTGGGTGCGTGGCCGCGCTGCCGGACCGTGCGCGACCGCGAGGGCACGGGCACGAGCAGGAGCGGGGCTGCCAAGGGCGACACCAGCGCGGCGAGGGCCTCCGCGACCGCGACCGCGAGGAGCTCGCCGAGCGGGGTGGCGAGAGCGAGCAGCCCGTGCTCCTTGTGGCCCAGGATCATCGCCCGGACCGGACCGGCGTACTCGGTCGCGGCCCACGGCTCACGTAGCCCGGGTGGAGCGGGCGAGGGCCACGCCGGGCGGGGGCGCGGGTCGAGGGCCTCGGCGCAGGCGACGCACCACAGCCGGCCGGGGCGCGCACAGCCGACGCAGGTGCTGCCCAGGAGGAGGTCGCGGAAGTCATCGAGCACGTGCCCGAGCCGACCATCGACGATGTGCCCCGGCAACCGGGGTCCCCTGGACCTGTGGACGAGCCCGCTGGTGAAGCGGGACTCTCGGTCCGTCCGGTGGTCAGCCCGCGTAGGTGATGTGCCGCAGACCCGGGGTGTCGATCGTCTGCGACGACGCGGTGCGTGCCACGTCGTCCTGGGCGAGGTCGAAGAGGCTATGGCTCAGCACGGCGTACGGCGTCGGCGGCGTCAGGGTGCCGACCGGCGATGTCGCCAGTCCGATCGCGGTGCCGGCGATCGCGATCGGCGACGTCTCGTCGATCGAGGTCGAGCCGTCGACGTTGAGGATCCTGGCCTCCGCCTGGCTGTGCGAGAGCCGGTCGAGCACCTCGATCGTGGTGGGCGAGGTCCAGCCGATGTCGCGGATCCTGGTCGTCCCGCTGGAGAGCCACGGGATGCGCCGGGCGCGGGTGCCACGCACCGGGTGGTCGTCCGCGTCGTACCGGAGGCGGCTGACCACGAGCCGGTCCGACCGGGCCCCGTGGATCACCGCCACGAGGCGCGAGCCGTCTCTGGAGACCAGGAACCTGCGGACGTCCTGCCCACTGACGCCCGGGACGCGCACCCGATGGTGCCGGCCGTGCTGGACGTAGAGCACCGTGGCCCCGCCCGGGGCGTTCTGCACGTCCCACAGGCGGCCGGCGAAGTCCCAGGCGGGTCGCAGCAGGTTGGGCAACGTCAGCACGGGGACCGCCGGGTGGTCCTCCTGCACGGGTCCGAGCAGGAGTGCGCTCGACGTCACCCCCGCGACGACGTTCCCGTCGAGCCGTACCGCGAACGGTCCGATGCCGAGCCGCGCGGTGCCGAAGGGTCCGCCGACGGGCGTCGGCTGGTTGATCTGCCCGGAGACCAGACGCCCCGACCTGAGCGCGTAGAACAGCCCGCTGGACAGGCTGACCGCCGGGTCGTAGGGGTCCTTGTGCCCGATGCCGAGCGTGAAGGTCGCCGCGCCGGTCGAGTCCGTGATCTGGTGGCCGGCGATGCTGAGCCGGAAGCTGGTGATCGAGGTGTCCTGGCGCAGGGTCCAGGAGAGCTGGGCCAGGACCAGCCGGGTCGTCTTCCGGCTCAAGGGACCCGGGTCCGGTCCGTTCAGGCTCACGTCGGCCACACCTTGGCTCCCGACCGGCACCGAGATGGCGGGTGTCAGTCCCGGCGGGACGAACGAGCGCAGGACGCCGGTCGACGACCGGCCCGGCCCTCGGGCCAGCGCCCGCACCAGCGACGAGGCGAGCTGGGCCACCTGGACCCCCTGCGGCACGTGCACGGGCTGCGGCACCAGGATC
>DATBBE010000228.1:0-17121 GCA_036271155.1 Nocardioides sp. | reverse complement strand
CGGAGTGCGTCTTGTTCTTCGGCATGTCGTATCTCTCTCTTCGTTGGTCTGACGGGGCCCGACGGGCGACTCGTCAGGCTTCGATCTCCGGGTCGAGGTTCTCGGAGCGCTTGCGCTCCTTCTTCGGCCCTGGCGCGGCGTGAGCCGCACGGCGCTCGTGCTCCTCGGCGCGCTCCGCCTCGCGGGCGGCTGCCCGCTCCTGCTTCTCTGCTGCCACCTCGGCCTTGGCCTCGGACTTCTTCTTGTGCGGCCCCAGCACCATGATCATGTTGCGGCCGTCCTGCTTCGGTGAGCTCTCCACGAAGCCCAGCTCCGTGACGTCCTCGGCCAGGCGCTGCAGCAGCCGGAACCCGAGCTCGGGGCGGTGCTGCTCGCGACCGCGGAACATGATCGTGATCTTGACCTTGTCGCCCTGGCGAAGGAACCGCACGACGTGACCCTTCTTGGTCTCGTAGTCGTGCGCGTCGATCTTCGGCCGGAGCTTCATCTCCTTGATGACCACATTCGTCTGGTTACGACGAGCCTCACGGGCCTTCTGGGCGTTCTCGTACTTGAACTTCCCGTAGTCCATGAGCTTGCAGACCGGCGGGCGGGCCATCGGGGCGACCTCGACCAGGTCGAGGTCGGCCTCCTGCGCGAGCTTGAGGGCTTCGCCCGTGGGGACGATGCCGACGGTCTCGCCGTTGGGTCCGACGAGCCGGACCTCGGGGACCCGGATCCGGTCGTTGATGCGTAGCTCGGTGCTGATGTGTCCTCCATGTGTCGTACGGCTGGGTGACACCGGGGAGCCCTGACAAATGAGCAAGAGCCCCCGCGCGACGCGCGGAGGCTCGTGGATCGCGTCACGGGTAGGCGAACACCTGTGACCAGGTGTCACGCACTCGTGGTGCGGACCGGACCCGACGACCTCGTGGTGCTGGTGCTGCGGTCGATGCGGGTGGGAGTGAGCCTCCACTTGTCGGACCGAGTCCGTCTCCAGACAACGGGGACGCACTCGATCGGTCGGTGACGAGGGTAACAACTCGCGCCCAGAGGTGGCTATTCCTCGATCCAGGCGAGGGAGCCGTCGGAAGCCAGCACGAGCGGCCAGCCGCGGGCCAGTCCCTCGAGGAGCGGCCCCTCGACGGCGTACGTCGTCGGACCGGCGACGTCGAGCAGGAGCGCGGCCGCCCCCTCCTGCAGGGCCGACCGGGCTGCCAGGGCAGCGGTCACCGGCACCGGACGCGCGCCTGGGCGCCAGGCCTCCAGCGTGTCGAGGCCGGTGAACGCCAGCAGTGCCTGGCGGCCGTCGCGTCCGGTGAGCAGGGCGGTGGCCATGTCACTGGACTTGTCGTGGGTGAGCCCCTCGGCATCGAGCTCCGCCTGACCGAGGATCGCCACGACCGGCACCAGCACCCGGGTCCCCTGCAGCGCGAGGAAGACGTCGATCTGCCGGGCCGGGTCGACGCCGTAGTCGGCCAGGGCCGCTCGCAGCGCCGCGTCTGCAGTGCCGTCGTCTCCGGCGAACCCGGGGTCGGGAACGAGCCGGCCGGAGCCACCCGGACCGGACGCGGGCTGCACGGGCATGTCGTCGATGGTCCCATGTGCCTACCCTGGTGGTGTGAACGACGTCTCCTGGGGTGCCTTGGCGCTGGCGCTGACCGCGCTCGGGGGGATCTACACCTGGTGGGCGCTGAGACACCGGGGCTTCGCGGCGGCCGTGCGCGCAGGCGGCTTCACCCTGCTACCGCTGGCGGCGTGGATGACGGGCCTGCTGGAGGTCTTCGGCGACGTCACCGACGCCTTCGGTCACTGGTTCGTCCATCTGGTCTTCAGCCCCGTCGTCTGGCTGGGCGGCCTCATCTTCGTGGTGGCCTTCGTCCTGATCGGCGCCGGGAACTTCGTGACCCGACGACAGGACCCCTCCACGCCCGAGACGAAGAAGGCGAAGAAGCAGCAGTCCGACGCACCGCGAGCGGTCGGGAAGACCGCCCGGCACGACCCCCTCATCGACGACGAGATGGCAGAGATCCAGGCGATCCTGAAGAAGCGCGGCATCTCCTGATGGCCACGGCCACCACGGGCGACTCACATGTCGCCCGCAACCGGCTGTGGGCACGGCTCTCCGAGGCGACCGCCGCCCTGGACCCACCGCCGGCGACGCCGCTCATGGTCGTCGACCTCGACGCCTTCGACGCCAACGCCGCCGACCTCGCCCGCCGTGCCGCGGGCAAGCCGATCCGAGTGGCGTCCAAGTCGGTCAGGGTCCCGGCCCTGCTCGAGCGGGCCCTGGCCACGCCGGGGTTCCACGGGGTGCTGGCCTACACGCTGCGTGAGGCGCTCTGGCTCGAGCGGCAGGGCCTCAGCGACGACGTCGTGGTCGCCTACCCGAGTGTCGACCGGGCTGCCCTGGCCGAGCTGGCGAGCTCGCCGTCGACCGCGGCCCACGTGACGCTGATGGTCGACGACGTCGCTCAGCTCGACCTCGTCGATGCCGTCCGCCCCTCACCCGCCGTCGCGGTGCGGGTGGCTCTCGACATCGACGCCGGGCTGCGGTTCGGCGGCCAGCACGTCGGCCCCAAGCGCTCCCCCGTCCACGACATCGAGGACGTCGTCCGACTGGCCCGCCTGGTCGTGGAGCGTCCCGGGTTCGGCCTGGTCGGAGTGATGACCTACGAGGGACAGGTGGCCGGGGTGCCCGACGACGTACCGTCACAAAAGGCGCGCTCCCTCGTCGTACGCCGGCTCAAGTCGGCGTCCATGGGTCAGCTGGCGCAGCGTCGACGCGACATCGCCGAGCGTCTGGGTGAGCTCGTGGAGCTGGAGTTCTGGAATGCCGGTGGCTCCGGCTCCGTACAGGCCACGGCGGCAGACGCGTCGGTGACCGAGATCGCGGCGGGCTCGGGGCTGCTGGTGCCCGGTCTCTTCGACCACTACCAGGCGTTCACCCCGCGCCCGGCGGCCTTCTACGGCCTGCCGGTCACCCGTAAGCCGTCCGACGGCATGGCCACCGTGCACGGCGGCGGATACATCGCCTCAGGCGCCGTCGGCGACGACCGCGCCCCGACGCCGTGGGCGCCACCGGGGCTGCACCTGACCTCACTCGAAGGGGCCGGCGAGGTGCAGACGCCCCTGACCGGACACCCGGCCGCCCTGCTCCGGATCGGTGACCTCGTGTGGTTCCGGCACGCCAAGTCCGGGGAGCTGTTCGAGCACACGAACTCCGTGCGACTCCTCAAGGGGGACCGGTTCGTCGACGAGGTGCCGACGTACCGCGGATGTGGGAACAGCTGGTGAGTGAGACCTCCCCCCATGCCGAGCTGGTGCTGGGCCGGGCTCTGGCGCGGGCGCCCACGCTGGGAGTCGGTCGCCTGATCTGTGTCGACGGCCCGGCTGGGTCGGGCAAGACCACCCTGGCCGCGGAGCTGGCCGAGCTGTCCGGTGCCCCGGTCCTGCACCTGGACGACATGTTCGAGGGCTGGGACGGGCTGCCGCACATCACCGAGCAGCTGGAGTCCGTGCTGCTGCCCTTAGCCGACGGGCGCTCGGGCTCCTACCGGCGCTGGGACTGGCCGGGCAACGACTGGGCCGAGACGGTGCTCGTGCCTCCGGTCCCCTTGCTGGTGCTCGAAGGTGTCGGCGCGGGCTCGTCGCGGATCGCCTCTCTGATCACGCTGCTGGCGTGGGTCGAGGTGCCCTTCGAGCTGCGCATGGCGCGCGGTCTCGAGCGGGGCGGGGTCGGTGTCGCGGAGCACTGGCCGCAGTGGGCGGCCGACGAGCAGGCCCTCTTCGACCGCGAGCGCACCCGCGAGCGCGCCGACCTCCATCTCGACGGCCGGGTGGGGTCCCGCATCACCGGCTGACCCGAGGGTCGACGGGGTGGGTGTGCCAGGGTCGTGGCATGGAGCCGCGCATCACCTTCATCACGCTCGCCGCCAGTGACCTGGAGGCCACCCGCAGGTTCTACGTCGACGGGCTCGGCTGGGCCCCGGAGCTCGACGTCCCAGGCGAGGTCGTGATGATCCGCACCGGCGAGCACCTCGTGCTCTCACTGTGGGACGAGGCCGCGTTCGAGGCCGAGGTGGGCCCGATCGGCCGGGGCGACGGCGTACCCCCGTTCACGCTGGCCCACAACGTCGCCACCCGCGAGCAGGTCGACGCGGTCCTCGACGATGCCCGGAGGGCGGGCGCCGAGGTCGGCGCGGCCCGGGAGCGCGACTGGGGCGGGTACACCGGCTACTTCGCCGGCCCCGACGGCGTGCGCTGGGAGATCGCCTGGAACCCCGGCGAGATCGGCAGGCTGGTGCTACCCGACGAGCTGGACGGCTAGTGTCCGGCGCATGACGGGGCCGTCGGGAGACCAGTTCGAGATCACGGGCGGTGGCTACCGCGCCGTGGTGGCCGAGTGCGGGGCGACGCTGCGCGTCCTGGACCATGCCGGGCGGCCGGTGGTGCACGGCTTCGGAGGGCACGAGATGTCGGGTGCGGCGCGCGGGCAGCTGCTGGCGCCCTGGCCCAACCGCATCCGCGACGGCGCCTACTCCTTCGACGGGCACGACCTCCAGCTCGGCCTCACCGAGCCGAGCCGGCACAACGCCTCCCACGGGCTGGTCCGGTGGTCCGCCTGGACGCCCGAGGAGCACGGCGCGAGCTCGGTGTCGCTGGGCTACCGGCTGATGGCACAGTCCGGCTATCCCTGGACCCTCGACCTGCACGTGCTCTACGACCTGTCTGCCGACGGCCTGACCGTGACCCAGACCGCCACCAACCTCAGCGATCGGCCGGCGCCGTACGCGTCGGGTGCCCACCCCTACCTCACAGCCGGCGACGGTCCGGTCGACGGTTGGGAGCTGACCCTGCCGGCATCCCTCCGACTGCTCTCCGACGACCGTCAGCTGCCCGTCGGCGAGGAGGACGTCGCGGGCACGGCCTACGACTTCCGGATGGCGCGACCGCTGCGGGACACCCGGCTCGACTTCGCGTTCGGCGACCTCGAGCGTGACGACGACGGCGTTGCCACGACGCTGGTGCGCGACCCGGCCACCGGGCGCGGCGCCGCCCTGTGGGTGGACCGGCACCACCCGTGGCTGATGGTGTTCAGCGCGGACGACGGGTGGGACCCGCCCCGGCAGGCCCTCGCGGTGGAGCCGATGACGGCGCCGCCCGACGCGTTCCGCAGCGGCCGTGACCTCCTGACGCTCGCCCCGGCGGGACAGCCGGGCGATGAGACGTCAGTCAGCTGGGGGATCCGGGCGCTGGAGTGACTCGGCGGCTGTGCGGGCCAACAGCACCCGCAGCTCACGGACGGCCTGCCTGGCGCGGTCGCCGTCGGACGCCTGGATGCCGAACGCCGGACGGCTGGTGCCGTCGGCGAGGTCGAGAGTCGGGAACGGGGCACCCTGTGGCAGGTGGATCGCCAGGACCTCGGCCCACTCGTAGTGGTGGTGGCGGTAGCCGTTGACGACGTCGAGACCGGCAGCGGTCGCGGTGACCTTGCAGCGCACCAGTCCCCCGGCGACGGCCAGGGCGGCCAGGGCCAGCAGCACCACCGTCGCCTGCTGGTAGATCGTGACCCTGGCCCTCACGTCGGCGCCGACCGCCACCCAGCCGGCCACGCAGACCACGGCCAGCATCCCCCCGAAGAACCAGACGGCGAGGCGTACGCCGAGCGGACGCCAGGTGTGCGGAAGCGCCGGCCCCGACAGCTCCGACGGCCCCGACGGCCCCGACGGCTCAGAGACGGCAGGCATGGATGTCGGTCACCAAGATCCCGCGAGCCCCGATGGTCCACAGCTCGTCCATCACCCGGTGTGCGCCGGACCGCGGGACCATCGCGCGGACCGCGACCCACCCCTCGCGATGAAGCGGCGAGACCGTGGGGCTCTCGATCCCCGGCGTGAGGCCGACTGCCTCTGTCACGCGGTCCTGCGGGATGTCGTAGTCCATCATCACGTAGCTGCGCGCGACCATCACGCCCTCGAGCCGCCGCCGGAACACGTCCAGTCCGTCGGGCATGGCACCCCCACGGGTGACCAGCACGGCCTCGGACTCCAGGATCGGGTCACCGAAGGTCGCCAACCCCGCCTTGACCATGGTGCCGCCGGTCTCGACCACGTCGGCCACGACGTCGGCCACCCCGAGCTGGATGCTGCTCTCGACCGCGCCGTCGAGGCGGTTCACCGTGGCCTCGATGCCACGCTCCGAGAGGTACTGCCGCACGATCCCGACGTACGACGTGGCGATGCGGGTGCCCTGGAGCTCCGAGACGTCGGTGTAGCGGCCCGTGGGACCGGCGAAGCGGAACGTGCTGCGGCCGAAGCCGAGGCCGAGCACCTCCTCGGCCTTGGCGCCGGAGTCGAGCAGCAGGTCGCGACCGGTGATGCCGACGTCGAGGGTCCCCTCGCCGACGTAGAGGGCGATGTCGCGGGGCCGCAGGTAGAAGAACTCGACGGCGTTCTCGGTGTCGACGAGGGTGAGCTCCTTGGCGTCCTGCCGGGTGCGGTAGCCGGACTCGCGCAGCATCTCGGTGGCGGCCTGGGACAGCGCGCCCTTGTTCGGCACGGCGATGCGCAGCAGGGGCTCGTCGGGCGAGGTCGTCGGGGCCATGGGGTTCCTCACAGGTGGGCGTAGACGTCGTCGAGGGTGAGTCCGGTCGCGAGCATCAGCACCTGGGCGTGGTAGAGCAGCTGGCTGAGCTCCTCGGCCGCGCGGTCAGGGCCCTCGTGCTCGGCGGCCATCCAGGACTCCGCCGCCTCCTCGACCAGCTTCTTGCCGATCGCGTGCACGCCGGCCTCGAGCTCGGCCACGGTGCCGGAGCCGGCCGGCCGGTGCTCGGCCTTGTCGGCCAGCTCGGCCCACAGCTGCTCGAAGGTCTTCACGTCAGCAGGGTAGTTCTCGCTTGCCTCGCCGTGTCCGTCGCGTCCAAGGTGACGTCATGAGCGAGACCACGCCCACCCTCCCGGCGTTCGAGCGGGTGACGTGGCCCGTGCGGACCGCGCGCCTCACCATCAGACCGGTCACGCTGGAGGACTTCGCCCGGCTGTACGAGATCCGGTCCCTGCCGGGCGTCACGCACTGGCTGACCGGGTCGCCGGCCTCGCTGGAGGAGTACGTCGAGCGGTACGGCACCCCCGAGCGGCTCACCACGACCCTGGTCTCGGAGGCCGACGACGGGATCGTCGGCGACCTCTTCCTGGCCCTCGACACGCCGTACTCCCAGGCCGAGGTGCGGGCCCAGGCAGAGCGCGCGGGTGGCGTGGTGGGGTGGGTCGTCGACCCGACGTACTCGGGCCAGGGCTACGCCACCGAGGGGGCGGCCGAGCTGCTGCGGATCTGCTTCGAGAGCCTCGGTCTGCATCGCGTCGTCGCGGGTGCGTTCGCCGGCAACGCGGCCTCCGTCCGGGTCATGGAGAAGATCGGGATGCGCATCGAGAGCCGAGGGGTGAGAGCCTCGTTGCACCGAGACCTGGGCTGGGTCGACCACGTCGAGGCCGCGATCCTCGCCGAGGAGTGGCGTGCGCGAAACGGCGTTGACCGCCCTTGACCGGGTAGGGAGGCTGGCGAGGTGACCTTCGACCGGATCTCCTGGCCCCGCCCCACCGCGCGGCTCACCCTGCGCCCCGCCACCACCTCCGACCTGCCCACCGTGTTCGCGATCCGCACCCGCCCCGACGTGGCCGAGTGGATGCCCGACCGTCCCGCGGCGTACGACGACTGGCTGCTGCGGCTGGGCCGTACCGGCGCGGTCGACCGGATGCTGGTGATGGAGGTGGGCGGCACCGTCATCGGCGATCTCTACCTCTTCGTCAACGACGGCTGGGCCCAGGCCGAGGTGAAGGAGAGCGGGCTGAAGTCGCAGGCGGAGGTCGGCTGGTGCGTCTCGCCTGACCACCAGGGCCACGGCTACGTGACGGAGGCCATGACCGAGCTGGTCCGGATCTGCTTCGAGGAGCTAGGCCTGCGGCGGCTCACCGCGGAGGCCTTCGCGGACAACCTGCCCTCCGTGCGAGTGATGGAGCGTCTGGGGATGACCTACGAAGCGCGTCACCGAGCCGAGTCCCTCCATCGGGACCTCGGGTGGGTCGACGGTGTGGTCTACGCCCTCCTCGCCGAGGACTGGCGCGCCGCCCAGGCGGGATAGTCCGTGACATTCGGGTCCAGTTCCGGCTCGAGAAGGGGCCAGAAGGTCACGGACTATCCCGGTGGCGGATCAGGGCTGGCCGATCATGACCGTGCCGCCGTGCTCGGGCGGGTAGTGCGGGCCCGGGGCGACCGACCGCGACTGAGAGCTCGGGGGCGGTGACGCGGAGTCGGACTCGTGCGACCCCGCCACGGCGGTGAACGCGATGGCCGCGACGACGGCGGCAGCCGCGGTGGCCGCGGTGACCATGGAGATCGGGTGGTGGGTGATCGAGGCGGTGTTCATGAGGTGCTCCTTCATCGGCGGCCGGCGTCTCCGGCCTGATGAGCACCCACACTCGGTCTGAGGAGACCCCGGGACATCGGGAAGATTCCCGATCTTCGCCTTCGGACGGCCTCCTCAGCCCAGGAGCCTCCGGGCCAGCGCCGCCGCGGCCCCGCGGTTCTCGACCTCGAGCTTGGCCAGCACGTTCGAGACATGCACGCTGACCGTCTTCTCGCTGATCACGAGCTCCTTCGCGAGGGTCTTGTTCGTGGCGCCGGTCGCCAGGAGGTCGAGGACCTCACGTTCGCGGGGGGTCAGCCGGCTGAGCGGTCCACCACCGGCCGCCGACGCCGGCAGCGGCACCCGAGTGCGGGTGGCGAGCCGGAACGCACGCTGTTCCAGCCCGAGCGCGCCCATGTCGTGCGCCGCGCCCCAGCAGTCGACGAGCAGCTCGCGGCCCGTGTCCCGATCGCCCCCGGACAAGAGCTCCTGAGCCAGGTCGAGTCGCGGCTCGAGGACGAAGAACGCTCCGAACGGCTGCGCCAGCTCGACCACCTCACGGAACTGCTCGACGGCCGGCGAGCCGGCGACCCGTGCGGCGTACGCCTCCGCGAGCGCCAGCTGGACCCCGTAGTACGACGTCCGCCACTCGGCAGTCAGGCCCTTCCGTGCCTGCCGCAGCTGACGCTCCGCGTGGTCGCGGAGAGTCGCCGCCTCAGCGGCCGTGGCCGACTGCGCGAAGGTCAACGCCTGGAAGCCCATCCGCGCGACGAAAGCCGAGATGAGGGGAGAGTCGCTCTCCTCCACCTGGGGGAGGTACGCGGTCGCAACAGCGAGGCACGCCGCTTCGTCCTCGAGGAGCACGGCTGTCCGGAGCAGGATCAGCGCATCCTCCTCACCGCGGAAGGGACTTGTCGCCTTCGGGCTCTTGTCCTCTTCAGGGACCACGCCGGTCGCACCATCGGCGTCACCTCGGGCGAGAAGCAGGTCTGCGCGCAGCTGCCACCACTCGTCGTCGGCCGGCCCTAGATCCAGCATCTCCTCGAGCAGGGACTCCGCCTCGTCGAACCGGCCATGCCAGACGAGGGCGATGACCAGAGGCTCGGTGCAGTTCGCCGCCATCACCGGCAGCCCGGCCGCGACACCGTCGTTGCGTCCTTCCTGGGCGACCGAGAGCGCCTCGTCCACGCGTCCGCAGTCCAGCAGCCTCCCCGCCAGCTGTCCGACCCGGATGAGGGCCTCGCCGACCATCCCGGCGCTCCGGGCGACCTCGATGGAGTGCTCGGCGACCGAGCACGCCTCCCTGACGCGCCCGAGGTACAGCAGCGCCTCCGTCTCGAACATCAGGGCCAGGAGCAGTGGACTCCTCTCGGCCAGCTCCTTGGTGGGCTCCAGCGCCCTGGAAGCATCGACGGCCCTCTCCGCGACCTCCAGACCGTCGGCGAAGTGGCCGGTGACGTTGAGCAGCAGCGCCTGGACCGCCAGGCAGAACGCGCGTTCCTCTGTGGGGGCGTCTCCGGCGTACGCGACGGCCACCGGGATCGCCTCCAGCGCACCGGCCAGGTCGTCGTTGTGGAGGGCGGCGAAGGCGAACGAGAAGTGGGCGCGGCACGCGACGCCGGGGTTCGTGTCGGGCTCGAGCATCTCGACGGCTCGTTTGGTCAGGGCGTACCAAGCCTCTCCGTCGCTCCGGTCGAGCATCGCGACCGCCAAGGAGATGACCACCTCGATCTCGGTGCGACCCACGAGCGCCTCGGCGTCGGGCACCCGGTCCCACAGCGAGAGCGCACGTTCGAGGTGGGTGACCGACTCGCCCGTGCCGACTCTCGAGGCCACCATGCCGGCGCGCTCCGAGGCCACGAGGGCCTGCGGTAGGTCATGCGCCGCGGCCGAGTGGAATGCGAGCCGGCTCAACGTGGACAGACGGGGGTCAGAATCCGCGTCGACCTTCCTCTGCAGGATGGCAGCGAGCTCCGCGTGAAGGCGGGTGCGCTCGGCGGGCAGGAGGTCGTCGTACGTCGCCTCCCGGATGAGCCCGTGCCGGAACTGGAGCGAGTCCCCGACCTGGCGCAGGACGTTGGCATCGAGCAGCTCGCGGAGCCGCGAGCTCAGCTGCTCGGGATCGAGGTCCGCCTGGTCTGCGAGCGTGTCCAGGTCGAGGTGGGTGCCGTCCACCGAGGCGGTCCGCAGCAGCTCACGCGGGCCGTCCGCCAACGCGTCGACGCGAGCCAGGAACAGGTCTGAGAGCCGGTCGGGGATCGTCCGAGGCCCGGCGGCGAGAATCTCCTCGGCGTAGAGGGGGTTGCCCTCCGACTGGGCCAGCACCGAGCGCACCAGAGCCGGGTCGGGAGCACCCTGTGAGTGCGCCTCCACGATGGCCGCGATGCTGTCCCGGCCCAGTGGGTCCACGTCCACCCGCCGTCCCCCCGGCGGCCGGCAGATCTCGGCAAGGGCCTTGCGGGCAGGGTGGCGGCGGTGCAGGTCGTCGGTGCGCACGGTGAGCACCAGGAGCAGCCGCCCTCGGGCAGTGCGGGAGAGCGCCACAGCGAGGTCCCGCGTGGAGGTGTCCGCCCAGTGCAGGTCCTCGAGCACCAGGAGCACCGGCCCTGAGGCAGCGGCCTCGAGCACCGTGAGCCGAAGGGCATCGAGCAGCTGGACCTGCTCCTCCCCCCGAGCCGCCCCCGGGTCGAGGAGCGCACGCATGCGACGGGCCAGTGGCCGGGAGTCGAGGCTCTCGACCTGGGCGACGAGCACGCGGACCGCTTCCACGACGGGTGCGAACGAGATGTCGGCCTCGATGTCGACGCTGTGGCCCACCGCGACCGTGAACCCGAGCTCCTCTGCACGCTGAGTCAGGTCCGCGACGAGGGTCGTCTTGCCGATCCCCGCATCCCCGCTCACCAGGACGGTGTGCGGTTCGCCCCTCAGGGCGAGCATCAGCGCGTCGTAGAGCTCGGCACGTTCCCGCTCGCGGCCGAGGAGAACAGCACTCCCTCTCGCTCCCGGCATCGGACCACCGCCTGGCGTGGATGCAGCACAAGTCCCGAGACAGCCATGGTAGGCGCCTCCGAGGGCGGCCGTCTCAGGCGTGGTGAGCGGCACGGACCTCACGCAGGGCGAGGGCGGTCCGAAGGGCCGCGGCGGTCGCTTCGTAGCCCTTGTCCTCGGTGGAGCCGTCGAGGCCGGACCGGGCCAGCGCCTGCTCGTCGTCGTCGCAGGTGAGCACCCCGAACCCGACCGGCGTACTCGCATCGAGAGCGACCCGGGTGAGGCCGTCGGTGGCGGCCGAGCAGACGTACTCGAAGTGGGGGGTGCCGCCCCGGACGACGACGCCGAGCGCCACCACGGCGTCATGCGTGGTCGCCAGCTCGGCGGCCACGACCGGGAGCTCGAAGGTGCCCGGGACCCGCACCTCGGTCACCTGCGTCACGGAGTACGCCGCGAGCGCACGCCGGGCGCCGTCGAGCAGCCCGTCCATGACCTCGGTGTGCCAGCGCGCGGCCACCACGCCGACGCTGAGGTCACCGCAGTCCACCGGCTGGTCGGCCGGAGCCCCGGCGCCGCTCATCGAGCGACTCCTGGTGTCGCCTCGTCCAACGGCAGGTCGGGGATCGCGTGACCCATCCGGTCGCGCTTGGTGCGCAGGTAGTGGAGGTTGTGGGCGTTGGGCCGGGGGGTGAGCGGGACCTGGGCCTCGACCGACACCCCGAAGTCCGCCAGCGACTCCGACTTGTCGGGGTTGTTGGTCAACAGCTGCACCCGGGTGACCCCGAGGTCGCGCAGCACCTGCGACGCCGTGCCGTAGTGGCGGGCGTCGGCCGGCAGCCCGAGATCGAGGTTGGCGTCGACCGTGTCGCGGCCGGCGTCCTGGAGTGCGTAGGCCTCGAGCTTGGCCACCAGCCCGATCCCACGGCCTTCGTGACCCCTGAGGTAGACGACGACACCACGCCCGGCCGCGACGATCCGCTCCAGCGCCTCGTCGAGCTGGGGCCCGCAGTCGCAGCGCTGTGAGCCGAACACGTCGCCGGTGAGGCACTCGGAGTGCACGCGGGTCAGGACCGGCTCACCACCGTCGGCGTCCGAGCCTCCGAGATCGCCGTACACCAGGGCCAGGTGTTCCGAGCCGTCGACCAACGAGCGGTAGCCGTACGCGGTGAAGTCTCCATGGCGGGTCGGCAGCCGCGTCTGCGCGACGCGCTCGACGAGGTCCTCGGTGCGGTGGCGGAAGCGGACCAGGTCGTCGATGGAGATCATCGCCAGGTCGTGCTCGTCGGCGAACTCGCGCAGCTCGGGGCCGCGCTTCATCGAGCCGTCGTCGTTGACGATCTCCACGAGCACCCCGACCGGCGTGAGCCCGGCCAGCCGGGCCAGGTCGACGGCAGCCTCGGTGTGTCCACGGCGGTTCAGCACGCCGCCCTCGCAGTAGCGCAGCGGGAAGACGTGGCCGGGCCTGGTGACCTCCCACGGCTCCGTGGCGGAGTCGGCGAGCACGCGCGCGGTGTGGGCACGGTCACGGGCGCTGATCCCGGTGGTGACACCGTCTCGGGCGTCGACCGAGATGGTGAACTGGGTGCGCATCCGGTCGCGGTTGTGCGGTGTCATCAGCGGGATCTCGAGCCGGTCCAGCATCTCGGCCGGCATCGGCACGCAGATCACACCCGAGCTGTGGCGGACCGTGAACGCCATCAGCTGGGGCGTGGCCTTGGCGGCCGCGAAGATGATGTCGCCCTCGTTCTCGCGATCCTCGTCGTCGACGACGACGACGGCTCGGCCGGCCGCGATGTCGGCGATCGCGCGCTCGACACTGTCCAGGCGCAGGGTGGTGGCGGTGGTCATACGAGTGCCTCCTCGAGGTGGGGCTGCTCGCGCCGGGAGGCGCGCAGCCAGACGACGAATCCCCAGATGACGAGGGCGCCGTAGACGACGTACAGGATCGCGGTCGGGTAGTAGTGGCTGTGCCACAGCAGGGGTACGCCGACCAGGTCGACGCCGATCCAGGCCAGCCAGAAGTCGTTCCAGCCACGGGCCATGGCATACGTCGCGACCATGGAGCCGACGAAGATCCAGGCGTCGCACCAGTAGTACCAGCGGGGCGCGGGGAAGCCGGCGCCGATCACGGCGAAGACCCACTGCACGAGAAGGAGCCCGGCCACCCAGACGACGAGATAGCCCAGCCGCTCCGCGGTCGTCGCCCAGCGCGGAGTGATGGCGGGGGCGTCCGCGGCGCGCTCGGACTTGACCTGGTTCCATCGCCACCAGCCGTAGAAGCTGGTCACCGCGAAGAACACCTGGCGACCCGCCTGGCCGTAGAGCGGCTGCTGAGCGCCCTGCTCGAAGGTCGCGGCGATGAAGACGCTGAAGAGCAGGACGTTGCCGACGACTCCGACCGGCCACGCCCACACGCGCCGGCGCAGACCTCCGATCGCGGAGGCGAAGCCGAAGGCGTTGCCGAGGATCTCGCGCCAGGTGATCGGGTGACCGGCGATCGTCACCTGTGCGTCGTACAGCCACTGGAGGAGGTTCATGCGAGCACCTCACCCTTGGCTCGCAGCTGCAGCTGACGCGCGACGTACTTGCCGATCACGTCGACCTCGAGGTTCACGACCTCACCGGGCTCACGGAAGCCGAGCGTGGTGCGCCGCAGGGTCTCGGGGATCAGGCTCACCGTGAACGCATCGTCACCCGCCTCGACCACCGTGAGGCTCACGCCGTCGACGGTGATGGAGCCCTTGTCGACGAGGTACGGCGCGAGATCGGCCGGCATCGAGATCGTCACGACGTCCCAGTGCTCGCCGGGCTCGCGGCGTACGACCTGGCCGACAGCGTCGACATGGCCCTGCACGAGGTGTCCGCCCAGCCGCGTGCCGGCCGTCACGGCCCGCTCGAGGTTGACCCGGTCACCCGCCACCAGCGAGCCGAGGCCGGTCTTGGCCAGCGTCTCGGCCATGACGTCGGCGGTCCACGTGGCGTCGGTGCGCTCGGCCACGGTGAGGCAGCAGCCGTTGACGGCGATCGAGTCGCCGGTCCCGGCGTCCTCGAGCACCGTGGCGGCGCGGACGGTCAGCCGGACGGCGTCCGACTGCCGCTCGACCGCCTCGACGGCGCCGAGCTCCTCGACGATCCCTGTGAACACGTCAGTCCCTCTCCGGCCGCGGCGCGGCCCGGGTCATGGTGATGCGTACGTTGACGTCGTCTCCGTCGTTCATCGGCTCCAGCACGGTGACGTCGGTGACCGGCAGGTGCAGCGCTCCGGTGATCGCGGTGATTCCCAGGTCGCCGACCGCCGCGCGTCCGGCACCCAGGAGCATCGGGGCGACATAGGCGACGACCTCGTCGACCAGACCGGCCCTCAGGAAGGCCGCGGCGAGGGTGGGGCCCCCTTCGAGGAGCACGTGCTGACGGTCGCGGGCGTAGAGCTGCTCGAGCGCGCGCTCGGGGTCGCGGGTGCGCAGGTGGACCGACTCCGCCGCGTCGTCGAGGACGCGTCGACCCGGGGCGAGATCGCGCTCCCCCATCACCGCTCGCAGCGGCTGTGGGGCCAGCGGCCGCCCCTCGGCGTCGCGGGCCGTGAGGTGAGGGTCGTCGACGGCGACGGTGTTGGTGCCGACGAGCATGGTGTCGCAGATGGCTCGCAGTCGGTGACTGTCGAGGCGCGCCGCCGGGCTGGACACCCAGCGGGAGCCACCGTCGGCGGCGGCGATCCGGCCGTCCAGCGTGGCAGCGACCTTCCAGGTGACGAAGGGGCGGCCGTGCTCGACGGCGAAGGTCCACACGTGGTTCAGGCCACGGGCCTCCTCTGCGAGCACCCCGGTCTCCACCTCCAGGCCCGCCGCTCGCAGCGTCTCGGCGCCGCCGAGCGCGACCGGGTTGCTGTCGCGCTGGGCGAGGACCACCCGGCGTACGCCGGCCTCGATCAGGGCCTGCGCACACGGGCCGGTGCGGCCGGTGTGGTTGCACGGCTCGAGGGTGACCACAGCGGTCGTGCCGCGAGCCGCCGAGCCGGCGCGGAGCAGCGCGTCGACCTCGGCATGAGGGCTGCCGGCGCCGCGGTGGTATCCCTCCGCCACGGTGTGACCCGCCGCGTCGAGGAGCACGCAGCCCACGCGCGGGTTGGGCCCCCGGGGTACGCCGGGGCTCGCGGCCAGCACCAGAGCGCGGCGCATCGCCGCTTGCTCCTGGGGGCTGGTGGTCATCGCGTCCTCGGTCCTGTCGCGGACTCCCGGGGCGCGCGCTCATGGTCTGGGCCCGCCCCGGTCATCGGGTCGAGCCGGCCACGAGTGTGCGTGCGCTTCCCATCCGGACTTTGACCGTCGGTCCAGGAGTCTCACCTGGTCAACCGGCCACTGGCGGTGGCCGGGTCGCGGACTTCTGAGCTTCCTCAGTCACCGCCGGTGCGGAGTTTCACCGCCCCCAGAGCACGCGAGCACTTGGCTCATTGCTGGTCGCCAGCCTACCCCGGCGACCTCACTCGGCCCGCGTGGCGCTGCTCACAGCCGGGATCACGTGCTCGGCGAGCAGGGCGTCGCTGAGCTGGTGCGCGTCTGGACGTCGGAAGTTCTCCGACGTGATCACGGCGACGGCGTCCAGCTCGGGGAGGAGGTGAACGCGGTTGCCGCCGGCGCCGGTCATGTAGACCGACGCGACGCCGGCGTACTCGCGTCGCCACCACAGGTAGCCGTAGGTCGTGGTCTCGTCGATGCGGACGTGTGCGCGCATCGAGTCGTGCACCCACGACCTCGGCACGACCTGCTCTGCACGAGCCGAGCCGCCGTCGAGGTAGAGCGCTCCGAGCGTCAGCAGGTCTCGGCTGGTCAGGAGCAGTCCGCCCGCCGTCGAGACGTGCCCCCTAGGTGCGAGAGGCCACTCGGCGCTGCCGACACCGAGGGGGTCGAAGAGCTCACGCTGGGCGAAGCCGGGAAGCGGCTCCCCCACAGCCCGCTCCAGCAACACCCCCAGCAGGACGACTCCGGCGGTGCAGTAGCTGAAGGCACGGCCGTACGGCGAGTCCTCGGGGCGCTCCGCCCAGCTCGGAAATCCGCGCACCGGCAGGTCCAGGGCGAAGCGCACCCAGTCCTCGCGGAGGTACATCCGCTCCTCGTTGCCGGCCGAGAACTGGTTGGAGTCGTCGCACTCCAGGCAGGAGCTCATGGTCAGGAGGTCGAGCACCGTCATCGACTGCTTGGCCGGATGGGGCTCGACGTCCACCTCTGGGAAGAAGGTGACGACCCGTTGGTCGAGCGACTCCAGATGACCCTGTTCCAGGGCCAGGCCGGCGAGCATGCTCGTCACGGTCTTGGTGGCCGACCGGGTGTTGCGCGGTGAGTCAGGCTCGTCGTCGAGGTACCTCTCGTAGATCACCCCACCGGGACGACCGACCACGACGCTGGTGATGTCGCCGTAGCGGCCCGCCGTCAACGCATCGTCGAGGGCGTCGAACGCACTCATGAGCGCGTCGCGGCGTCACGCAGGGCGGCGACCATGGCATCCGGGTCGTCGGCGGAGAACACCGCCGAGCCGGCCACGAACACGTCGGCACCCGCCTCAGCACAGCGCTCGATGGTCTCCAGACTGACCCCGCCGTCGACTTGGAGCCAGGTCTCCACGCCGTGCTTGTCCATCAGCTGGCGTGCTCGACGGATCTTCGGCAGGCAGAGGTCGAGGAACGTCTGGCCACCGAAGCCGGGCTCCACGGTCATCAGCAGCACCATGTCGAGCTCGGGCAGCAGGTCGGCGTAGGG
>DATBBE010000227.1:0-17367 GCA_036271155.1 Nocardioides sp. | reverse complement strand
CTCGCGGTACACGAGGTTGCCGTGCCGGTCGCCCTTCCAGGCGCGGACCAGACCGAAGTCGGCCACGATCGCCTCCTCCAGGACGTACTCGCGACCTCCGAAGTCGCGGGTCTCCTTCGGCGGCGACGCGACGATCACCTGACCGTCGGCGTCGTACTTCCACGGCAGGCCGCCCTCGGCGACCTGGGTGCCTCCGCCGGTCGCGGTGAAGAACGCCGGGATGCCCGAGCCCCCGGCCCGCATCCGCTCGGCGAGCGTGCCCTGGGGGGTCAGCTCGACCTCGAGCTCGCCCGAGAGGTACTGACGGGCGAACTCCTTGTTCTCCCCGACGTAGGAGGAGATCATCCGCCGCAGTCGCCTGGACATCAGCAGCCGGCCCAGGCCCCACTCGTCGACGCCGCAGTTGTTCGACACCGCCTCGAGATCGCTGACCCCGGCATCCAGCAACGCGTCGATGAGCACCGAGGGCACCCCGCACAGCCCGAACCCACCGACCGCGAGCGTCGAGCCGTCCGAGACGTCGGCCACCGCCTCGCCAGCGCTCGCCATGACCTTGTCCATGCCCGCATCCTGCCACCCCGCTTGAATGCGGTGACGGTGCCTGGGGCCAGGCTTCGAGACGGCCGTAGCCGGCCCCGTCAGCCAGAGATGCCGAGCGGGTCCTCGATCGACCACAGCGAGTCGCCGACGAGCAGGTGGACGGCGCCGCCCGAGACGCAGGCGGCCCGCAGGGGGCCGTCCGGCGCCGGGAGGGCTTTCCACTCAGAGCCGTCGTGCCAACACAGCCGGTTTCCGCGTGACATCGCGGCCACGACGAGCGGGACGTCGCCCACCACGTCGTCGACCACGACCAGCGGCCGGCCGTGACCCTCGGGCAGAGCGACCAGCTCGAGGGTCGGCATGGGTACGGGTGTCGTCCGCAAGGGTCCGCGGAACGGCAGGGGCAGCAGCTCGTAGACGACGGCCCGGCCGTCGGCCACGCCGCCGATCCAGGTGTGCCGGCCACCCCACGCGTAGGCGACCGAGGTCAGAGCGGTCGGCGTCGGCGCGAGGTGCACCCGCCTCCAGGCACTCTCACCCAGCGCCCAGGCCGAGGCCGATCCGGACTCACCGAGCCTGCCTGCCACGACGAGCGGCTCCTTCACCGGACACCCGACCGTGAGCCCGGCATCGGGTGAGCCGGCGAGCACGAGGTCGCTCACCTTCTGCAGGCCACCCGCCATGGCCGAGCGGCGGTCGAAGGTGCGCAGCCGCCAGTCACCGTCGGTGAGGTGGGCGGTGAGCAGCAGCTCGGTCCCGGTGTCCAAGGTCGGAGCGGCCCACATCGCGTCGATGTCGTACAGCGAGTGAGCCTCGACGGTCGCGTCGTCGCCGGACGACCAGAGGTGCAGCCGGCCGTCGGCTCCACGACCCGTCAGCCAGGTCTCGTCCCCAGGCGCGACCCCGAGCACGCCGAAGGAGTCGACGAGCACGTCGTCGTACGTCGTCGGGCGCAGGTGCGGCAGGCGCAGCTGTGCGGTGAACACGGTCCCCTCGGCGGTCACGCCCGCGCAGATACCCCTCTGCACGGCGGTGACCCGACCTGAGACCTCGAGTCTGGTCCAGTCCATGATCTTTCCCCCGATGGTGACGGTAGCGGCCGAGGGCCGCCCCTCTCCGGGGTTTCGGAAAGTCTTCACTTTGAGCGAGGACCGTCCGATGCGACGAAGTCGTGGCGGACGACCGCAGCGAACGACGCCCTACCCCCTACGCTCGGAACGTGTCGAGCCACGATTTCGGGCAGGTGCGCCTGCACATCGTCACGGGCAAGGGCGGCACCGGAAAGTCCACCGTGGCGGCGTCGCTCGCGCTCGGGCTGGCCGCCGCCGGCACCAACGTCCTGCTCTGCGAGGTCGAAGGACGCCAAGGCATCGCGCGGATGTTCGACGTCGAGCCACTTCCGTACGCCGAGCGACGCGTCGCCACGGGCCTGCCAGGTCCAGATGGTCGGCGCAGCGGCATCCTCCACGCGCTGCACATCGACCCGGAGTCGGCCCTGCTGGAGTACCTCTCGATGTACTACAAGCTCGGTCGCGCGGGGAAGGCACTGGACCGGTTCGGCGTCGTCGAGTTCGCGACCACGATCGCGCCGGGTGTCCGCGACGTGCTGCTGACCGGCAAGGTCTACGAGGCGACGAAGCGCAACGCACGGAACAAGAACGCGATCAGCTACGACGCCGTGGTGCTCGACGCGCCTCCCACGGGTCGGATCGCCCAGTTCCTCGGGGTCAACCAGGAGCTGGCCGGGCTGGCGCGGATGGGTCCGATCAAGAGCCAGGCCGACTCCGTGACGACTCTCTTCCGATCGGAGCGGACCGCCGTCCACCTGGTGACGGTCCTCGAGGAGATGCCCGTGCAGGAGACCACCGACGGCATCGCCCAGCTGCGCGAGCACGGCCTGCCCGTGGGTGGTGTCGTGGTGAACCAGGTCCGCCCGCGTGACCTCGACGAGGACGACCTGGCCGCGGTGCGCGCCGGCAAGGTGACCAAGCGTGCCGTCGCCGCCGACCTGAACCGCGCCGGGCTCTCCGGCACCGGTGACCTCGTGCTCGGTCTCCTCGGCGAGGCCCGTGACCACGCGGAACGCCGCGCGCTGGAGGACGCCCAGCGCACGCTGGTCGGCGAGCTGGGTGTGCCGGCGTACGAGCTGCCGCTGCTGGTCGGCGGCATCGACCTCGGCGGCCTCTACGAGCTGGCCGGGCTCCTGCGCGACCAGGGCCTGGCATGAGCGCGTCGCGCTCGGGTCGGGCGCGTGGTCGGGTCGGGCCCCAGTCGCTGACCGGTGGCGGGACCCTCGACGTCGACCGGCTCCTCGACGACCCCCTCACCGGGATCATCGTGTGCTGCGGCTCCGGCGGCGTCGGCAAGACGACCGTCTCGGCCGCCCTCGCCCTGCGTGCCGCGGAGCGCGGCCGCCACGTCGTCGTCCTGACCATCGACCCCGCCCGCCGGCTTGCCCAGTCGATGGGGATCGAGATCCTCGACAACACGCCCCGGCCGGTGGCCGGGGTCGCCACCGGGACGACCGGCGCCCGGGGCGCCAAGGGAGCCAAGGGCGGCTCGCTCGACGCCATGATGCTCGACATGAAGCGCACCTTCGACGAGGTGGTCGAGAGCCAGGCCAGCCCGGAGAAGGCCCGGCAGATCCTCGAGAACCCGTTCTACGTCGCCCTGTCCAGCTCGTTCGCGGGCACCCAGGAGTACATGGCGATGGAGAAGCTCGGACAGCTCCATGCCGACGCGCAGCGTGACGGCACTTACGACCTGATCGTGGTCGACACCCCGCCGTCGCGCTCCGCCCTGGACTTCCTCGACGCACCCGAGCGGCTGTCGAGCTTCCTCGACGGGCGGTTCATCCGGCTGCTGCTGGCACCGGCGAAGGGCCCGGCCCGGTTGATGTCGGCCGGCTTCGGGATGGTGACCAACGCCCTCACCAAGGTGCTCGGCGCGCAGGTGCTGCGTGACATGCAGACCTTCGTGGCGGCCTTCGACACCCTCTTCGGTGGCTTCCGGCAACGCGCTCAGAAGACCTTCGAGCTGCTGCAGGCCGACGGGACGGCGTTCCTCGTCGTGGCCGCGCCGGAGCCGGACGCCCTGCGCGAGGCGGCGTTCTTCGTGGAGCGGCTCAGCGAGGAGGACATGCCGCTGGCCGGACTCGTGGTCAACCGGGCCAGCCCCGAGCCGCAGGGCGACGTGACTGCCGAGGCGGCCTCGGCCGCGGCGCAGCGACTGCGCAAGAACCACGAGAACTCGCTGACCGCCGGCCTGCTGCGACTCCATGCGGACCGGGTCCGCATGGTCGAGCGGGAGGCGCGGCTGCGGAGCCGCTTCGCGGCGGCGCACCCGCAGGTGCCGACGGCGGTGGTGCCGGCCCTTCCGGGCGACGTGCACGACCTGGCCGGGCTGCGCCAGGTCGGCTCGCTCATGGCGGGGGAGCGGCCGACCTGACGCGGTTGCCCGACGGCGTTGCTAGGTGTTGCTAGGTGTTGCTAGGTGTTGCTGGTGATCGGTGTCTTCGTCAGCGCGGCTCAGGCGCTGACGACCACACCGACCTGCTGCTCACGAGCCTGCTCGAGAACGGCTCGCCATGATGCGTTCGGACGCCGGCGAAGCAGAGCTCGGCGCTCGCGTTCGGTCATCCCGCCCCAGACGCCCCACTCGATCTGGTTGTCGAGAGCCTCAGCGAGGCACTCGGTGCGCACAGGACACGCACCGCAGACCTGCTTTGCCTTGTTCTGCTCCGCACCGCGGACGAACAGTTTGTCGGGTTGCTGACCTCGGCACGCAGCCGCGGCAGCCCAATCTTGATTCCACATAATGACGTCCCCACGATCGTCAGGGTGACTGAGCTTCCCCATGAAGCCACCCGCCCGAGCGAATGTTTCAGTCGAGGCTCCAAGGTAAAGAACGCAGGGCTCCCGGGTACAGACTCGTCCGGGTCGAACCCCGTAGTCCCATTGGACTAGTCCGCGGGGGTCAAGAATGGGCAGGTCACTTGCCCGTCACGTAGTCTCAAGGGCATGTCACTGCCCCCCGAGGAGCGGCTGCCGGCCGCCCGTATCGCCTCCCACCTGGGCGTGATGGCGATCGTCGCCGCAGTCATGGGAGTGGTGGTGGCGGGTCTCGCCATCCCCTTCGCGGGCGTGCTGGGCATCGCCTCCAAGCACGTCTCGCACACCGTGGAGTCGCTGCCGGCCGATCTGCGCACACAGCCGCTGGCGCAGCAGACCAAGATCGTCGACCCCAGTGGCCAGACGATCGCGACGCTGTACGACGAGAACCGCATCAACGTCCCGCTGAGCCAGATCTCGCGGAAGATGGTGAAGTCGATCGTCGCGATCGAGGACTACCGCTTCTACCAGCACGGCGCCCTCGACCTGAAGGGCACGTTGCGCGCGCTGGTCACCAACCAGTCCTCCGGTGGCGTGGTGCAGGGCGGGTCGTCGATCACCCAGCAGATGGTCAAGATGACCCTCCTCTCCCAGGCGAAGACGGCCAAGGCGCGCAAGGCGGCCACCGCTGACACCTACGCCCGCAAGCTCACCGAGCTGCGCTACGCGATCGCCTTCGAGCAGAACTACTCCAAGGACTGGATCCTCGAGCGCTACCTCAACATCGCCTACTTCGGTGACGGTGCGTACGGCGTCCAGGCGGCGGCCCGCCACTACTTCGGCACCAACGCCAAGGACCTGACCTGGGTGCAGGGAGCGACGCTGGCCGGCCTGGTGAAGAACCCCACCGGCTACGACCCGCTGCGCAACGCCGACCGCGGCCTGCAGCGGCGCAACGTCGTGCTCGACCGGCTGGCCCAGCTCCACGTGATCTCCCAGCACAAGGCCGACAAGTACAAGAAGCAGCCGCTGGGCCTGCACCCCGTGGCCACCCCGAACGGCTGCCTGAACTCCACCGCTCCGTTCTTCTGCGACTACGTCGTGAAGTACCTCGACCAGGACCCTGCCCTGGGCAAGACCGTCGCCGCGCGGCACAAGCTGCTCTACACCGGTGGTCTGACGATCCACACCACGATCGACCCCCGCTTCCAGCATGCGGCCGACGAGTCGGTCCAGCACCACGTCTACCCCAAGGACCAGGCGATCGGCGCCCTGGCGATGGTCCAGCCGGGCACCGGCGACGTGAAGGCCCTGGCTCAGTCGCGACCGATGGGTCGTGACGCCGCGGCCGGCCAGACCTTCCTCAACTACACCGTGCCCCAGAGATACGGCAACTCGGCCGGCTTCCAACCGGGCTCGACGTTCAAGGCGTTCGTCCTCGCCTCGGCGATCCAGCAGGGTATCCCGCTCTCGCAGAAGATCAACGCGCCGATGGAGGCGAAGATCCCGATGAGCCAGTACCGCGTCTGCGGCAACCGGCCCTTCGCGAGCACCGACACCTGGGACGTGCACAGCTCGACGATCGGTGGCTTCCCGATGGATGCCTACACCGGCACCCAGGAGTCGGTGAACACCTTCTTCGCCAAGCTGGAGCTGCAGACCGGTCTGTGCGAGCCCTACCACCTCGCCCAGAAGATGGGCATCCCGCTCGACGACCCCGCCACCGAGATGGTGCCGTCCTTCACCCTCGGCGTGGCATCGGTCAGCCCGCTGGAGCTCGCCGACGCCTACGCGACGTTCGCCGCCCGGGGCCTGCACTGCGACCCGCGTCCGGTCACCTCCATCGACGACTCCAACGGCAACGAGCTCAAGGCCTACCCGCAGCAGTGCCAGCAGGTCATCGCCGCCCCGGTCGCCGACGCGGTCAACGACGTCCTGCGCGGAGTGCAGTCGCCCACCGGGTTCGGTGCGGCGCTGCTGCTCAACCAGGAGTCCGCGGCCAAGACCGGCACGAACAACGACAACATGTCGGTCTGGTACATGGGCTACACCCCCAACCTCGCCACGGCGTCGATGATCGCCGGCGCCAACTCCGAGGGTCACTGGAAGTCGTTGAACTTCCAGACGATCGGCGGGGCCTACACGTCGGTGGCGCACGGCTCCACGACGGCCGGCCCCATGTGGTTCGACGCCATGAAGGTGATCCAGCAGTGGCTGCCCGACGCGACCTTCACCCCGCCGAACGGCGAGGACGTGAACGGCGTCATGACCACGGTGCCCGACGTCAGCGGCATCCCCTACGCGCAGGCCGCTACGCAGCTCAAGTCGGCCGGGTTCCTCGTCGTCGACGGCGGCTATCGCGACTCGGGATACCCGAAGGACACCGTCGCCTACACCAGCCCCAGTGGCGGGTCCCAGGCTGCCAGCGGCACGACGGTGACGATCTACCGGTCCGACGGCACGCCGTTCGTCCCGTCCCACCATCATCACGGCGGCCACGACGGCCACCACCATGGTGGGCCTGGCCCCGGCTGACCACTGGGCCTCATTGGGCCAGGGGTAACCCCAATTTTTCGGCGTGAGCCGTTTTCATGAGGGTTATTTCATGAAGACAGGCTTACACTCCCGACAATAGCCGCACCACTTGCGCCCGCTCGGGAGTGTGTGAGGACTTGGGGGGAAGTCACATGCACGTTCGTCCTGCCGTTCTGACCGTCGCCGCCACGGCGGCATTGTCGTTCTTTGCGGCGCCTGCCCTGGCGGCAAATGCGCCCAGCGTCACGACAACGCCGAACTATCGTGCCCACTGGATGCTGGACGAGGTGAGCGGCAACACCGCCACCGACTCCTCGGGCAACGACAACGACGGCACTGCCCTCAACATCGTCGGCGACGGCTCCGGCTACACGTTCAACGGCGCGAGCTCCCGGGTGATCGTGCCCCACTCGCCGAGCCTCAACGACGTGTCCGGAGACTTCTCCTGGGGAGTCACGCTGAGCATGACCACGCTCCCGATGCCCAGCGGTGAGACCTACGACATCTTGCGCAAGGGGATCGCGGGCGGCAAGGGCGGCGACTACAAGCTGGAGATCTGGAACGCCAGTGGCAAGGCGAAGGCTCGCTGCGTGTTCAACTCCGTGCTTCCCAATGGCAAGCGCTCCAACGTGGCCCTGATGGGCTCCACCTCGATCGCCGACGGCAAGCCACACGTGATCACGTGCGCGAAGACCTCCAACAGCCTCACGGTCACGGTCGACGGGGCGAAGCCGCAGTCGAAGAAGAGCTCGGCCGACCTGGGTGGGGTCACGAACACCAACGACCTGGCCCTGGGCGCCAAGGCCGAGCCGACGAGCAAGAGCGGCTTCGACTGGTTCCAGGGCGAGCTGTACGACGCCTGGGTCGCCGGGGCCTGACCCCACGGCCCCGCTCGGGGGCGACGGTCAAACGCCGAGCTGGCGTCTGACCTCGGCGGCGACCGCGGAGCCGTCGGCCCGGCCGCGCACCTGCGGCTGGAGCACGCCCATGACCTTGCCCATCGCCCGCGGACCCTCACTGCCGGCGCCGGACTGCTGGATGGCGGCGGTGACGAGCTCTGCGATCGCGGCGGCGTCGAGCTGGGCCGGCAGGTACTCGGCGATCACGGCTGCCTCGGCGGTCTCCTTGTCGGCGAGCTCGGTGCGGCCGGCGTCGGCGAAGGCCGTGGCCGCCTCACGGCGCTTCTTGGCCTCGGTGGAGAGCACGCCGACGACGTCGTCGTCACTGAGCTCTCTCGCCTCCTTGCCGGCGACCTCGGCGTTGGTGATCGCCGAGAGCACCATCCTCAGCGTGGAGGAACGCAACGCGTCGCGTGACTTGATCGAGACGATGAGATCCTGGCGCAACCGGTCCTTGAGCTCGCTCATGGCGCCATTGTGCAGCCCCTGTGGCAGCCTTGCCCGGTGACCCCTGGACGGCTCCTCGCCCGCACCGTCGGCGCGGGCCTCGCTCTGGGCACCGGGGTGACGGCGTACGCCGCTTGGGAGGCCCGCTCCTACACGCTTCGTTCGGTCGACCTCCCGCTGCTGCCCCCCGGCGCGCAGCCGCTCCGGGTGCTGCACCTCAGCGACCTCCACCTCACCCCCGGCCAGGCCCGCAAGCGAGAGTGGCTCCGCTCGCTCGGCGACCTCGAGCCCGACCTCGTGGTCAACACCGGCGACAACCTCGCCCACCCCGAAGCGGTGCCGGCACTGCTGGACGCCCTCGGTCCGCTGCTCGACGTGCCCGGCGTGTTCGTGCTGGGCTCGAACGACTACTTCGCCCCGGTCCTGCGCAACCCCCTGGGCTACCTGATGCCCGACGACGGCCGCCGCTCCTTCCATGCCATCAAGCTGCCGTGGCGGGAGCTGTGCGACGGGTTCGCGGCGGCCGGCTGGACCGAGCTGACCAACCGCCGGACCACCACCACCGTGCGCGACCTCCGCTTCGCCTGGGCCGGCGTCGACGACCCGCACCTGTGCTACGACGACCTCGCCGTGGTCGCGGGTCCGGCCTCCCCGGAGGCCGACGTGCGCGTCGCGGTCGCCCACGCGCCGTACCTCCGGGTGCTCGACCAGTTCGCGTCCGACGGGTACGACGCCGTCTTCGCCGGGCACACCCACGGCGGCCAGATCTGCCTGCCGCTGCTCGGCGCCCTGGTGACCAACTGCGACCTGGAGCCGGCCCGGGCCAAGGGACTGCACCGCCATCCCGCGGACTCTCGGCCGGGTGAGCCCGGGTCGACGTGGCTGCACGTCTCGGCCGGTCTCGGCACCTCGCCGTACTTCCCGATCCGGACCGCCTGCCGCCCCGAGGCGACCCTGCTGACGCTGACCGCGCGGGCCTGAGCCACGCGAACATCAGGGCGCGAGACCGGGATTCGGAGCACCTCGGACCAGCCGGTATGCTCGCCCGTGCTCGTCGCCCGGCTCCGGTCGGACGCGGCGATCGGGCTGTGGCGCAGTTTGGTAGCGCGCCTCGTTCGGGACGAGGAGGCCGCAGGTTCAAATCCTGTCAGCCCGACCACGGTGTCCGCCTCCGGGTGGCGGAGGCGACTCGGCCTGGGCCGCCCACCGCCACCCTGAGGAGCAACCACCTTGCGCACCAGCCGACGTCTCGCCCTCCGCGTGCCGGCAGTGCTGGCCCTGGCCACGGGCGCGGTCCTGCTGCTCTCGGGGGCGGCTTCGGCCCACGTGACCGTCAGTGCCGACGACGCGACGGAGGGCGGCTACGCCAAGGTGACCTTCCGGGTGCCGAACGAGACCGACAACACGACCACGACCAAGGTCCAGGTGTTCTTCCCGCCGTCGCAGCCCTTGGCCTCGGTCTCCATCCAGCCGCACCCTGGCTGGAGCTATCGGGTCAAGACCACCAAGCTGGCCAACCCGATCAGCTCCGACGACGGCCAGGTCACCCAAGCCGTCTCCGAGGTGGACTGGACCGCGGACTCGAAGGCCAGCGGGATCAAGCCGGGCGAGTTCGACGAGTTCGACGTCTCGGCCGGGCCCCTGCCGAAGGCCACGTCCATGGTCTTCAAGGCGTTGCAGACCTACTCCGACGGCACCGTCGTCCGCTGGATCGACCCGACCACCCCCGGTGGCCCCGAGCCCGAGCACCCCGCGCCGACCCTGGTCCTCTCCCCCGCGTCGGACGACGCGAGCTCCTCGGCGAGCTCCGCCGGCGGGAACGGGCGCGCCACGACTGCGCTGGTGCTCTCGATCGTGGCGCTCGTCGTCGCGCTCGGGGCCGGCGCCGCGAGCGTCGTACGCCGTCCGAAGGCCTGAGCCGCCCGCCCAGCCGACGACCCAACCGACAGGTCAGCCGACCGGCACGTCGGTGTACGCCGTGGCCTCGTCGATCGCGGAGGTGCGCACGGTGATCGCGAGCTGCCAATGACCGCTCAGCGGCAGGCTCGCGTGCCCGGTGCGTAGCCCTGGTCCGTCCTTGGTCAGGGTGACCGGCAGCGGTCCGACGTCATGCGCCGAGAGCGAGAAGGACGCGTCCACCTCACGCGGCTCGACGCGGTGCCCTTGTGCGTCCAGGACCTGCAGCCGCAGGCTCACCCGTTGGGGGCCGGCGGGGACGGCCGAGACCCGGACCGTGTCCGGCCCCGCGGTCACCGTCGTCGACACCGCCGAGGAGACGACCGGCGGACGCGCGGGGTTGCTGCTGACCAGCAACGCGCTGACCACCAGCACCCCGACCAGCGCCAGGCTCTCGACGCCCACACTGGTGCGGAGGCTGCGCAGCGTGGGGGTGCCTGCCCCAGCGGCGACGGGCGTCGCTGTCGTGGCGGCGTTCACCGCGACCACGGGATGCGTGGTCTGCCAGACCCAGGCGCGTGAGCCCAGCGCCGCCCCCAGCGCGACGACCACGAACCACAGCTTCACCAGCAGCACGTGGCCGTAGTGGGTCTCGAACAGCACGTCCCAGGACCTCACCTCGCGCAGCGCCTGGTAGGTCCCGGTGGCCACCAGGACGCACACGCTCGCGGTGGCCACGGTGGAGAACCGGCCGATCACCGGGACCGCCACCTCGGGCGAGGCATCCGCGCGGAGCACCACCGACGCGAGCACGACCAGGCCGCCGAGCCAGACACTCATCGCGGCCACGTGGGCGGTGTCGCTGGCGATCGCGAGCGGCCGATGCCCGCCGGCGGCCGCGTGACCGCACAGGGCGAACGTCACCCCGACGGCCAGCAGGAGAAGTCCGGCCGCCCCCGCGAGGACCCGGCGGGAGACGCGTTCGCGGTAGGTGAGCAGCAGGATGAGCACGGCCAGCAGCAGGAGCCGGGCGTCGAGAGCACGGCCGTACGTCGTGCCGAGCACCTCGCGGAACAGGTCTCCGTCGGAGACGTGGGCGAGCCCCAGGCCACCGTCGTAGGGCCCCTTGAGCGCGAGGGCCAGGAAGGTCCCGACAAGCAACGACCCGGTGCCGGCGTTCACCAGCGACCGGACCCGCCGCGAGGACCATCCCGCCGGCCAGAACCAGGCCAGGAAGGCGAGGCCGCCGAGCCCCAGCGCCGAGCCTGCGTAGGTCAGCCAGCGTGCGGCTCCGAGGGCGAGGTCGACCGTGGTCGACCTGCTGGGGGACGCAGCGGCCGGTGGCGTCGAGCGGTGGCCGATCGAGAAGGTGTAGGCGCCCGAGACCGGGTGGGAGTCCGCGGAGATGACGCGGTAGGACACCAGGTAGGTCCCCTTGGCCAGGCTCCCGCGCAGCCCGACCGCCGCCGAGGCCGCGACGCCTCCCGCGTGGACGACGTGCCGGTCGTCGACCTCGCTGCCGTCCGGCCCGAAGACGCGCACCGAGTCCGGCAGCAGGGAGATCCCCTCGTCGAAGACGAGGTCGACCGAGGTGGGCGGCGCTCGGAGCACCGCGTCCGCGGCCGGCGTACTGCGCTCCAGGATCGCGTGGGCAGATGCCGGCGAGGCTCCGAGCAGCACCAGTGCGCAGACGACGACGAGCCCGGCCGGGGCCAGCCACCGGCGCAGGGCCTGCTCGAGCCCGTTGTCCACGCCCGCGATCGTATGTGGTCCGCGGGCCCTGCCCTTCCTCAGAGGCTGCCCCGACGTCCGATGGTGGTGAAGGTCGCCTGGGCGCGGCTGAGGAGAGTGGTCGTGGTCGCCTGCGTGATCTTGTTGATGAGCCTCCCGGCCACGACCAGGACGGCGAAGGCCACGACATCGACGCGCGCAACGGTGGTCCTTCCCGCCTTCAGGTCCGTCTGAGCCTTGGCCCAGACCGCTGTCAGGGTGGCGCCGATGGCCGACGACATCGCGCCGGAGGCCACGGCTGCGTCGATGAGAGCGCTCATCGACGCGTAGGAGGCGGTGACGACGAGGTTGCTGGTCACCTTCCCCTTGAAGCCGGGTGTCGCCGTGGTGTAGATCGTGCCATCGGGTCCGACCACCGCGCCGGGGAAGCGGTAGCTGTGGGTGGTGTGGTAGCCCACCTCACGCTTGGTGACCGGGAGGGTCACGCTCACGCCGTCCAGCGTGGCCTTGGCCGCCACCCTGGCCGGCAGCCCGGTCTGGGCCAAGGTGACCACGGGGTCGATCGTCAGCGACGCCGCCCCCGCGTAGGTGATCGTGTAGTCCGCGTCGACGGCACCTTGGCACGTGATGGCTCTCGGGTAGGTGCCGGGAGGTGTCGAGGCGGACACGGCAGTACCCGCGACCCTCGCGGAGCACAGCGGCGCCTGGTGAGGTGACCTGGACAACGTGGCATCGCTGTCACCGTTGACCCAGCCGACGCCGGTCCACGTGTACGCCGGGACGGCCCCCGAGGCCACCGTCTTGGCGTCGACCTTGATCAGCAGCGCGGACGGAGTGACCGTCTCCGTGCCGTCGACGTAGGTCATCGCATAGTTGGGGCTCGACGCTCCGGACCCGTGGATCGGGTAGGCCCCGACACCGCTCGTGGCCGGTGGCCCGGCGATGGTCAGCCCCGAGACGACGGCCTGGGTGTCGCCGTTGACGAACCCGTCGTAGGACGCGGAGAACGCCGGGTCAGCCCTGCCGTAGACCTTGGTCGCGTCGTGCACGGTGATCGTCAGGGGCGCAGCCGTGACCGTCTCGGTGCCGTCGACCCCGGTGACCTGGTAGTTCGGGTTCGACCCACCCGACACCGTGATCGGGTAGTGACCCACCCCGCTGCCCGACGGCGGACCGGAGAGCGTGACCCCCGAGATGTCGGCCTTCGTATCGCCGTTGACCAGCCCGTCGTACGACGCGGAGAACGCCGGGCCAGCCCCGCCGTAGACCTGGGTCTGGTCGTCGGCAGTGATCCTCAGCGGCGCCGGCTTGACCGAGAAGGTCTGCTGGGCGGGATCCGAGCCGTTCTGGCTCGCGACCACCGTGCACTGGCCCACCCCGACCATGACCAAGTCGGCCCCGTGGGCTCCCGAGGTCGTGCACACCGATGCGGGCGAGGCAGCGAAGTCCACCACCGGCCCGAAGGCGGCTCTCGCCGTCAGATGCACCTGACCGCCGTACACCTGATCGCCCAAGGCGTCGAAGGCCACCTTGGCATTGGTGCCCTGGACCGTGACGGTGAAGCTGTCGGTGTCCGTGCCCCCACCCCAGTCCGAGACCGCGACGGTGCCGTAGTAGATCCCGGGATTCCGGTAGGTGTGGACACCGGTGAACGGGTAGGAGTCGGGGTTGGCGCCGGCGTTGACCTGCAGCTGGGGGTTGAGGATCCCGATCGTGGAGCTGTGACCCGCCGCCGCGGTGTCCGTGCTGCCGTCGCCCCACGTGACCACGAGGTTCTCACTGTCGTCGCTACCGACGTCCTGGGCGAGGCCCGTCAGGGTGATGGGTGTCCCGGGCACCGGCACCTTGCGGACATCGCACGGTGCCGGTGCGTGCGCACAGTCCGGCCTCACGGTCACGGTCGGGGCGATGTTCCCGACCGGCACCGCGAACGTCTGGGTCACCGAGTGCCCGGACCCGTCGTCTGCGGTCAACGTCACGCTCCCGTTTCCCGGCCCCTGCCACGTGTAGGTGGCCTGCGGCCCCGCGACAGCGCCGGAGTTGTCCGGCGTACACACCAGCACGCGGGGATCACACCCGCCGCCGATGGTGCCGAGGCAGTCCACGTACAGCCCGCAACCGGCGCTATGGAACACCCAGCGGTACTCCAGTCCGTGCACAGCATCGGGCGGGCCGAATGTGCCGGCCTTCAGCGTGACCGGCGTACCTTCCTGCACGTGCGCCGGAATGACCGGCGCACCCACGGCCGAGGGCGGAGGTGTCGGATCCGACACCGACGCGGAGTACTTCTTCCCGTCGGCGCCGACGTACTGGATGTGGTCGGACTTCCAGCACGTGCCCGACGCCACGCAGGTGCTCGGGTCGATGCTCGAGGCAGTGGCGCCAGCGGGCGTCGAGACTCCCACGAACACGTAGCCGCCCCCACTGCGCAGCAGCGTCGCCTGCTGTGGCGCACCCGCCCAGTCGATGTAGTGCAGCCTCAGCGACTGGGCGTCCCCCGTCTCACCCGTGGTCTTGGTCACGTGCTGGACGAACCAGGTGCCTGACAGCCGCACCGTCGAGGTGTACCCCGCCTGCTGGTCCGACAGGGAGATGGAGGGCACGTGGGTGACCGCACCTCCTGCCTGTGGCGTGACCTGGAAGTCTGGATCTGCCGGTGCCGCAGCCGGGATGGCCGGCGGGTTCAAGCATCCGGCGTTGAGCTGGGACGGGTCCACGGCCCCGTCGACGAGGAAGTAGGACAGCGTGGTCGGGCTGATCCCCTGCACCGACCCCGCCGGCGGGTTGTCCTCCCATGCGCAGTTCGCGTCGCTGCGCGGACGTGGACCTGTCGCGGACACGAAGAGGTTGTACAGCACTGTGAGCTGGGTGGAGTCACCGATCATCGAGGGGAGGTCCACCGCGGCCGAGCGCGATGCCACGACGAGCTGAGCCAGCTGCAGCGGGAGCTTCGCATCGGTTGCCACCCGGATCCCTTCGAGCACGGACTCCACGACGGCAGCGAGGACCACTGCGACGACGAACGCGATCGACGTCGCTCCGGCCAGGACACTGTCGAAGACCATCGAGACCTCACCGGCGGCGTCTTCCACAGCGGCGCCGACGATGGAGGTGACCAGGTCGGTCAAGGTGGCGGCTGGCACGGTGACGGAGAGGGTGAGCCCAGCGATCGCAGCACCCGCCACGGAACCCAGGAGAGCCAGACCCCCCGCGATGGAGGAGGCGTTCAGCTGGAACTCGGTGCTGGTCAGCGTGGGATAGATGGTGGCGGCCTGACCCCACGACGTGAACTGGTCGTAGGTCGGTGTCGGCACCGGGCAGCCGACGGGGGACTGGCACGGCGTGAAGCAGGTCGGGGTGGACGAGCCGTCGTAGTCGCCGGAGTCCGGCGCCGGTGGGTGGTACGTGCAGTACCCACCCGTCGCGTGCGCGGTGTCCGGGGTGTTGAACGGCTCGACCGGTTGGGACAGAAAGCTGCCCAGCTGGGCCTCGGAGCCCGTGGCGGCGATGTTCCAGTAGTCACCGACCTCCAGCCCGGCCCACCGGGCGTATTCGGCGCCGGCGTGCTGCGCCTCGGCGTTCTGCTGGGACCGGTACAGGTCGGCCATCCAGTCCGTCACCTGCTGCTGGTTGGCACTGCGCTGGGCCGGAGTCTTCTGGATCGCCTGCACGATGAGCATCCACAGCTCGGCCTGGGCGTCGGGCCGCCCCCAGCTCTGCACCGCGTTGAGGTCGCTGTCGGGGAGCCCATGGTCGGCCATCACGTCCTGGACCGCGAGCCTCTCGAAGGCTCGGAGGGCGTCAGCCTGGGACGGTGTGGCGTAGTCCAGGGCCGTCGGATCCAGGAGCGGGGCCGGTCCCGGATAGGGAGCGCACTGGCCCGAGGACGTCGAGCAGAGCTTGCTCAGGTCGATCGGGCTGACGTCGGCACGTGCCGACGACACCAGCAGACCGTCGGGGCACAGCGGCACCAGCGCGGCTGCCAGCAGCCCGGCCAGCCACACCCAGCGACGGCCTTTCCAAGCGCGGACGGTCGAAGCTGTGTGAGGCCCGCCTCGCCTCGCAGACCATGGATCGAGCCCGCGCACCTGTGTTCCTCCCTTCAGGTGGCTCTCACTTCTCTCGTGGTGGCACACCTGTCGCCCCGTCACGTCAGGTGATCCACGCGCCCTGCCCTTCCTCAGAGGCTGCCTCGACCTCCGATGCTGGCGAAGACCGCCTGCGCCCGCTGGAGCAGCAGTGTCGCGGTTGCGGGCGTGATCTTGTTGGCGATCCGGCCGGCCACGACCAGCGCCGCGAAGGCGGCGATGTCGAGCTTCGCGGCCGGGATCTTGCCGGCCTTGAGGTCCGTCTGCGCCTTGGTCCACACCGCGTCGAGGGCGGTGCCGAGGGCCTTGGGCATGCCACCGGACTTGACCGCGGCATCGACGAGCCCGTTCATCGTGGCATAGCTGGCCGTCGCGGAGGCGTTGCTCGTCACACTTCCGCTGAAGGCCGGGGCCGCCGTGGTGTAGATCGTGCCGTCGGGACCGATCACCGTGCTGGGGAAGCTGTAGCTGTGCGCGGTGTTGTAGCCCACCTCACGCCGGGTGACCGGAAGGGTCACACTCACGCCGTCCAGCGTTGCCTTGGCGGCGACGTTGGTCGGCAGCCCGGTCTGGGCCAGCGTGATGACGGGGTCGACCGTGAGCGACGCCGGGGCGTAGGTGATCGTGTAGTTAGCGTCGACCGCGCCCTGGCAGGTGATGACGTTGGCATACACGCCGGGCGGTGTCGACGCTGACGCCGCGGCGCCGTTCACGATCGCCGAGCAGGTCGGCACGTGGTTGGGCGACCTGGACAGCGTGGCGTCGTTGTCGCCGTTAACCCAGCCGACGCCGGCCCAGGTGTACGTCGCGACGTTCCCGGACGCCACGGTCTTCGGGGTGGCCTTGATCACCAGCATCGAGGGCGTGATGGTCTCGTGGCCATCGACGTAGGTGATCGCGTAGTTCGGGCTCGACGCCCCGGACGGGTGGATGGGGAAGCTCCCGACGCCGCTCGTGGCGGGCGGTCCGGTGAGAGTCAGCCCGGTGACCACGCCCGATCCGTCGCCGTTGACCAGCCCGTCGTAGGTCGCGGTGAAGGCCGGGTTCGGCGCGCCGTACGCCTTCGTCGCGTCCCGGGCGGTGATCTTCAGCGGCGCAGCCTTGATCGTCTCCTTGCCGTTGACCGTGGTGATCGAGTAGTTCGGGTTCGAGCCGCCGGAGACCGTGATCGGGTACTGCCCCACCCCGCTGCCCGTCGGTGGCCCCGAGACCGTGACGCCCGTGATGTCGGCCTTCGTGTCACCGTTCACCAGCCCGCCGTACGACACGGTGAACGCCGGGTCCGGGCCGCCGTAGACCTTGGTCTGGTCGTCGGCGGTGAGCGTGAGCGGCGCGGGCGTGACGGTCTCGGTGCCGTTGACGAAGGTGATGTCGTAGTTCGGGCTGGACGCGCCGGACGGC
>DATBBE010000226.1:0-18627 GCA_036271155.1 Nocardioides sp. | reverse complement strand
ACCCCCAGCCCTGGACGCACAAAACCTCCGCCGAAGGCGGAAAGACCTCACCCCTTCCGGAGGTCGAGGGCGGGCCCTACGCTGACCAGGCTCGGGCTCGACGTGGGACGGGGGAGGGTGCGTGGGCGAGAGCGTGGCCGTCGTGAACGACGGTGGCGGGGGTGTCGTCGCGTCGTTCTTCCGCGAGACGGGCGCCTCCCTGAGGTCGGTCTTCGGCAATCGCGATCTGCGACGCCTCCAGCTGGCGTTCGCCGGATCACTGATCGGCAACTGGGCCTACTCCACCGCTGTCGCGGTCTGGGCGTACGGCGTGGGCGGCCCGAAGGCCGTCGGCATCTTCGCGGCCGTGCGGCTGGCGTTGATGGCGCTCGCGACGCCGTTCGTCTCGACGTTCGCCGACCGGTACTCGCGCAAGCGGGTGATGATGGCCAGCGACCTCTACTGCGCGATGCTGGTCGTGCTGGCCACGATCTGTCTGTACGCCGGCACCCCGGCGTGGCCCATCTTCGGGCTGGCGGCGCTCACCTCGTTCGGCGGCTCGAGCTTCCGTGCGGCCCAGGGCGCGATCACCCCCCAGCTGGCCAGGACCCCGGACGAGCTGACGGCCTCCAACGGCACCGCGAGCACCCTGGAGAGCCTGGCGATCTTCGTCGGCCCGGCGATCGGAGCGGGCCTGCTCTCCGTCGCCGACGTCGAGCTGGTGTTCCTCTTCAACGCCGCGTCGTTCCTGCTGTCGATGCTGATGGTCTCCGGGATCCGCGTCCGCGCGAAGGCCGATGGGGGTGCCGCCTCTGGCGCGACCGAGACGGTCGGGCAGGCCCTCGAGGAGGTCGCCGAGGAGGCCGAGAGCTTCCTGTCCGAGACCTCGGCAGGCTTCCGGACGATCGCCCGCGACCAGGATCTGCTGGTCACGATCGTGCTGGGATGTGCCCAGACCGTGGTCGCCGGCGCCACGACGGTCTTCCCGCTGGTGATAGCCGTGACGATCCTCCACACGGGGGCCAAGGGCGTGGGGCTGCTCGACTCGGCGTCCGGTCTGGCGGCGATCTTCGGGGGCGTCGTCGCGATCGCCCGGGCCTCCCGTCACAAGCTCGGCCAGGACCTCACCACGGGCGTGCTGCTCTGGTCCCTCCCGCTGTTGCTGGTCACGATCTGGCCGTCTCCGGTGGCGGCGTTCGCGGTGATGCTGTTCCTGGGGTTCGCGAACCCGCTGGTCGACGTCAACGTCTTCACCGTCATCCAGCGCCTGACTCCGGACGCCGTGCTCGGCCGGGTCTTCGGCGCGTTCGAGACCTGCCTGATCGCCACCATGGCGCTCGGCTCGGCCATCACCCCGTTGATGCTGCACCTGTGGGGGCTCCGCACGACGATGGCGGTCCTCGGCCTCGCGATCGGTGCGGTCGCGCTGCTCGGCCTGCCGCGGCTGCGCAGGATGGACCGCCAGCTCGAGGCGCCGGCGGGTCTGTCGCTGCTCCAGGCGATCCCGATGTTCGGCCCGCTGAGCCCGGTGACGCTGGACGCCCTCGCTGGAGCACTGGTGCGAGTGCCTGTGGCGGCGGGCGACCTGGTGGTCAGCGAAGGCGACGAGTCCGATCGGTTCTACGTCATCGAGTCGGGCACGGTCCGGGTCACCGCCGCAGACGGTCATCTGCTCCGCGAGGAGGGGCCCGGAGACTACTTCGGCGAGATCGGCCTGCTGCGCGACGTGCCTCGCACGGCGACGATCACCGCGATCGACGACACCGTCCTGCTCGCTCTGGGCCGTGAGGAGTTCCTCGAGGCCGTGACCGGTCAGGGTGAAGCCCGACGACTCGCCGAGGACATCGTGGTACGTCGCCTCCGTGGGTGAGCAACACTTGCCCTTGTCATGACTGAATGTCCCCGCTGCTCGGCGCAGCAACCCGCAGCTGCGAAGTTCTGCAGCAGCTGCGGAACGCCGCTCGCTACCGTCTGCGCCACCTGCGGCTCGGCGCTGCCGCCTGGCGCGAAGTTCTGCAACGAATGCGGTACGCCGAGGGGTGTCGACCAGCCGGCGACCGGGAGCCCGCTCCCGGCGGGGCCGGCTGGACCGTCGTACACGCCGGTCGCGTCACGCCGGATCACCAGCGTGCTCTTCGGTGACCTCGTCGGGTTCACGACGCTGTCGGAGTCGCGCGACCAGGAAGATGTGCGCGAGCTGCTGAGCCGCTACTTCGAGGAGTGCGCGACGATCGTCGCCCGCTACGGCGGCATCGTGGAGAAGTTCATCGGCGATGCCGTGATGGCGGTGTGGGGCGTGCCGACCACCAACGAGGACGACGCCGAGCGCTCCGTTCGCGCGGGCCTGGAGCTGGTGGCGGCCGTGGCCGCTCTGGGCTCGGAGGTCGGAGTCGCCGAGCTCGCCCTCAGGGTCGGCATCGTCACCGGCGAGGTCGCCGTGACGGTGGGCGCCCAGATGCAGGGCATGGTCGCGGGAGACCCGGTCAACACCGCCAGCCGGGTCCAGTCCGCGGCGGCGCCCGGCCAGGTGTGGGTGGACGAGACGACACGGCTGCTGACCAGCGCGTCGGTGTCCTACGCCGACGTCGGGTCCCACCACCTCAAGGGGAAGGCCGAGCCGATGCCGCTGTGGGCGGCGCGGGCCGTGATCGCGACCGCCGGCGGGGCGCAGCGGGCCGACGGTCTGGAGGCGCCCCTGGTGGGTCTGGACCGCGAGCTGCGGATGGTCAAGGAGGCCTACCACCGAGCCGAGGAGTCCGGGCGCGCGTCGCTGCTCGTGGTGGCCGGTGACCCGGGGATGGGGAAGTCCCGCCTGGGCTGGGAGTTCTCCAAGTACACCGACGGCCTCAGCAGTGCCTGTCGCTGGCACGCCGGCAAGTGCGTCTCCTACGGCGAGGGGGTGGCCTACTACGCGCTCGCCGAGGCCGTCCGCAGCCGGCTCGAGACCGCCATCGGTCACGACGACGCAGCGGTCGACACCGAGGCGCTGATCGACCGGGGGCTCGCGGCGTACGTCGAGGATCCCGACGAGCGAGACTGGCTCGCCCCCCGGCTCGGCGCGCTGCTCGGCACGTCGGGCACCTCGAGCTTCCAGCGAGACGACCTGTACGCCGCGTGGACGACCTTCTTCGAGCGCGTCAGCCAGGGCACCGAGCCCGTGGTCATGCTGATCGACGACGCGCAGCACGCCGACGAGGGGCTGATCCTGTTCCTCGACCACCTCTTGGCCGCGGCATCGTTCCCCTGCTTCGTCGTCATGCTGGCCCGACCCGAGCTCCTCGCCGACCATCCCGACCTGGTGACCAACCGGCGGAGCACCGTGCTCCACATCGACGCCCTGACCACTCGCGAGATGGCGACCCTCCTGGACGGGCTCGTCGACGGGCTGCCGCCCGACGTCCGCGACGTACTCGTCCAGCGGGCCGAGGGCATCCCGACGTACGCCGTCGAGACGGTACGCACGCTCATCGACCGCGACCTGGTGGTCCCGCGCGGTGGCACCTACGTCCTGGCCGACCCCGACGGGCTCGACCTCGACGACATCGGCGCCCCGGCCTCGCTGCAGGCCCTGATCTCGGCTCGCCTCGACCGCCTGAGCGCCGAGGAGCGCCTGGTGGTCGACCGGGCGAGCGTGGCCGGAGGCTCGGTCGAGCCGGAGCTGCTCGCCGAGCTGTGCGCCGAGGTGACCGGCCTCGACCGGGTCCTCGCGGACCTGGTGCGGGCCCAGATCTTCACTGTCGACCATGATCGCCTGAGCAGCGAGCAGGGGCGCTACCAGTTCGTGCAGTCCGCCGTGCGCCAGGTCGCCTATGGCACGCTGTCGCGCCGCGAGCGCAAGCAGGCTCATCTGCGGGTGCTCGCCGCGCACACGCGTGACGGCTCCGAGGAGCTCACCTCGGTGGCGGCTCAGCACGCGGTGTCGGCCATGGAGGCCGCACCCGAGGATCCCGACGTCCCCGAGCTGGCCGGCCGCGCCGTCGACCTCCTGCGCCGGGCCGCCGTCCGAGCCCGTTCGCTGGGTGCCCCCCGAGAGGCCGTCGGCCATCTGCGGCGGGCCCTTGAGCTGTCGACCGACGAGCTCGACCGCCTCGAGCTCGAGCTCGACCTCGCCCGGGCCTGTCACGACATGGGTCGCTACGACGAGGCGATGGTGCACGCCGAGGCGGTCCGCACCGCCTTCGCGACCGCGGGTGACGAGGAGCGCGAGGCGACCGCCGCCGCGGTCCAGGCCGACGCCATGCTGCGCGGACCTGCGGACTACGACGGGGCCGTGGCGCTGCTCGAGCCGTACGTCCAGGAGCTCCGGCGCACCCGGCCGCGCTCGCGCGTCTACGCCGTGGTGATGGGCTCCTACCAGCTGGCGATGGCTCGCGCCGGTCGTGGCGACATGGATCTGATGGCCGAGGCGCTGGCGATCGCGGAGCTGGTCGGCGACCGGTCGATGGTGGCGCGCGTCCTCGGCAACATGTCGTTCCTGATGGCGCGCGCGGGCAACCCCGTCCTGGTCGACGTCTTCCTCGAGAAGTCCATCGAGGTCGCGCGCGAGGCCCACGATCCGCTCACCCTGGCCGTCGGCCTGACCAACATGTCGTCGGGGATCATCGGCACCGACGTGCCGCGGGCCCTCGGCCTGCTGGACGATGCGGTCGAGTCGACGCGCCGGCTGGGCAACGTCGAGTGGATCAGCCTCGCCCATGCCAACCGCACGCTGGCGCGCCTCCTGATGGGGCGCTGGGACGAAGTGGTGGCCGCGCCGGCCTACGAGCTGGTGCAGCCGGACCATGCCGCGATGGTCGTGGCGCTGTCCGCGATGGTGCTCATGGCGCGTGGGCAGGACCCCGCGCCGGTGCTGGCCGCGAAGGGCGCGAACCGGGTCCAGACCAGCGACTACTGGCAGCTGGGCGAGGTGTTGGCGCTATGGCAGGAGCGCGACCCGTCGGCGCCGCAGCGCGTGCGCGAGGCGCTGGAGCTGGCCCAGGAGACCTTCGGCATCAGCGATGACTTCCACGTGACCTACGGGCTCGCCCTCGAGATCGCCGTCGAGACCGACGACCAGGCCCTGGTCGGGCGGCTCGAGCAGATCGTCGACGAGGCGACCACGCCGCCTCGCGCCGGCTTGCGTGGGCACCGCGCGCTGCTCGGCGCGCTCGACGCCTCCCGGCACCTCACCTCTGAGGAGCCGGAGGCGACCCAAGGCCCAGACGGGGACGACGGGGTCGCCGACCTGTTCCTCGCCGCGATCAGTGCCTACGAGGAATGGGGCTCGCCGGTGTACGTCGCCCGCGCTCAGGCGGCCTATGGCGTCTGGCTGAGGCGGCGCGGACGCCACGAGGAGGCCGCCCGCCTCCTCGACGCCGCCCGCACGACGTACGACGTGCTCGGTGCCTCGGCCTGGCTCTCCGGCCTGGACCACGCCCTCGCGCGGCATCCGGTCTGAGACCGAGCCACCATTGTGACGTAGTGTCAGCAACCTGACAGACGCCGGCTCGAGGGCGGCGCATGGTGGGACCACACGCAGCAAGGGAGAGGAAGCACCATGAGCGAGAACATCACCGAGAACATCGTCTTCAACGGCGAGACCGACCCCACCGACGTCGAGGGCCACTACCTGCCCCTGGACGACGAGGGCAACGTGGACTTCGCGCCCCACCGCGACGCCGACGAGGACGTCGAGGGCCACGTGCTGGACCTCGACATCGAGCGCAAGCGCTGAGTCGTGTCGAATCCCCCGCTGAAGCGGGGGATTTGGCGCTTCTAGGGGGTTGCAACGGCCAAGAAGTGACAAGACAGGCCACGAAGTCGGGTCACTGGTTGGATGGGACGCGTGCCGTCCTCGCTGCCGCCGGGCGATCCGGCCCCCGCTGACGGCGCGCTGCCCCCGTCCGCCCTGGCCGAGCTCGGCTCCCGTCCCTTCGGGTTCTACGTCCACGTGCCGTTCTGCACGGTGCGCTGTGGGTACTGCGACTTCAACACCTATACCGCCGCCGAGCTGGGCGACCAACCCGGCGCGTCCCGCGCGTCGTACGCCGAGGCCGCGATCACCGAGATCCGGATGGCACGAGCCGTGCTGGGTGAGGCCGACCGCCCGGTCGACACGGTCTTCTTCGGAGGGGGTACGCCGACCCTGCTGGGGCCGGGCGACCTCGCCTCGGTGCTGGCGGCGATCGGTGCGGAGTTCGGCCTCGCCCCCGACGTCGAGGTGACGACCGAGGCCAACCCCGACAGCGTGGCCGCGTGGGATCTCGAGGCCCTGCGCGAGGCCGGCTTCACCCGGATCAGCTTCGGGATGCAGTCGGCCGTCGACCACGTCCTGCGCACCCTGGACCGCACCCACGACCCGCTGCGGGTCCCGGCGGTCGTCGAGTGGTCGCGGGCGGCCGGTTTCACGCAGGTGAGCCTCGACCTGATCTACGGCACGCCGGGGGAGTCCCTCGCGGACTGGGCGACGTCGCTCGAGGCCGCGCTCGCCTGCGCACCGGACCACGTGTCGGCGTACTCGCTGATCGTCGAGCCCGGCACGGCCCTGGCGCGTCGCGTGACCCGGGGCGAGCTACCGGCGCCGGACGACGACGACCTCGCCGACAAGTACCTCCTGGCCGACGAGAGCCTGTCCGGGGCCGGGATGGAGTGGTACGAGGTCTCCAACTGGGCAACGGACCGATCGGCGCGCTGCCGTCACAACGAGCTCTACTGGACCGGTGGTCACTGGTGGGGCGTCGGGCCGGGGGCCCACAGCCATGTGGGCGGCGTCCGGTGGTGGAACGTCAAGCACCCCGCGGCGTACGCCGACCGGCTCGCCGAGCGGGTGAGTCCGGCGGCCGCGAGGGAGAGCCTCGACCCCGAGACCCGCCGGGTCGAGCGGGTGCTGCTCGAGATCAGGCTCCGCGACGGACTGCCGGTCCTAGCCCTGGACGCCCACGGCCGAGGAGCCGTGGCGGACCTGGTCGGGCGCGGTCTCGTCGAGCTCGCCGCCGAGCGGCTGCTGCTGACCCGTGCGGGCCGGCTGCTGGCCGACGCGGTCGTCCGCGACCTGCTGCCCTGAGCTTCCCCGACCTCCCACGGATGCGCCCGTCGCGCCGTTAGGCTGCTGCGGCCACCACCGGCGCACAGCTCAGGGAACCGGAGCGATGACCCAGCCCATCATCAAGCTCGCGCTGCTCGCGGCGCTCGCTGTCGTGGCGTTGTTCGCGCTTCGGGGAAGCACCCGGGCCTTCCACCGCGTCCTCTGGCGCGGCTACGTCGTCGGGATCCTGCTGGCGGCAGGCGTGAGCATCGTCTTCCCGGGCGCGCTGACCTGGCTCGCCCACAAGGTCGGCGTCGGGCGCGGGGCCGACCTGCTCCTCTACATCCTCGTGGTGACGTTCATGCTGGTCTCGGTGATCCTCTTCCGGCGGATCTCCGACCTCGAGCGCAAGTACGTCGTGCTGTCGCGGGCCCTCGCGCTCCGGGAGTCTCAAGATCCCGACCCGCGCGACCCGCCGGAGATGGGCACCACCGCATGAGCCTGGCCGTACGCCGTGGGCTCCTGGTCCTCGTCGGCGTGCTGCTGCTGCAGTCCGCCTGGATGGTCGCCGTTCCGCCGTTCCGGGGCAGCGACGAGTTCGACCACGCCTTCCGGGCGGCCGGCGTCGCGACGGGTCAGTGGCACCTGAGCGAGGCGGCGCATGACGGCCGAGGTCAGCTGGTGTGGGTGCCCGTCGGGCTCGCCGAGGCCGCGTCGGCCCAATGCGCCTCGCTGCCCTACACCGGCCCCGACAACTGTCATCCGGTGGAGGTCCGCGACGGCCGGGCGCTGGTGGCCACGGCGGCCGGGCCGTACAACCCCGCGTACTACTGGCTGATCGGGACCGTCGCCCGGCCGTTCCACGGGAGCTCCGCGCTCTACGCCATGCGGGTGACCACGGCGCTCGTGTGCGCCCTCCTGCTGGCGCTCGGCGCCGGCCTGCTGACCCGCGCGAGGGCCGGCCGCTGGACGACGCTCGGGCTGGTCGCGGCCCTGATGCCGGAGGTCATCTACAGCAGTGTGGTCGCTGCCCCCGACGGACCCGAGATGGCCCTCGGACTGGTCCTGTGGGGCGGCCTCCTCGCCGCCACCGGGCGCGACGGCCCCGCTCGATCCGGATGGCCCCTCGCACTGGCCGGCGCCGCCGCGACCGTGCTCGCCTTCCTCCGCCAGCTCGGCCCCCTCTGGCTGGCGGTGATCATGGTCTCGGCGATCGCCTACCAAGGTCTGCCGGCCGTGCGGGAGGTCGTCGCGCAACGCCGTCGTGTGGTCCTCGCCTCGGTCTGCGCGGTGTTCGTGGCCGGCTGCTGGTGGGCTGTGTGGCAGCTGATCGCCGCCCACGTGCACACTCCCGCCGATGCGGTGCCGCAGTCGCCCGAGTCGCACAAGTGGATCCTGGCCTTCAACCTGCCGGCTTGGATCCCGCAGATGATCGGCGTGTTCCCTTATCGCAACCAGCCGATCCCTCTCTACTTCTACCCGCTGGCCCTTCTGGTGATCTGCGGGTTCCTGGTCGCCGCACGCCGGGTGTCGCGCGGCACCCGCGATCGCCGTGTGGTCGGTGGAGTGGTGCTGGCCTCGCTGGTCATCCCGGTGGCCGCCTCGGTCGCCCTCATGCCGGCGTACGGCGCGATCTGGCAAGGTCGCTACGAGCTGGTCTTCGTGATCGGGATCCTTCCGCTGTGTGGGCTCGTCCTGGACCGGCACGCCTTCGCCCCGGGCGAGGCAGACCGGCTGACCCTGACCGCCCTGGCCTGCCTCGCGGTCGTCCAGGTGGCGTCGGTCGTCGTGGTCATGCATCGCGAGCTCGGCCGGACGGTCTCGACCGAGCACTCCGGGTGGGTCCACCCACCGCTCGTGGTGGTGGCGGCGCTGGCTCTCGCGGGGTTCGGCGTGCTGAGCCGGGTCGCCTGGGAGGCGCGTGATGGCTGAGCCGGCCGCCGGGACCGTGTCGGTGCTGATGCCGATCCATGCGGGCCTGCATCCCGCCCATCTCGCCCGCGCGCTCGGCAGCGTGGCCGAGCAGACGCGTGCCCCCGACGAGGTGGTCCTGGTCGAGGACGGGCCGCTGCCGGACGCACTCCGCGACGTCGTGGCGACGGCCGCGGCCCAGCTCCCTCGCCTGGTGCGCGAGACACTGCCGGTCAACCGCGGGGCCGGCGTGGCCAACCAGGCAGGTCTGCGCCGCTGCTCGGGGGAGTGGGTGCTCAAGGCCGACGGTGACGACGTCTCCCTCCCGCAACGTCTCCAGCGGCAGCTCGACCATGCCGCCGAGACCGGAGCGGACGTCTGTGGCAGCGCCATGCTCGAGTTCTCCGGCACCGAGGAGCACGTCGTGGCGGTCCGCACCCCGCCCTTGACCCACGAGGACATCGCTCGCCGGATGCGCTGGAACAACCCGATCAACCATCCGACGGCTCTGTATCGGGCCGACCGCGCACGAGCCGCGGGTGGCTACGGCGACCTGCGCTACATGCAGGACTACGACCTCTTCGCCCGGATGCTGTCCCAGGGCGCCCGCTTCGCCAACCTTGCCGAGCCCCTCGTGCTGTTCCGGGCCGGCGACGCCGTCATGGCCCGCCGGCGCTCCCCGGCGATGCGTCGCTGCGAATGGCAGCTGCAGCGCAACCTGCGTGAGTACGGCGTGGTCGGCCCGGCTCGCCGCTACGCGAACTACGCCGCGCGTCAGGGAGCGCGGATGCTCCCGGCTCCGGCGATGGCGCGGCTTCATCGAGCACTGTTCTCTCGGTCGACCGGTGCGGAGGCAGAGGCATGATCACCGCGGCCCAGCTGCGTCACCAGTGCCGGCTGCTCGCGCGGACCGTCCGACATCTGGCCCGACACCCGCGCGACGGACGCGAGCTCGGCCGCCTGGTGCGCACGGGCGCCAGGTCCACGGTCGCACTCCGGCTGCCCTGGCTTCCCTTCCGCCTGATCGACACCTTCGAGCGTCGGCTCGCACCGGGGCAGCGCGTGCTCGAGTACGGCGGGGGTGGGTCGACCTTGTGGTTCCTCGACCACCATCTCGAGGTCGTCACGGTCGAGCACGACGAGGGCTGGGCGCGGATCCTCGAGCAGACCGCGTCCGGGCCCTCGTGGACGCTGCTCGTGCGGCCCCTCGACAACGGGGCCGCCGCCTACGTCGATGCGGTCGACGACTATCCGGACGACCACTTCGACCTGGTCGTCGTCGACGGCCGCGAACGCGCGCGTTGCGTGGCTGCGGCGTTGGCGAAGGTCCGCCCCGGCGGCATGCTCGTCGTCGACGACGTCGACCGGGAGAGGTATGCCGCCGCGGTCGCGGCGGTGCCCTGGCCGAGCACGTCGGTGATCGGCTTCGCGCCGGCCAAGCCGTCCCTGTCCTACACCGCGACGTTCGTGCGCCCGGAGGAGTGAGCCGAGCCCGTGAGCCTGCTGGGTGAGCCGGAGGAGTGGGGGGCGGAGAGCGGCGTGACCACGCGGCTGTCGGCCGCGCGGCTGATGCTCGCGGTGACCGCGGCCACCGGGTTCCTCGGCTGGGTGTGCCTCGTGGTCGCGGGACATCGTCTGGGCCCCGCCGGGTACGCCGGGTTCTCCGTGGTCTGGGGCGTTCTCTTCGGCCTCGGTGGCGCCTTCTCCGGTCTCCAGCAGGAGGTCACCCGCGCGACCTACCGGGCAGAAGGGAGTGACGTCCCCGTCTGGCGTCAGGCAGCGCCGGTGGCGCTGTCGGTGTGCGCCCTCGCCGGCCTCGTGGTCGTGGCCGTACAACCTGCCGGCCTCGGCTCCACGCCGGCCCAGGTCGCGTTGGTGGTCGCCACGCTGGCCGGCTTCGGGAGCCTGACCTTCGTCAACGGCGTCCTGTCACAGCGTGACCAGTGGGGCTGGGTCGCGGCGGTCCTGGTCCTCGACTCGGCGGTCCGCACGGTGGCCCTGGTCGTCGTGCTCACCCGTCATCACGCGGGGAACACGATGCTGGTGGCCGCGATCGGCGCCGGGCCCTTTGCCTGGCTGGTCCTGCTCTTCTCGGGCACGGTGCGCGACGCGCTGCGCGCGCCGGGTGCCGACCCGACCTGGCGCTTCGCGTGGCGTGCCTGGAGCGCGATCGTGTCCGCCGCGTCCACCTCGGCGCTGATCGCCGGCTTCCCGTTCCTGCTGGCCCTGGTCCACTCCGGGCCGTTGGACGCCGAGGCCGGGACCCTGCTGGCCGGCCTGGTGCTGGTGCGGAGCCCTCTGCTGCTCGCCGTCTTCGGGCTGCGGCCGGTGCTGATGCGCTCGTTCCTCGGCGCCAGCCGTCCGTTGCGGCAGGTCGTCCAGCTGTGGAGCTGGTGCCTGGCTGCGATGGTGGTCGGCGGTGTGCTGGCCTTGCTGGTGGGTCACCCGCTGCTGCGGCTCGTGATGGGCAGCGCCTTCCGCCTCCCCGGGTGGCAGCTCGCCGTGCTGCTGGTGGGGTCGGTCGGGCTGGCCATGCTCACGGTCTCCGGCCTGGCGTTGATCGCGACCGACGACCACCTGTGGTCGACGCTGGGCTGGCTCTCGGCCCTGACCGTCACGGTCGCCCTGCTCGCTCTGCCGGGCTCCGCCGAGCACGAGATCCTCCTCGCGCTGCCCCTCGCACCCCTGGCCGGGCTCCTGGTCCACGCTCTCGCGCTGGCCAGGAGCCCACGTCTCGCCCGTGCGGGCTCGTCGGTCGTCAGGTGACGTGGAGCACGACCGCGTGTGACTTCGAGCCCTTGATCGACGCCGTGCCGACGTAGACCACGGTGAGCTTGTGCTTGCCCTTGCCGAGCTTCTTGAGCTTGAGGGTCTTGCGGCCGTTGGCCGTGGCCTTCAGCGTGGCGGTGGCAAGGGTCTTCTTCCCCTGCTTGACCATGATCTTGCCGGTGGGTCCGGCCAGGCCGGGCACGACGACGACGACGTTCACCTTGGCCCGCTTCGTGTGGCTCACCGTCGCGGTCGCCAGCGTGCCGGTCGTGGTCGACTTCATCGCGGCGATCGTCACCGCGGACGTCGTGGCGACACCGGGTGACAGGCCGGTGATCGACGCGGTCACCTCGACCGCGATCTGCTTGGTGGCGTCGGCGGGCTGGAGCCGGTACGACGTCGCCGTCGCGCCGGAGATCGCCGCGCCGTTGCGGAGCCACCGGTAGGTGTACTTCGCGCCACTCGGCCAGGTGCCGGGGTTGACGACCAGGTTCTGCCCGACCGTCCTGGTCCCGCTGATCGAGGGGCTCTGGGACGGGACCGGAGCCGGGCCGGCGGTCACCGAGACCGGGTTGCTGATGCTGGTCCCGTTGGCGTAGGCCACCTTGGTGCCGGTCGCCTTCACCGAGATCTGCTTCCCGACGTCGGCCTGGACCAGGGTGTAGCTGTCACCGGTCTGCCCGCCGATGTTGGCGCCGTTGCGCAGCCACTGGTAGGTGGTCGTGACGCCGGTCGGGCTCCAGGTCGGGGCCTGGGCGGTGAGCAGCGAGCCGATGGCTGAGCTGCCCGAGATGGAGACCGGGTTGTCCGCGATCACGGTGCCGTCGACGGTGAACTGCATGTCGGTCCAGTTGCCCGGAGACCCCAGGGTGTTCCCGCTCGCGTCGAGCGCGGTCACCCGCCACTGCCAGTCACCGGTGGTGAGGGCCTTCGGGTCGGCCCACGAGGTGTTGGCGGTCGTGACCGTCTCGAAGACGGTGCTCGAGTTGAGCTGACGGAGCTCGAGCTTGTACTTCGCGGCGTTGGTCGAGGCCAGCCACGTGAACAAGGTGTCGTTCGGCGCCTCGTGGGAGTCGTTCACCGGCGAGGTCAGCGTCGGTGAGTCGCCGGTGACCTGGAACTCCTGGAGCGGCGACCAGGGTCCCTTGCGGCCGACGGCGTCCACACGGCGTACCCGCCAGGTGTACGGCGTGGCGCTGGCCGGCAGCAGGTTCGACGGTGCGTACGCCGTCACCAGGCTGTTGGCCGACAGGACCTTGTTGGCCGTCTGGCCGATCAGGTCGTCGTTCTTGTAGACCTCGAGGTCGTAGGAGGCGGCGAAGTCCTGGGCGTCCCACGTGAACGCGTTCTTGCCGTTCACGGTCGGGATGCCACCACCGCCCGAGACCGGATACGTCTGCGTCGGCGCGGGCGATGACTTCGTGAACGTCCCGGTCGCACTCCAGTTCAGGTTGTTCGACGAGTCGTCGACCACCTGGACGCGCCAGTACAGCGGGCCCTCGGGGTAGGTCGTCGTGAACGACGTGTACGTCGTCTGGTCGACCAAGGTGTTCTCGAGCGTCGAGGAGAAGTCCGGAACGGTCGAGATCTGGACGCGGTACTGCTTGGGCCCGATCCGAGCGGGTGTCTGCAGCGAGGTGTCGGAGGTGTCCGCACCCGCCTCGGAGACGAGGTAGTCCTGCCACGAGAGGTGGACGTCGTTCGCGACGCTCGTCGGGTTGTTCGGGTCGGCGGAGACCGGGCTGTTCAGGACGACCTGGTCGCTCTCCTTGTTGAACGCCAGGGTGGCGTGCTTCAGGGGACCGCAGACGTCCTCGGCCACGCAGGGGACGACCTCCCAGTAGTACGCGGAGCCCGCCTGGCTGTCCGGCAGCTCGGCCACGTCGGCCCATTGCGACCCGTAGACCTCGATCGGACTCGGTGTGTACAGGTTGGTCATCTCGGCGTCGTAGGAGATGTACAGCTTGTAGTACGCCGCGTTCGGGTCCGGGGTCCAGCTCAGCACCGGCGTACCGCGCAGGTTCTGGCAGGAGCTCGGCAGGGTGGAGGGGCAGGTGTCGACGGTGGTGGCCGCGTTGCCGGTGATGGCGTTGCCGGTCAGACCCACGGCCGTGGCGGTGGGCTGGGGCAGCTGGCTGATCGTGAAGTGGCCCGGCGTGCTCGTCGTCGAGATGAGCTTGCCGGTGCTGTCGTAGGCCTCCACGATCCAGTCGTAGACACCCGGCGAGAGGTTGTCGGCCCCGAGGTCGTCGCCGACCGGGTAGGGGAAGGTGTCGGAGAGCTGGGTGTAGCCGATCGTTCCGGTCGGGCGCACGAACACCTGGTAGGTCTTGGCCCCCACCACGGGAGTCCAGGTCAGGGTCGGGAACCGTGTGGAGGTCGGTGTGTTCGTCGGCACAGGGGTGAGCGCGCTCGGGGCATCCGGGGCGGTCACGGTGAAGGTCGACTGACCACCGGCGAGGATCGACGGGCCGTCGCGGCCGTCCTCCGAGACCGTCTGGACCTGCCACCGGTAGGTGTCCCCGACGACCAGTGCGGTGCGCGGCGTGAAGGAGAGCGCGGAGGTGAAGAACGTCGAGGTCCCGCCACCCGCGGTGTCGGTGTAGCTCACCTCGTACTGCGCGGCAGCGGGCACCGGGTTCCAGCTCATCGTCGGAACGCTGACGCTGGCTCCGTTGGCAGGCGCCAGCTGGGTCGGGGCGCTCGGCAGATAGGTGAACTTCCCGACCTGTGCGGAGATGACGTCGCTCTGGACGCCCTTGGGCTGGTCGAGGGCCTCGACACGCCAGTAGTACGTCGACCCCGCGGTGGGCATGCAGGCGAGCGTGTTGTTGTGGCCGGGGTAGAGCTGCGCCGGGGTGATCGTGGTGCCCGTGGTGCGGCACGAGCCGGTCAGGCTGGTGAAGTTCGGGCTGGTGCTGAGCTGCACGAGGTACTCGCTGGCATGCGGCACTGCCGACCACTGGTAGTAGAACGGGTCGCCGACCGTCGAGTTGTTCTGCGGGTACTCGAGCGTCGGCTGGTCGGGCCAGTTCCGCTTGAAGTGCCAGATCGGCGCCTGGCTCCAGTCGACGGTGTTGCCGGAGGCGTCGACCGCGCGCACCCGCCAGTAGTACTGGTCGTTGTTGATCGTGGTGGGCGGGGAGTACCGCGTGCCGGTGATCTTGGTGACGTTGACGACCGTCGTGTTGAAGTTGGCGTCGGTGCTGACCTGGAGGTTGTACGTCGCGGCGCCGGCGACCGGCGCCCAGTTCAGGACGACGTCCTCCACGCCGTTGTTGATGTCGTCGGGCGGACCCTGCAGGGCGGGCTGGTCGAGCCCTTGGAGCACCAGCGTGCGCGGCGCCGACCAGTCGGTGTTCAGGCCGGTGCCGAGCTGGGCCTGCACCTCCCAGTAGTAGGTGTTCGGCAGGAAGAAGCCGTTCAGTGCCGCAGCCTGGGCCTGGACGCTCTTGAGGACCGTGTAGCGGCTGGGGTCGGTGAAGTCGGCGTCCTGGCCGATCCGGACCGAGTAGCCCGTCGCCCCGGCCACCGGCGACCACTGGAAGACGGGGGTGTCGTCGCCCTCCTTGAGGGTCGCTCCGTCCGCCGGTGTGACCAGGGTGGGGGGCGAAGCGGCGGTGTGGGTGAACGAGACCGAGGACCAGTCGCTGACGCCGGAGGTGTTGTGGGCCCGGACGCGCCAGTAGATGGTGCCGGCCGGGAGCTGCACGGCCGGGGAGGCCTTGTCGTTGTAGGTGCCGTTGAGGGTCCACAGACTCGACGCGAAGGTCGAGCTCGACGAGACCTGCACGTCGTACGTCGTGGCGTCGTCCTGGCGGTCCCAGGACAGGACCGGGATGGCGCTCGTGCTCGTGCTGTCGGGGGTCAGCCCCGTGGGCGACCCCGGTGTGGCTGCCTGTGCGGACGTGCCGAACCCGAGAATCGCGACGATCGTGGCGAGCGCTGCGATGAGCGCGACCAGGGAACGAAGCGGACGAAACTGACGGTGCACGAGGGGCCCCTCCCGATGAGACTGACGAGGCACCTTAAGCGTCGGAGCGGTCACATTTCCGGCGTTCCGCCAAGTTGGTCCCGCGGAATGTCGGGGGTGGTACAAGAGAGCCCTGGAGACCCTGGCCCTCGGTCAGTCCACCCCGACCGCGAAGGCCGACTCCAGGTCGTGGCGGGAGTAGGCACGGAAGGCGATGTGGGTCTCGGTCGAGGTCACTCCGGGGACCTTGTTCAGCCGGTCTGCCACCACGTCGGCGATGGCGTCGTGGTCGCGGACCCGGACCAGGGCGATCAGGTCGATCTGGCCGGTCACGGAGTAGACCTCGCTGACGCCCTCGAGGTCGGCGATCGCCTCGGCCACCTCCGGGATCTGGGCGACGTCGGCCTTCACGAAGACGATGGCGGTGATCATGTCTGGACCCTAGCCGAGCGCGGCCCCCCCGCTGGCTGAGGACGGCGCTCGGCCACCCCGTTGGTCGAGGAGGGAGGCTACGCCCGTCACGAGACCACATGGACCGGAAGGGGCGCGGGCCGGTGGAGGCCGTTGGGTTTCGAGACAGGCGCAGAGCGCCTTCCTCAACCACCGATCAGACCCACCCATCGCAAAATAAGGGTGGACATCTCAAGATGCGGTCGGTGGCCTGTTGATAACCCGTCCCGATGTCGGAGGTGACTGCTTGGCTAAGACTCATGACGGCGACCACCACGACTGCTCCCGCGGGGCTCGACGAGCTCTCGGCGGCCGAGCTGTTGGCGTGCGTGAGCGATGTGGAGACTGCCGAGCGCCGGGCCGGGCTCGGCAAGCTCGAGCTCGCGTTGCGGTGGTGCGTCCTCCACCCCGCCGTCGCCGAGACCGGTGTTGCGGTGTGGGGCGATGCCGGGCTGCCCGGGGTGTCGGAGTGCGAGGAGTCCCTGGGCGGCGACGGCACTCCGCTGGTCGCGGCGTACGCTCCCGAGCCGTTCGCGGCCGCGCTGGGGGTCTCGACCTGGAGCGGGATGCAGCTGCTGGCCGATGCCCTCGACCTCGCCCACCGCCTCCCGCTGACCTGGCGGCGGGTTCGGGCCCTGGAGGTCCCGGCCTGGAAGGCCCGACGTCTGGCTCAGGCCACCCACCACCTCACCCGAGACGCCGCGGCACACGTGGATGCCCGAGTCGCAGAGCGGCTGCACTCCTGCGGTGGGGTGCTGATCGATCGGTACGTCGCCCAGGCTGCTGCCCTGTTCGCACCCGAGGACCAGGCCGCAGCCGAGGAGACCGCACAGGCGTCATGGGACGTCACCCTCACCCACCGCGCCGATGGCGGCTTCGCCGGCACCAGCCGGCTGGAGGCCACCGGCGACACCCTGGACCTCACCCACCTCTACGACCTGGTCTGCGACCACGCCGCCCACCTGGGTCGTCTCGGAGACACTGACGACCTGGGCGCCCGCAAGGCCAAGGCCCTCGGCGTGATCGCCGACGCCCAGACCCACCTCGACCTGTACGCCACCCCACCCCCAGACCAGCCGCCACTGCGGAGGGGCTCCCTGGCCAAGACCCGGGTCTACCTCCACCTGAGCCTCGCCGACCTGGTCGACGGCCACCCATCGGTGGAGCGCAGCGGCGAACGGGTCGGCGAGCTCGAACAGCTGGGCCCCGTCACCCTCGCGAAGATCAAGGACTGGCTCGGCTCGACCCGGGCGACCATCGTCCCGGTCCTCCACCTCGCCGACCTCCCCGGGGACCAGGAGCTCGCCGTCGACGAGCACGACCCACCGGAATGGATGCGAGAGACCGTCATCCTGCGCGACCGACACTGCGTCTTCCCCTGGTGCCAGCGCAACGCCCGTTCCTGCGACCTCGACCACATCAAGCCCTACGTCCCGATCGACGAAGGCGGCCCACCCGGGCAGACCGCCGCCTCCCGGCTCGCACCCCTGTGCCGCCGTCACCACAACGCCAAGACCTCCCGCCGATGGCACTACCGGCGCGACCCCGACGGCACCTACGTCTGGCACGGCCCCCACGGCATCGACTACGTCGTCACTCCGCTCGGCACCAGCCAGCTGCACACCTGAGCCGGGGCCTGCCCGCCCGGTACGGTCCGAGCGCTGGAAGTGGTCCGCCGAGCTGACCACGACCCAGGTGACGCGACTGTTCGCCACGTTCAGCAACTGGACCGGGCAGGAGGTCCAGGAGGTGGCGGACCGGTCCGTGCTCCGCCTGCTCCGACGCGGCTGAACGAGTCGCCGACATCCGCAGCCGCCGACGCGTGACCATGCGACCATCGAGCATGGCCGGCACCGCAAGCCCCCGGAAGACCCCTGAGATCGGACCGCGCTGGGCCCCGTTCCCACCAGGCGGCGTGCTGCTCGCCGGAGTGTTGCTGCTCTTCCTGGGCCTCTGGACGGTCACCGACGCCGGACCCTTGGCCCTCGGCTGGGCGGCTTTCGCCGTCGGGCTGGCCTTCATGCTCGTCGGAGCAGTGGCACAGGGCGTCGTGTGGGGCCTCGACCTCCGCGACGACCGGCGCCGTTGAGCATGGGCCCAGAAGAGGATGCCGTCGTGAACAACAGTCAGCTGCGCCGTCTGGCTCTTCTTGGGCTCGCGCTGGTGGCCGCGCTGTGTGTCGTGGGCGTCCTGGTGTCCGTCGTGATCAACGGCACCGACGGACGGCTGACTGACTGGCTGGCCGTGGTCGCCGTGGCCGCACTCGTCGCGTGCTGGCGGCTCTACCGCCCGACGCAGCATCACGCCGAGACCGACTGACGGACGTTGCCGGTCGAGTCACCTGGCGGTGGGAGAATCGCGCCCGGCGAGGACATGAGGTCACGGGTGCACCAGGGCTGATGGGAGCAGTGAGATGTCCGAGGAGACGATGGTCCACAGCGTGGAGGTGGCCCTGGCCGGCCTCGGGATCTCGGACGCCGTGATTGCGGCCGGCCAGTTCCAGCCGCGCGGTCATACCGGCAGCATGTTCGCCGGAAGCCTG
>DATBBE010000225.1:0-4521 GCA_036271155.1 Nocardioides sp. | reverse complement strand
GTCGGCGTCTTCTTGACCTCACCACCCTCGATCTTGTTCTTGACCATCTCCTCGACGGCCCCGGCGTAGTCGTCCTCGAACTCGCTGGCGTCGAAGTCGCCGGCCAAGGTCTCGACGAGCATGTTGGCCATCTTGACCTCGGCGTCCTTGACCTCGCCGGCCTCGACCGAGAAGTCGGGAACGCGGACCTCGTCGGGCCACATCATCGTCTGCATCACGATCACGTCGTCCTTCACCCGCAGCACGCCCACCGAGGTGCGCTGTCGGAGGGCGACGGTCACGACGGCCATCCGGTCGGCGTCGAGGAGTGCCTGGCGCAGCAGCGCGTAGGGCTTGGCCCCGGTCTTCTCCGGCTCGAGGTAGTAGCTCTTCTCGAACAGCATCGGGTCGATCTGGTCGCTCGGCACGAACTTCTCCACGGCGATCTCACGCGACGACGCACTCGGCAGAGCCGCCATGTCATCGTCGGTGAGGATGACCATCTCGCCGTCCTCGGTCTCGTACCCCTTGGCGATGTCGGCGTAGTCGACCTCCTCACCGTCGATCGCGCAGACCCGTTGGTACTTGATCCGGCCGCCGTCGGTGGCGTGCACCTGGCGGAAGGAGACGTCGTGCGACTCCGTCGCGGCGTACAGCTTCACCGGGACACTGACCAGCCCGAAGGACACCGCGCCCTTCCAGATCGCACGCATCTCATACCTCCGTGAGTCGTCGACTGCGTCCAGTATCAGGGAGTCGGGGCGTGAACGCACGCGGAAGGTTGTCAGATCCGGCCAGGTCGGCGCAGCCTCACCAAGCCGGGCACAATGCCGATCATGGAGTGGACGACCGTCGCAGAGATCGGGACCGCCGGCGGGACGCTCGTGCTCGCGGTGGCGACCTTCGCCGCCGTTCGGTCGTCGAACGGCGCTGCCCGGCTGGCCGAGCGGTCGCTGCAGTCGGCCATCAAGCCCCTGCTGATGCCGTCCAAGCTGAGTGACGAGGGGCAGAAGATCGGCTTCGTCGACGAGCACTGGGTGAAGGTCGAGGGTGGCCGGGGGACCGCGGAGGTCGCCGAGGACGCGATCTACCTGACGATGTCGCTGCGCAACGTCGGGCCCGGGCTCGCCCTGCTCAACGCCTGGCAGTTCTACGCCGACCGACTCACCGGTGAGGCCGCACGACCCGACTTCGCGGGGTTCCGCCGGCTGACAAGGGACATCTACATCCCGAGCGGAGACCTCGGCTTCTGGCAGGGCGTCTTCCGGAACTCCACCGACCCCGCCTTCGCGGAGGCTGCGCAGAGGATCCGCAGCCGGGAGCCCTTCACCGTCGACCTGATGTACGGCGACGTGGAGGGCGGCCAGCGGACGATCTCGCGCTTCTCCTTCATCCCCACGCAGGAGGACGGCTGGATGCCGGCGGTCTCCCATCACTGGAACGTCGACGGCCCGGCGCCGCGCTAGAAGCTCTCGGTGGTGTCGCCCAGAAGCGGTGGATCGCCGCGACATGAGGTCCGGGGTCGGTCATGTCTCCACGGTGGCACCGTCCACCGACAGCCGGTCGGCACCCGGCCCTCGAGCAGCAGTGCCCTGCCAGGATGGATGCCATGCGTCCCATGCTCGCGACCCGAGGCACCCACGTGCCCGTGGGCGAGGAGTGGCAGCACGAGGTGAAGTGGGACGGCATGCGCGTGCTGGTCGACGTACGCCGGGGTGCGGCTCGCCTGTACAGCCGCAACGAGAACGACGCGACCGTCTCGTTCCCCGAACTCACCGGCCTCCCGGCGGACGACGTGCTGCTCGACGGCGAGGTCGTCACCTTCGCCGACGGGCTGCCGAGCTTCGCCGCGCTCGCCGAGCGGATGCACGTCTCGCGTGCCGATCGCGCCCTGCGACTCGCCGAGCGCAGTCCGGCCACCCTGCTGGCCTTCGACGTCCTCCGGCTCGACGGACGCGACCTGCTCGACGAGCCACTCAGCGCCCGGAGGCGCGTGCTCGAGGACCTCGACCTGAACCACGACCGCTGGCAGACCCCACCGCTGTACGCCGACGGGCAGATGCTGTTCGACGCGACCTACCAGCAGTCCCTCGAGGGCATCGTCAGCAAGCGGGCCAGCTCCCGCTATCGGCCGGGCCAGCGCAGCAAGGACTGGCTGAAGTTCGCGCACCGTCGCCGCGAGTCGTTCGTCGTGGGGGGCTGGCGCCGTGAGACCGACTCGCGCGAGCGTCTCGGCGCCGTCCTCGTCGGGCAGCCGAGCGTCGACGGCCTGCTCTACCGCGGCCGGGTGGGAAGCGGCATCGCCGGGCGGAAGGCCGCCGTCCTCCGCGAGGTCCTCGAGGGGCTCACCCGCGACTCCACGCCGTTCGCGGACGAGGTTCCGCGCCCCGACGCACTGGGTACGACGTGGGTCGAGCCGGTGCTCGTCGTCGACGTCGAGTCGCTCGGCCCGTCCGCCCAGGGCCGCATCCGGCAGCCGTCGTACGTCGGCACCCGTGCCGACCTGACCCCGGAGGACCTGACATGACCACACTCGGCCCGCTGGCCGTCGCGCTGCTCGCGACCGCCGTGGCCGTCCCCTCGCCGGCCGGTGCGGCGTCTCGGCCCACCCACCGGGCCACCGCACGTCACGTCACCCTCGACGGGGTCCCGGTCACCCTCAGACCGCACACGCGGCAGGTCGTGACCGTCGACCACACCAGCGGCTTCCACGCCCACATCGCCTACTGGGTGCTGCGCGGAGACCGCTGGCAGCGGCTCTACGAGGTCAACGACGGCCGGATCGGGTACGGCGGGCTGGTCGCGCCCCGCCGGCGCCATCAGGGCACCGGCACGACGCCCCTGGGGACGGTCCGCCTCATCTCGGCGTTCGGCAGCCACGCCCGGGGTGCCTCGTGGGACCTGCCCTACCGGCGGATCCACACGGGCGACTACTGGGTCGAGGACAACGGCTCGCGCTACTACAACCGCTACCGCAACAAGGCGCAGGGCGGGTTTCGCTGGTGGCTCCCGGCGAGCGCGGTTGACAGCTCGGAGCGGCTGCGTGACTTCCCGGTGCAGTACGAGTACTCGATCGTCACCAGCTACAACCGAGCCCAGGTGCGACACCGCGGCGCGGGGATCTTCCTACATGTCAACGGCAGCGGGGCGACGGCCGGCTGTGTGAGCGCGCCGAGAGACTTCGTGAAGCGGCTGATGTGGCGCCTCGACCCCGACCGTGCGCCGGTGCTGGCGGTCGCCCGATGAGCCCCGGCAGCGGCGAGGAGGTCCGCGTCGACGTCGAGGGGCGCACGCTCAAGCTCTCCAACCTCGACAAGGTCCTCTACCCGCAGACCGGCACCACCAAGGGCGAGGTGCTCAACTACTACGCCCAGGTCGCGCCGGTTCTGCTCCCGTTGCTGAAGGACCGTCCGGTCACCCGGGTCCGCTGGCCCAACGGCGTGGAGAAGGCCCGCTTCTTCGAGAAGAACGCCCCCGCTGGTACGCCGAGCTGGGTCCGCACCGCCGACCTGCCCACCACCGGCTCACGCGGGGAGAGCCGGCACGGTGACCGACTCGTCTTCCCGATCATCGACGACCTGGCGACGCTGACCTGGGCGGCCAACCTGGCGGCGCTCGAGCTCCACGTCCACCAGTGGACCGTGGACACCAAGGGCAAGGTCCGCGGTGCCGACCGGATCGTCATCGACCTCGACCCGGGTGAGGGTGCCGGGCTCCACGAGTGCTGCCAGGTCGCGCTGCTGGTGCGCGACCAGCTGGCCGAGCGCGACCTTGACCTGCGTCCCGTCACCAGCGGTAGCAAAGGGCTGCATCTGTACGCCCCCCTGTCGCGCCGCCAGGACTCCGAGAAGACCTCAGGGACCGCCAAGGCCGTCGCCGAGGCACTTCAGGCCGAGCATCCGAAGCTGGTCACCGCGACGATGACCAAGGCCAGACGCTCGGGGAAGGTCTTCCTCGACTGGTCCCAGAACGCCGGGTCCAAGACCACGGTGTCGCCGTACTCCCTGCGAGGGGTCGAGCGCCCCTTCGTCGCCACCCCCGTGACCTGGGACGAGGTCTCAGACGGCGCCGAAGACCCGCTCGGGCTCGAGCAGTTCCGCTACGACGAGGTGCTGGCGCGGGTGGCCGAGCACGGCGACCTCTTCACGGCCTGACGACCCGTCGAACCGCGGGTTTTGACCGTCGAGCCGCGGGTTCTTACCCGGACCCATCCGAGACCCGGGAGCGCTCCGAACCACCTCCGTGGCGGCCACCCGGGTCGTCGCGGAAGGGAATCTCATGAAGTTCTTCGGAAGCGGCCGGACCCGTCTCGGAGCTCTGCTGGCCGCGGCTCTCGTGGTCGGCGGCGTCGGCATGGCGTTCGCGGCCAACGGTGGCGGCGCGGGCGCGACGCCGAGCAACGCGATGCACATGGGTCGCGGGATCAACGAGTTCGGCATGACCAAGGCCTTCTTCAAGGGCCACACCACGAGCTTCACCTACAGCCGCGGCTTCTTCTGCGACAAGAGCGTGAAGTCGACCGCGTCCTCCAAGTGCGAGGCC
>DATBBE010000224.1:0-10254 GCA_036271155.1 Nocardioides sp. | reverse complement strand
CCACCGCGCTGTTCGTCCACAGGCACTCCGAGCCCAGGTGTCAGAGGATCACCGGTGGGAAACCTGACGTCATGAGTCGCGTCGGACGCCTCCCGAGGACCGCGGGCGGCCGCAGCATCGAGGAGCTGCTGCGCCACCAGAGCGGTGTCCTCTCTCGCGCCCAGGCACTCGCGTGCGGCGACGAGGTCTGGGACATCCGGCGTCGCATCAGGCGCAACGAGTGGGTCAGACTCCTCCCCGGCGTGTACGTCGACCACACCGGGGAGCCGACGTGGACGCAACGGGCCTGGGCGGGCGTCGTCTATCTGGCACCGGCAGCACTGGCGGGACAGGCTGCGATTCGGGCCTGCGTCGGACCCACCTGGCGTCGCTGCGAGGAGTCCGCGCCGATCGAGATCGCCGTCGCGCCCGACCGCAACGTCGCCGTGCCCTCTGGCTACCTGCGCCGACGTCCGGCCCACTTCCATGACAGCGTCCACTGGAACGCCACACCTCCTCGCATCAACCTCGAAGACGCGACCTTGGACATCGCATCGGACACGTCCGACGAGTTCGCCACCATCGCCGTCCTGGCGGACGTCTGCCAGACACGTCGTACGACCGCGGACCGGATCCTGACGGCTTTGCGACGGCGGCAGCGGTTGCGTGGCCGAGCGTGGCTGGACGGTGTGCTCGACGACGTCGCCGGCGGCACCTGCTCGGTGCTCGAACACGGCTACCTGACGCGGGTCGAGCGCGCCCACGGGCTGCCGGGCGGACAGCGCCAAGCGCCACGAGCCACCGGCCGGGGGTCGGAGTACCGAGATGTCGCCTACCCGCGACTGGACCTCGAGGTCGAGCTGGACGGGCGCCTCTTCCACGACAACGCTCGGCAGCGCGACCTCGACCTCGATCGGGACCTCGACTCGGCCGGCGAGGGGCGGCTGACGGTGCGCCTGGGTTGGGGACAGGTGTTCGACCGGCCGTGTCGGACCGCGAGCCGCCTCTCGCAGCTCATGTGCGACCGCGGATGGGCGGGCACAGCACAGCCTTGCGGCCCGACGTGTCCGGCTCCCCAGATCGGGCGCTAGTCGGTGGATCCGGACCACGTGGTGGTCCGTCGTCACCGCATAGCCCACCTGAGCCGGGCCAGCCGGGCTCCGATGCCAACGACGTAGACCAGGACCCCTGCGACCACTGACTGCCACGGCAGGGCAGCGACGAGTGTCACGCAACCGGCACCGCCGGTGACCTGCAGCCACTTCGGGAACCGGCGTGCGACGGCCGGCTGGCGAGAGGCAGCCACGTTGGCGACGAAGTAGTAGAGCAGCACCCCGAAAGACGAGAACCCGATCGCACCCCGGAGGTCGGTCGTCAGCACCAGCACCACCACGAGCGCGGCCACCGTCAGCTCGGCGCGATGGGGAACCCGGAACCGCGGGTGGACGGCGTCAAGCCAGCCCGGCAGATCGCGTTCGCGCGCCATCGCGAGCGCAGTGCGACCGAGACCTGCGATCAGGGCCAGCAGGGCACCGGCGGACGCGAGTCCTGCGCCCACCCTGACGAGGCCGGCGACCCAGCCAGGCGATGTAGCACGGACGGCGTCCATGACCGGCGCCGCCGACGCGGCCGTGTCGTCGGGTCCCAGCGCGGACAGCACGGCGACCGCCACGACGGCGTACACGACCACTGCGCCCGCCAGGGCGAGCAGCACGGCCCGGGGGATCACTCGCGCGGGATCGCGCACCTCCTCCCCCAGCGTCGCGATCCGGGCATAGCCGGCGAAGGCGAAGAACAGCAGGCCGGCGGACTGGAGGACGCCGTAGGCACCGTGGTCTGGTGATGCCCAGCCCTGCAGTCCCGCGGTCGATCCGTGCCGGAAGCACGACACCGACGCGACCGCCAGTGCCACCAGCACCAGAGAGACCAGCACGCGGGTGAGCAGGGCGGTGCGGGCTACGCCGGCACAGTTCACCAGGGTCAGGACGACGACGAGCGCAGCCGCGACGGGGCGCCTCCCGCCCTCGGGAGCGACGTACGCCGCGAACGTCAACGCCATCACCGCGCACGAGGCTGTCTTCCCGACCAGGAAGCCCCACCCCGCGAGGTACCCCCACCAGTCACCCAGCACCTCGCGGCCGTAGAGGTACGTGCCGCCGGCACGGGGGTACGCCGCCGCGAGCTGTGCCGAGGCCGTCGCATTGCAGTAGGCGACCACGGCCGCCGCGACGAGCCCCAGCAGCAGGCCGGTGCCCGCGGCCCGCGCCGCGGGCCCGTAGGCCGCGAACACCCCGGCACCGATCATCGACCCCAGCCCGATGAAGACCGCGTCGCCGAGCCCGAGCCGACGGTCCAAAGATGTCGGGCCGGCAGACACGGCCGACATCACACCACGCTGTGCAGGGCCGCGGCGATGCGGCGACCGGCCTCCGCGATCTGCTCCTTGGTCGCGGGCGGCATCGCGTCCTCCCAGGCCATGAGCTGGTGACCACTCATGTCCAGCCGTCCCAGCGGCCGAGGAACGAACCACACGTGGAAATGGGCACCGCCGTCACCCCAGCGGTACACGTGGACCCGGCCCACGTCGCCCAGGGCGAGGACAGCTTGCTCGACGAGGCCGCACACCCCGGCGAACGTCGCCGCCAGATCCGGCGGCATGTCGGCGAACGAGTCGAAGTGCTCTCGCGACGCCAGCCAGACCGATCCGGGCAACGCGGTCTGCCCGGGGTTGTGCAGGGTCCAACGCTCGTCGGACCAGATCAGGTCGGCATCGGCGTCGGCACTGCACGGGAAGCACGGCTCGCCCCCCTCCTCGCCACGCCGCCGCGGCTCGGGGACGACCACGTCGGCGGGACTGATCACGGTCAGCGGTTCGGCGTACGGAAGCGTCATGTCCGCCAGGTTGCATCGCCGGCCCGCGCTCGCGCTTGACCAGGTTTGCGGTGCTGTGATCAAGGGCGCGCCGGGGCGCGTCAGTGCGGGACTACCAGCGTCAGTGCGGGACGACGAGCGTCTGCTCGCGACCGGGGCCGACGCCGACACCCCAGATACGCGTGCCGGACATCTCCTCCAAGGCGCGCACATAGGCCTGGGCGTTGGCGGGCAGCGCGTCGAAGGTGCGGCAGCCCGAGATGTCCTCCCACCAGCCGTCCAGCCGCTCGTACACCGGCTTCGCGTGGTGGAACTCCGTCTGGGTCATCGGCATCTCGTCCTGGCGTACGCCGTCGACGTCGTAGGCCACGCAGACGGGCACCCGCTCCCAGCTGGAGAGCACGTCGAGCTTGGTCAAGAACAGGTCGGTGAGGCCGTTCACCCTTGTGGCATAGCGGGCGATCACCGCGTCGTACCACCCGCAGCGGCGGTCGCGGCCGGTCGAGACCCCGACCTCGCCGCCGATCTTCCACAGCTTCTCGCCGTCCGCGTCGAACAGCTCGGTCGGGAACGGGCCGGAGCCCACCCGCGTCGTGTAGGCCTTGATCACGCCGATCACCCGGTCGATGCGGGTCGGGCCCACACCGGCGCCCGTCGAGACGCCACCGGCCACCGCGTTGGACGAGGTGACGAACGGGTAGGTGCCGTGGTCGACATCGAGCATCGTCGCCTGCGCCCCCTCGAACAGCACCGTCTCGCCGCGGTCGAGGGCTTGGTTGAGCAGCAACGACGTGTCGGCGACCATCGGCCGCAGCCGATCGGCATACGCCAGCAGCTCTTCGACCACGGCGTCGACCTCGACAGCACGGCGGTTGTAGACCTTCGCGAGGACCTGGTTCTTCAGGTCGAGGCTCGCCTCGACCTTGTCGTGCAGGATCTTCTCGTCGAACAGGTCGGCCACCCGGATGCCCACCCGTGCGACCTTGTCGGCGTACGTCGGGCCGATGCCGCGGCCGGTGGTGCCGACCTTGTTCTTGCCGAGGAACCGCTCGGTGACCTTGTCGATGGTCTGGTGGTACGACGCGATCACGTGCGCGTTGGCGCTGACCACGAGCCGGGTCACGTCGATGCCCCGCGCCGCCAGCGCGTCGAGCTCGCGGAAGAGCGCCTCGGGAGAGACGACGACGCCGTTGCCGATCACAGCGGTGCAACCCGGCGTCAGGATGCCGCTGGGGAGCAGGTGCGTCGCGAACTTCTCGCCGTCGACCACGATGGTGTGGCCGGCGTTGTGTCCACCGCTGGTGCGCACGACGAAGTCGATGGACTCCGACGTCGCGAGCAGGTCGGTGGCCTTTCCCTTGCCTTCGTCACCCCACTGGGCTCCGAGGACCACGATCGCGGGCATCGGACCTCCTGCTCGGGGGCTGCTCGGGGGCTGCTCGGGGTCTGCACGGGGGCGGGCTCGGGCGGTCGCGACCATACCCCACGGGGGGAGCCGTGACTCGGGACGTCTCGACTAGGGTCAACCCACGTGGACCCGCTGCTCGTGATCACCAACGACGCCTCAGGGACCGCCGACGAGGCGCAGCTCCACACCGCCCTCGACGTCCTCCGCAAGAAGTGCTCGGTCGACGTGCAGGCGACGTCGCAGCCGGGCGAGCTCGACGGCGTCCTCCAGCGTGCGGGGTCGCGTCGGATCGTGGTCGCCGGCGGTGACGGAAGCCTGCACGCGGTGATCTCCGCGCTGTACCGCCGCCACGAGCTGGACCACGCCGTCGTGGGCCTGCTGCCGATGGGCACGGGCAACGACTACGCGCGGTCGCTGGACATCCCGCTGGACGTCGCGGAGGCGGCGCAGGTGCTGCTCGCCGGCGAGGTGCGCCCGATGGACCTGATCGTCGACGAGCTGGGCGAGGTCGTCGTCAACAACGTCCACGTCGGTGCGGGCGCCCAGGCCAGCCGCCGCGGGGCTCGCTGGAAGGAACGACTCCACGGGCTCGGGGTCGGAAGGGTCAACCTCGGCAAGCTCGGCTACCCGATCGGCGCCCTGCAAGCGGCGTTCGAGCCACCGAGCGTCCATCTGCACGTCGAGATCGACGGCAAGGTCGTCACCGACGTGGACCGGCCCGTGCTCATGGTCGCGATCGGCAACGGCGCCAGCGTCGGCGGCGGCACCGAGCTGGTCCCGGAGGCCGACCCCGAGGACGGCCGCGTCGACGTGATGATCTCCCATGCGACCGGCGGCCTCGCCAAGCTGGCGTACGCCGCCCGGCTCTCGCGCGGCGTACACCATCGGCACGGCGACGTGCAGTACCTCCGCGGGTCCCAGGTCACTGTCGCCGGAGATGCGTTCTGGATCAGCGCGGACGGCGAGATCAGTGGCCCCGAACGCCACCGCAGCTGGCACGTCGAGCCGGCGGCGTACTCCTTCATCCTCCCGCTCCGTTGACCGGCGCGTTCTGACCCGTTGACCGGCGCGTTCTGACCGTTGAGTCGCGGGTTATGCCACCCGGCGATGGTCGGAAGGCGCGGCTCGACCGGTCAGAACTCGCCGTTCAACGTCAGAGCCAGCCGCGACGGGCCGCCTCGGACCCGGCCTGGAAGCGGGTGTCGGCCCCGAGCTCGATCATCAGCTCGGAGATCCGGCGACGGACGGTGCGCAGGCTGATCCCCATGGTCCGGGAGATGTGCTCGTCCTTCGCTCCGGCCTGCAGCTGGCGCAGCAGGAAGATCCGCTCCGCGTGGTGCTGGCTCGAGAGCTCCGAGACGGGCAGCGCCTTCTCCCAGTACAGCTCGAACAGCAGGGCCAGCGCCGCCACGACCGCCCCCTGGCGGATCAGGAGGCGGGGAGAGTCGGCGTACCCGAGCGGCTCGGGGAGCACGGCGTGGGTGCTGCCGATCACGAACAGCCGCGTGGGGAGGTCGTCGATGAGGCGCACCTCCTCACCCTCGTCGACCCGGGCGCGCAGGATGTCCGGTGCCTCGTGAAGAGCCCGGATCGGGTAGACGGCGCGGGAGCGACGACCTGAGGCCACCGCGCGTCCGACCACGCGCGAGATGGCGGACTCGCGCGGCATCAGCCATGCGTCGGGTCGCAGGAACAGAAGGTCTCCGCGGCTCTGCTCGATCAGGGCGGTCAGCAGCTCCAGGGCGTTGCCGCCCGTGCTGAGCTCACCGTCGAGGGCCCGCACGTCCTCGACCTCGCCGGGCCCCGGGCGAGTGCCGGCCGCCACCAGGAGGGGGACGGCGCGCGCGAGGTCGGTAAGCCGGTCGCGCGCCTGGACCGCGGCGTCTGCCTCACGAGAGATGGCCGCGGACAGGGCCTGGTCTAGCCGCTGCACCGTGACGTGGCCGTCGTGGATGCTCACGATGCCGAGCGAGGTGAGCCCCGCCAACGCTTCGGGTACGTCGTGGAGGTCGTCACCGAGGGCCTCGGCGATGTCGTCCAGCGTCGAGCCGGACAGCGGAAGCACCTGACGGTAGCGCTGCTCGTCCTCCGCGCTCATCCCGAGCGCGGAGAGGACCGAGATCGCTCTTCTCCGTGGCACCGGTGGCAGTTTAGTGCCAGTGACCACGACGACCGCGGATTGGAGCGTTCCAATGGCCATGATGGGACACGACGGGCAGCCGCAGGGCTGTCGGCCGGCACACATCGGGGGATGCTCCGGCCACTCGTCGAGAGGGCGTCGGCCGCGAGGCAGGCGCCCTCCGTCCTTGGTGCGCCCCAGCGCTCGATAGCGTGGTCCCGTCAGCCTCCTATCCGAGCGGAGACCACCCGGATGTCCCGATCTACGCCGCAGGGCGAGCCCCACGACTGGGTCACTCGCGCCGCTGACGAGGCGATCCGGCACCACGAGAAGTCGGGGGCCTCCGGGCCGGTCACGTGCTCATCCGGGATCTCGCCGTCGGGGCCGGTCCACCTGGGCAACCTGCGCGAGTTCCTGATGCCGCACTTCGTGGCCGAGGAGCTCCGACGCCGCGGCGTACCCGTGCGCCACCTGCATGTGTGGGACGACTACGACCGCTTCCGCCGGGTGCCCGCGGGCGTCGACCCGTCGTACGCCGACCACATCGGCCGTCCCCTCGTCGCCGTTCCCGACCCGTGGGGATGCCACGACTCGTGGTCGACCCACTTCAAGGAGCCGGTGCTGGAGGCGTTCGCCGCCCTCGGGGCCGAGGTGGAGACCATCTCCCAGGCTGAGCGCTACCGGTCGGGGGTCTACCGCGACGAGGTGCTGCGCGCTGTCCGGCGGCGTGCCGAGATCGACGCCGTGCTGGCGAAGTACCGCACGAAGAGGGCCGAGACCGCGGCGTCCACCGATGACGAGCGCGCCGCGCAGGAGGCTGAGGCGTTGGCCGACTCGGTCGCCAACGACGAGGACCAGCAGGACGCGGTGGGCTACTTCCCGTTCAAGCCCTACTGCGCGGACTGCGGCCGCGACACGACCACCGTGACGGCCTACGACGACGAGACGACCGACCTGGCCTACACCTGCTCGGTGTGCGACTACCACGGCACCACCAACCTCGCGACCCAGGACGAGGGCAAGCTGGTGTGGAAGGCCGACTGGCCCATGCGGTGGGCCTTCGAGCACGTCGACTTCGAGCCGGCCGGGATGGACCACGCGACGCCGGGCTCGTCGTTCACCGTCGGCCACGAGCTGGTCGAGTCGGTGTGGGACTACCCCCGTCCGGCGTGGTTCGGCTACGGCTTCGTCGGCTTCGCGGGCATGCAGAAGATGTCGTCGTCGGCCGGTGGGGCGCCCACCGCGGCGGACGCCCTGCGGGTGCTCGAGCCCGGCATCCTGCGCTGGCTCTACGTCCGCCGGCAGCCGAAGCAGACCTTCGACATCGACTTCGGGCTGGAGGTCGTGCGGCTGTACGACGAGTGGGACGCCTTGGCCCGCAAGGCCGCCGACCCGGCGAGGCGCGACGTCCAGGTGCTCGCCTACGAGCGCGCAGCCTCGACCGCGTCGGCTGGGTTGCTGCCGACCCCCGAGGTCGTCGTACCGTTCCGGATGCTCTCGTCGGTCGCCGACGTCACCGCAGGGTCCGCCGAGCAGATCAGCCGGATCGTGAGGCACCTCGGGCACGCGCACGACTCGGTCGCCCAGCTCGAGCCGCGGCTGTCGCGCGCGATGGCCTGGACCGACGAGTTCGTGCCCGCTGCCGACCGCACCACCGTGCGCGCTGAGCCGGACGCGGTGGCGCTCGAGGCGCTGTCGCGCCAGGAACGCGACTGGCTCGCGCTCCTGCTGCAGGGACTGCAGGGCGACCTCGAGCTCGACACGGTCACCTCGCTGGTCTACGGCGTGCCCAAGCTGGCGCGCGGCATGTCGCTCGACGAGAAGCCGACCGACGAGGTGAAGGCAGACCAGAAGGAGTTCTTCCGGTTGCTCTACCACCTGCTCGTGGACGCCGAGCGCGGACCGCGCCTGCCCACGCTGATCGTGGCGCTCGGAGCCGAGCGGGTGCGGACGCTGCTGGGCGGCTAGGTCTACCTCGCTAGGGCTCCCTCGCTAGGGCTCCCTCGCTAGGTCGACATCAGCAGGTGGGCGTAGCCGTCGCCCTCGAGCACCTCGTCGATCGTGAACCCGACCGCGTGCAGCATCTCGGCGGCATCCGAGACGGCGGGGTAGTAGTGGTAGGCGCCACCGCTCAGCACCTCGCCCGGCACGAGCGGCGCCGCCGCGCCCGCCGGGTCGTCGCGCGGCTCGGGGTCGTCGGGATCAAGCAGCTCGATCGTGACGTACGCCGCGGCACCCGGGCGCAGCGTCGCGCGCAGCCCGCCGGCCACGGTCAGCCAGTCCTCAGGCCCGACGTTCTCCAGCGCATCGATGCAGAGCGCGGCGTCGAAGGCGGTGAGGTCGACACTCGAGAGATCCTGCAGAGCCACGCGGTGTGTCGGCACCTCCGGGTGCTTCGCGGTGGCGACGTCGAGCATGGCCTGCGACTGGTCGGTCCCGACGACCGCGAGCCCGGCGTCGAGCAGCATCGGCCAGTACTTCCCGGTGCCGCAGGCGGCGTCCAGCACCCTGTCACCCGGCGACAGGTGTGAGACGAGGGTGAGCAGGCACCGCTCGTGGGTCGGGTTCACATAGCCGCCCCAGCGGTCGTCGTACACCGGAGCGTGGAGGGTGTCGAAGCGCTCGCGGCAGATCGCCCGTCGCTCGTCGAGGAAGGTCCGGCGTAGGTCGGGATCGGCCATGTCAGCCGAGCAACGCCTCGGCGGCGGCCGGGCTGGAGTCGCGCAGGAACTCCGAGCAGCGCTGCCACTCGGCGTCCTCGCCGATCGCGCGGGCAGACAGGGCCAGCAGGGCAAGAGAGCGCAGGAACCCGCGGTTGGGCTCGTGCTCCCACGGCACGGGACCGTGCCCCTTCCAGCCGTTGCGCCGGAGGAGATCGAGGCTGCGGTGGTAGCCGACACGGGCGTAGGCGTAGACGGTGACGTCGTCCGCGCCCTGCTCGCGAGCCTCCTCGGCGAACGCCGCCCAGGCGGCCGGCGACTCGGGGTGCCGGCGTACGACGGCGGCGGGCGTCTCGCCGCCGGCGAGCTCCGCCGCGGCGGGGTCCTCGGGCAGGAGGGTGGGCGGCGGTCCGGCCATCAGGTCGACGTAGCTCATACGACCACCCTGTCAGAAAGCACCGACGTGATCCGTCAGCAGACCATGCACTCGGAGAGAAGCAACGGAATCAATGTCGGTGGAGAGGTGTTGACTGACGTCATGGCCCAGCAGACCCCGACCCGCGACAAAGTCCCCGACGACGTGCGGCCGTGGCCGGCCCTCTTCGCGCTGTGTCTGGGCTTCTTCATGATCCTGGTCGACACCACGATCGTGACGGTCGCGACCCCGGCGATCATCTCCGACCTCCACGCCGACGTGAACAGCGTGGTCTGGGTGACCAGCGCGTACCTGCTGGCGTACGCCGTGCCGGTCCTGATCACCGGTCGGCTGGGTGACCGGTTCGGCCCGAAGAACCTCTACCTCGTCGGCCTGACGGTCTTCACGGCGGCGTCGTTGTGGTGCGGCCTGACCAACTCGATCGAGATGCTGATCATCGCGCGGGTGGTGCAGGGTCTCGGCGCCTCCATGCTCACGCCCCAGACGATGGCGGTCATCACCCGGATCTTCCCGTCTGACAAGCGAGGTCAGGCGATGGCGCTGTGGGGTGCGACCGCCGGGGTCGCGACCCTGGTCGGCCCGATCCTGGGTGGCATCCTCGTCGACGCGCTCGGCTGGGAGTGGATCTTCTTCATCAACGTGCCCGTCGGCGTGATCGGGTTCTTCCTGGCGGTCCGGCTGGTGCCGTCCCTGCCGACCCACACCCACAAGTTCGACTGGCTGGGGGTCGCGCTCAGCGGTCTCGGGATGTTCTTCCTGGTGTTCGGCATCCAGCAGGGCC
>DATBBE010000223.1:0-16310 GCA_036271155.1 Nocardioides sp. | reverse complement strand
CGGTCGCCGCCCGGGCGGAGGTCAACCAGGCCCTGGTCTTCTACCACTTCGGCAGCGTGTCCGGGCTCCTCGACGCCGCGGTACGCCGATCGGTCGACCTGGCGGTGGCGTCGTACCGCGACCGCCTCGCCGACGTGTCGTCCCTGGGCGAGCTGCTCACGGTCGGTCGCGCCCTGCACGAGTCCGAGAGGGGTGCGGGCAACGTCGCCCAGATGGCGCAGGTGATGGCCGGCGCCCTGCGCGACGAGACGCTCGCCGCGGCCGGCCGCTATGCCATGGAGCAGTGGAGCGGCGAGGTCGAGCGCGTGCTCGTGCGGGTCCTCCCGGTCACGCCGCTGCACGGGCTCGTCGAGCCGAGCAGCCTCGCCCGGGCCGTCGCCGCGGGGTTCGTCGGGCTGGAGCTGTACGACGGCGTCGACCCGGCCGCCGCCGACTCGGCCCTGGCCTCGCTGGACGCGCTCGGTGCGCTGGTGTCGGCGTTCGACGTGCTGCCGCCCCTGGCGATCCGCGCCGTGCGCAACCGCGCCCGCCGGGCGGCCGCGAGGACGAGAGCCGAACGGGCCGGCGCGCGATGAAGGCGGACGGCGACTCGGTGCTCGCGTTCCTCGGCTGGTGCGTCCTGGGGGCCACCGCCTGCCTGGGTGTGCTCTCCCTGCTCACGATCGGGCCGTTCGTCCTGCTGCTCACCTTGATGCTCGCCGGGCTGATGCTGTGGCGCGTCGACTTCGGCTGGGCGATGGCGGGGATGATCAGCGGTGCCTCGGCTCCGCTCCTCTACGTCGCCTGGCTGAACCGCGGCGGGCCCGGGAGCGTGTGCACGTTCTCCGCCGACGGAGGCCAGAGCTGCGGCGACGAGTGGAGCCCGTGGCCCTTCCTGGTCGTCGCCGTGCTGCTGGCGGCTGCCGGCGTCGCGGTGTTCGCCCGGCAGCGCCGGCACTGACACCTCGCTCCTATGCTCACGGGGTGAGTGCCTCCTGGTTCGCAGACCCGGCCGAGGCCGCTGAGCGTCTTGCCGCCGCGGGCTACCTCGCGGACACGGCGACCGGTACGACGGCGTACCTCGCGGGGGCGCTGGAGAAGCCGCTGCTCGTCGAGGGCCCGGCCGGCGTCGGGAAGACCGAGCTGGCCAAGGCGGTGGCGCGGGCGACGGGCGCCGAGCTGGTGCGGCTCCAGTGCTACGAGGGGCTCGACGAGGCGCGGGCGCTCTACGAGTGGAACTACAAGAAGCAGCTCCTGCGGATCCAGGCGGCCGGTGACCAGAGCTGGGAGCAGACCCACGACGACGTGTTCACCGAGGAGTTCCTGCTCACCCGGCCGCTCCTGACCGCGATCCGGCGCGACGAGCCGACCGTCCTGCTCGTCGACGAGGTCGACAAGACCGACGTCGAGGTCGAGGGTCTGCTGTTGGAGATCCTGAGCGACTTCCAGGTCACGATCCCCGAGCTCGGCACCCTCGCCGCCGTACGCCGTCCCTACGTCGTGCTGACCTCCAACGCCAGCCGCGAGCTCTCCGAGGCGCTCAAGCGACGCTGTCTCTACCTCCACCTCGACTACCCCGATGCCGAGCGGGAGCGCGCGATCATCCGGGGACAGGTGCCCGGGCTCGACGACCGGATCGCCCGCCAGGTGGTCGAGACCGTCGGGCGGCTGCGCGACCTCGAGCTGAAGAAGTCGCCGTCGATCGCGGAGTCGATCGACTGGGCCAGGACCCTGCTGGCGCTGGAGATCCGCGACCTCGACGAGGGCGCCGTCGCGCGCACGCTCGGCGTCGTCCTCAAGCACGCCTCCGACCACGAGCGCGCGGTCAAGGAGCTCCGGCTCGGATGACGTCCGGGCTGCTCGACACCCACATCGCGTTCCTCGAGGCGCTGCGCGGGGCCGGAGTGCCGGTGTCGCTCGCCGAGGATCTCGACGCGATCGCGGCGTTCAGCGTCCTGGACTGGGGCGACCGGGAGGCGATCCGCCAGGGGTACGCCGCGACGCTGGTCAAGCGGCAGGCCCAGCGGCCGACGTTCGACACGCTCTTCGACCTGTACTTCCCGCGGCTCGTCGGTGAGGGGGTGGGTCCATCCGGCTCGGTCGACTCCGGGCCGGGGCTCGAGCGGACGCGCGAGCGGCTGACCGCGGCGCTGGTCTCGGGCGACCACGCGGAGCTGCTCCGCATCGCCACCGAGGCGGTCGGCGTCTTCGGGGCGATGCCCGGCCGCGGGCCGGGCCTGTCGAGCTGGTCGTCGTACACCGCTCTGCAGCGGCTGGCCCCGCAGGCCCTGGTCGACCGGATCGTTGAGGCCCTGCAGGCCGAGGGGTACGCCGCCACCGACGCCCGGCGCACCGCCGACCGCAGGGTCGGTGCGTTCACGTCCCTGGTGGAGGCCGACGCGCGGCGAAGGATCGCTGAGGAGAAGGGCGCCGACCATGTCGCGCGCATCGCGGTACGGCCCAGCCTCGAGCGGCTCGACTTCACCTCGGCGCGACGCAACGACCTGGCCGCGATGCGGCGCGAGATCTACCCGCTGGCCAGGAGGCTGGCCAGCCGGATGGCGCGGGAGCAGCGCGCGCGGCGTCGGGGGCCCCTGGACTTCCGGCGTACGGTCCGCGCGTCGGTCGGCACCGGCGGCGTGCCGCTGGTGACCCATCACCGGCCGAGACGCCCGCACCGCACCGAGCTGGTGGTGCTCTGCGACGTAAGCGGGTCGGTGGCGAGCTTCGCGCAGTTCACGCTGATGCTCGTCTACGCGCTGCACGAGCAGTTCGGCAAGGTGCGGGCCTTCACGTTCGTCGACCAGGTGCACGAGGTGACCGACGTGTTCCGGCCCGGAGCCGACCCGGGGGTGGTGCTGGCCGAGCTCGCCGCCCGGACCCAGCACGCCGCGGCGTGGGGCCGGACGAACTACGGCCGAGCATTCACGACGTTCGCCGCCGGTCACCTCGACGCACTCGGGCCGCGGACGTCGCTGCTGGTCCTCGGCGACGCGCGGTCCAACTACAGCGACCTGGCCGTCGAGGCGCTCCGGGAGATGACCTCCCTCGCCCGGCACGCCTGGTGGCTCAACCCCGAGCACCCACGCCACTGGGACACCGGTGACTCAGCGGCCGGTGCCTACTCCGGCGTCGTGCCCATGGTCGAGTGCCGCAATCTCGCCCAGCTCTCCGACTTCGTGCGCTCCTTGGCCTGACGGACCTGAGCCGCTCTTTCCCGGTCACCGGACGATCTGGAAGACCTGGCTGGTGGCGTGGCCGCCGGACCCGAGGAACCCGTGCACGTGCAGGCTGGCGAGCTGCTCGCGCACAGACGGGTCGCACGACGCGTCGACCGCGGCCGCGCCGCGGACGTAGTGCCGGAGCCCGTGGCCCGCCACGGCGGTGGCCGCGTGGTCGTCGAACTGCACCGTCACCTGCTGTACCGAGTCGGCGTTGCGATGTCCGTCGAGGAGCGGGACCACGTCCGCACGGTTCTCCAGGGACAGCACGTGGCTGCCGGCGGGGTAGCCACGGATCTCGGCGATCGGTGAGCCCGCGGTGACCACGTGGGTGACGTGGAAGCCCGAGCCCTGGGAGAGCAGTGACGCGGCCTCCATGCCACCGAGGCTGTGCCCGACCAGGAGGACCGGGTCGTGCGGCCCGATGCCGGCCCGCGACATCGCCTCCTCGATCCCCGCGGCGTACGTCGAGTGCTCGCCGGCCATCGCGTGCAGGTCGGCGGGCAGGTCGCGGGCCTGCGCGTCGGGGCTCCACGGAGTCGTCGCGATCTGGTCGGTGCCGGGCAGGTAGACGATGTGCCGCACGGTGCCCTCGTGCGCACGCAGCGTCTGCACCTCGATCGTGCCCTGGTCTCCCGGCCGGTCGGGGGTCGAGAGCGCGTTGGTCTGGTCGAGGTGACGCAGCAGTCCGGTCAGGTCGCCCGGCGGGGAGTCGGCCAGCGGTGTCGCCAGGTCGTCGCGGCGGCGTACCTGCGGCTCTCCCTCCGGTGGGTAGAGGGCCGCCACGCCGGATGCGGCGTCCGCCACGCCGCGGTGGGTCGGCGGGAGACCGAGCACCCCGTCGAGGAAGCCCCCCGATCCGTCCAGGGCGTGCTGGACGGTCTCCGGATGCTCGTCCACCCACTCCTCCAGGGCCTCGTCGACGTCGCCGGCGAGCCGCGCGCGCGTGCGGGCGGGCAGGTGCCGCCACGCGGGGACGACCGCGAGGCCGAGCGGGAGCAGGACGGGCGCGGCGCTCCGGACGGCGTACCCGGCCGCCTGCCCGAGCGACGCGTCGAGGACGCCGAGCGAGCCGGCGACGAGACCGTCGCACTCCTGGTACGCCGTCACCGTCGCGCGCACCAACAGTGCATCGGCCTCGAAGAGCGCGCTGGTCTCCAGGGCGCCGTGGATCCCGGACGACGCGTCGAGCACCCGCGCCTCCGCCTCGGCGAACGTCACAGGCGAGAGCGGCGCGGACTCCACCAGGTCGGGGTCGACGAGGATGCCGAGGTCGGCTCGGGCTCGGTCGCGCAGGCCGCCCGCGGCGGCGGCGAAGCGGTCGGCCAGCGCGAGCATCGCGGCGTACGTCGCGGTGAGGCCGGCGACGCCGCCGGTCACGCCGGTGATCGGCGGGAGGTCCGCGGTCATGCCCACGTCGGCAGGCGGACGTCGAGCCAGGCTCGGCTGCCGAGGGGTGGCGGCTCGAAGTGCTGGGCCCAGTCGTGCAGGCCGTCGGGAACGGCGTGGGCGACCAGCCCGGCGAGGCCCCCGGCCGCAGACTCCAGGAGCTGCCGCGCGCGTCTCTCCGCGGCGGCGATCAGGTCCTTGAGCCGGTCGACCTCGCGCGCGTGCCGGTCGAGTGCCTCGGCTGCGGTGTCGTGCGCGTCCGCGCAGACGCGCAGACCGGTCACCTGACCGAGCGCGGTGTGCCGCATGGCGCCCGCTGCCAGACCGGTCCAGGGCACCGCCTCGGCCCGGCCCGCCAGCTCGTCGGCCTCCGTCCGCAGGTCCACGGCCCGCTCCCGCATCGACCTGGCCAGGGCCCGGATCGCCGTGGTGTCGCCGTACATCGTCGCGCTCCTTCCCGGCCGCACCCGCGTGCCGCCGCGGACTTGGTCTGCCCGCGTTGTCCGCCGGGGAAACGGTCGCCTCCTCGCGCTGTGGACGGGAGCGGGAGATGGCCGCAGGTTCGCACCGGTAAACTCGGGCTTCGCCGCCCCTGCTCGCTGAAGCGAGGTGACACCGTGCACTTCGACGTCCACCAGCTCGACCTGTTCGTCCTGGTCGGGGCCGGAGTCACGCTGCTGGCGATCCTCGCGGTGCGGCTCAGCTCGCGCGCCGGCCTCCCGAGCCTGCTGCTCTACCTCCTCATGGGTGTCCTGCTCGGTGAGAACTTCATCGGCATCGGGTTCGAGAACGCCGAGCTCGCGCACGCGCTGGGGTTCGCGGCGCTCGCGCTGATCCTGGCCGAGGGCGGTCTGACGACGAGCTGGGACGCCGTACGCCCGTCCATGCGGCTCGGGCTCTCGCTGGCCACGCTCGGCGTCGCGGTGTCCGTGGCGATCGTCGCGGTCGGCGCGCATCTCCTCCTCGGGCTCTCCTGGCAGCTGTCGGTGCTGCTGGGCGCGGTGACCTCGCCGACCGACGCGGCGGCGGTGTTCTCGGTCCTGCGCGGGCTCCCGCTGTCGCCGCGGCTGGTGGGCGCGCTGGAGGCCGAGTCCGGGCTCAACGACGCCCCGACGGTCGTCCTGGTCACGCTGATCTCGACCGGCTCCGTGGCCGAGCACGGCATCCCCTACACGGTGGGGGTGATCGTCTTCGAGCTGGTCGCCGGCGTGGCCATCGGGCTCGCGATCGGCTTCGGCGGCGCCTGGCTGATGCGCCGCGCCGCGCTGCCCTCGTCGGGCCTGTACCCGCTCGCGGTGCTGTGCCTGGCCCTGCTGTCGTACGGCGCGGCGTCCACGGCCCACGCGTCCGGCTTCGCCGCGATCTACGTCGCCGCCCTCGTGCTCGGCAACTCCGAGCTGCCCCACCGGATCGCGACCCGGTCGTTCGCCGAGGGCGTGGCCTGGCTGGCGCAGATCGGCCTGTTCGTGATGCTGGGGCTGCTGCTCACCCCGAGCCGGATCACGTGGTCGGTCGTGGGGGCGGCCGTGGTCGGGAGCCTGCTGCTGACCTTCGTGGCGCGGCCGGTCACGGTCTGGGTCAGCGCGGTCGTGCAGCCGATGCCGTGGCGCGAGATCGCGTTCGTCTCCTGGGCCGGCCTGCGGGGGGCGGTCCCGATCGTGCTGGCCACCATCCCGTTCGCCGAGAAGGTCACCGATGCCGAGCGGCTCTTCGACATCGTGTTCGTGATCGTGGTGATCTCGACGGTGCTGACCGCCCCGACGCTGCCGTGGGTCTCCCGTCGGCTCGGCGTGACCCGGCAGCTAGAGCCCCGGTCGCTCGACCTCGAGGTGGCGCCTCTGGAACGAGTGGCGGCCGACATGCTGCAGGTGACGGTCAGCCCGGTGTCCCGGCTCCACGGCGTCGAGGTCGGCGAGCTGCGACTGCCCGAGGGGTCGTCGGTCTCCCTCGTCGTGCGCGACGGGCATGCCATCGTGCCGGACCGGCGTACCGTCCTACGACGCGGTGACGACCTGCTCGTCGTCACCCCTCGCGGGCTGCGCGAGTCGACCGTCGTACGCCTGCGAACCGTCTCCGCCCACGGCCGGCTCGGCCGCTGGCTCGGGGACTGACCTCGGTCACTCGGTCACTCGGTCAAGAGGTGGGCGGAGAGCAGATCGTGGTCGGCGAGGTGACCTTCGTCGACTGCTTGCCCTCGACCAGCTTCTGGAACAGCGGCCCGACCATGACGACCACACCGGGCCCGGCGTGCTTCTTCGCGACGATCGCGGCGTTCGGGCCGAGGCGGCTGGCGACCAGGCGGACGGCGGGGTCGTTGCGGTTCTGGGCCCAGATCTGGGCGTAGTGGATGACGGCGTTCTTAGGTGCGTTGCCGACGGAGCCCGGGCCGAAGCCCTGGTTCTCGAACGCCGACATGGTGCTCTCGGCGAGGCCGATCCGGGTGCTGGCGTTGAAGACGCTGACCGTCACCTTCGGCGCGGACACCCGGTCGCCGGGCTCGAGCCGGGTCGGGTAGCAGATCTTGGTCGCGGCGGTGTGGGGGAAGGGCTCGGTCATCGCCGACCAGCCGAAGGTGATGCCGACGAAGAGGAGCACGGCGAGCACCGCGAGCGTCAGCAGCGTCTTCACGTGCGTCGTGAGGTTCATGCCTCGACCACCTCGTGGACACGGGCGTGGAGCACGTGCCGCTGCTGTAGCGCCGCACGCAGGGCGCGGTGGAGGCCGTCCTCGAGGTAGAGCTCGCCACGCCACCGGACGACGTGGGCGAAGAGGTCGCCGTAGAAGGTGGAGTCCTCGTCGAGGAGGGTGTCGAGGCGCAAGGTGTCCTTGGTCGTGACCAGCTCGTCGAGGCGTACCTGACGGGGCGGAAGCGCCGCCCACGCGCCCGAGGTCAGGTCGTGTGGCGGGTACGGCCGGCCGTCCCCCACGCGCTTGAAGATCACGCGCCGCAGTTTACGCAGAGCGCTCGAGCGCCCCGGTGGCTAGATTTCACACCGTGACCGACAATCCCATCGCCGCCGCCGTCGCTCCCGGGTACGACTTCGCCGGACCGGCGCTGGAGCTCGGCGGCCTCATGCTCGACGAGACCGACCTGTCCGACGTCCACATCAAGATCCCGCTGGCGATGCTGAACCGGCACGGCCTCGTCGCCGGCGCCACCGGCACCGGCAAGACCAAGACCCTCCAGCTGCTGGCCGAGCAGCTCAGCGCGAACGGCGTGCCGGTCTTCGCGGCGGACATCAAGGGCGACCTCTCGGGGATGAGCACGCCCGGCACCGAGGACGACAAGATCAAGGCGCGCGCGGCCTCGGTCGGGCAGACCTGGGAGGCGAAGGGCTTCCCGGTGACCTTCTACGCCCTCGGCGGTCAAGGCACCGGGATCCCGCTGCGGGTGACGATGACGTCGTTCGGACCGATCCTGCTCAGCAAGGTGCTCGGACTCAACGACACCCAGGAGTCCAGCCTGGGACTGGTCTTCCACTACGCCGACCAGGCCGGGCTGCCGCTTCTCGACCTCAAGGACCTGCGCGCCGTCGTGCACTACCTCACCAGCGACGAGGGCAAGCCCGACCTGAAGGAGCTCGGCGGGCTCTCGGCCGCGACCGCGGGGGTGATCCTGCGCGAGCTGATCACGTTCGAGAACCAGGGCGCCGACGCGTTCTTCGGTGAGCCGGAGTTCGAGTCCTCCGACCTGCTCCAGGTGACCGCGGACGGCCGGGGCATGGTCTCGATGGTCGAGCTGCCGAACCTCCAGGACCGGCCCGCGCTGTTCTCGACGTTCCTGATGTGGCTGATGGCGGACCTGTTCCACGACCTCCCCGAGGTCGGCGACCCCGACAAGCCCAAGCTGGTGTTCTTCTTCGACGAGGCGCACCTGCTCTTCGACGACGCGTCGAAGGCGTTCCTCGACCAGATCGCCCAGACGGTGCGACTGATCCGGTCCAAGGGCGTCGGCGTCTTCTTCGTGACCCAGACTCCGACCGACGTACCGGACGCCGTGCTCGCGCAGCTCGGGTCGCGGATCCAGCACCAGCTCCGCGCGGCCACGCCCAACGACGCCAAGGCCTTGAAGCTGACCGTCAACACCTACCCCACCTCGTCCTACGACGACCTGGGCAAGGTGATCCTCTCCCTCGGGATCGGCGAGGCGATCGTGACGGTGATGAACGAGCGCGGCGCTCCGACTCCCGTCGCCTGGACGCGGCTGCGGGCACCCGAGTCGCTGATGGGGCCGTCCGACCCCGTCGCGATGGAGGCGGCCGTGAAGGCCAACCCCGGCTGGGCGACGTACTCCGAGGTGGTCGACCGCGAGTCAGCCAGCGAGAAGCTCGCCGCTCGGGTGGCGGCCGGCGCGGAGAAGGCGGCCCAGGAGGAGGCGGCCCAGGAGGCCGCGAAGACGGCCGGCAAGCCGACTGCGAAGGCCACCACCAAGGCCAAGGCTGCCAAGCCGCAGGACAGCACCTTCGACAAGGTCGTGAAGTCCAGCACCTTCAAGTACGCCGTGCGCTATGCGGCCCGCGAGGCCGTGCGCGGCATGTTCGGCGTCGGCCGCCGCTGACCCCACCGCTTGTCCCGGTCCCCGGCCGCCTCTCGATACTTCGCAGCAGTTCGCACCCCGACACGCCGTGGGACAGGTGCCAAATGCTGCGAAGTATCGGGAGGGGGCGCTAGGGAGGGGTGACGGAGAGCGACGGCTCCCGCCAGGCCAGCTGGACGACCTCGACGCCTCGATCGCGGGTCACCAGCCGGCCCCGGCCGGGCGGTGCGGGGCCGGGCCGCACATTGCCGATCAGGGCGCCTTCGTCGGGGCTGCCGGCGAGCACTAGACCCGGCGCCGCGAGGTCGCGCAGGCACTGGACCACCGGCTCGTAGAGGGCTCTCGACGCACCGCCCGACCGCCGGGCGACGACGAGATGCAGCCCTGTGTCGCGGGCGTGTGCCAGAAGGGGCTGGAGCACCTGCACCGGTGAGCTCTGGGTCGTCGCGACCAGGTCGTAGTCGTCGACCACGACGAAGACCTCGGCCCCGGTCCACCAGGACCGGCTACGCAGCTGCTCAGGTGTCACGTCGGGGCCGGGGATGCGGCCCTGGAGGTACGACGCGAGGTCGGCGAGGGCGGACGTGGCCGGCGCCGCGGAGGTGAGGTAGTCGAGGAGGTAGTCCTCGGGCACCTCGCCGAGCAGGGAGCGGCGGTAGTCGACGACGATGATCTGCGCCTGCCGTGGGCTACGGGTGCGCATGACCTCGTGGAGGTAGCCGCGCAGCGCACCGCTCTTGCCCGAGCGTCCCTCGCCGAAGATCAGCCAGTGCGGCTCGGCATCCGCGTCGAGGCCGACCGGCGCGAGGTCGGTCTCGTCGACCCCGAGCAGCAGCCGTCGCCCTGACGTGGCCGGGCCCGGCTGGTGGAGCAGGTCGACGGTCGTCAGCAGCTCCGGGAGCAGGCGCAGCTTCGGACCCATCGGTCCGTGCCAGGCCTCGGAGATCAGCCGCACCGTCGTCGCGACGCCGTCGCCGAGGGTCGCGCCGTCAGAGTGTCCGTCGATGCGGGGGAGCGCCGTCAGGATGTGCAGCCCGTCGGGCACGAGGCCGCGTCCCGGTCGGCCTGGCGGCACTGCCGCGGCGAGCCGTCGGTCGATCTCGGAGTCGAGGGGGTCGCCAAGCCGGAGCTCGAGCCGGGTGCCGATCAGGTCTCTCGTCGCCGCGCGGTAGTCGGCCCACCGCGACGAGGCGGTCACGACATGGAGCCCGTAGGTGAGACCGCGCGAGGCGAGCTGCTGCAGCGCGAGCTCGAGGTCGTCGAAGTCTGCCCGGAGCGTGCTCCACCCGTCGACCACGAGGAAGACGTCGCCGTACCCGTCATCGGCACGGCCTTGCTCCCGGCGCATGCGGTAGGTCTCGATCGACTCGATCCCCTGATCCCGGAAGTACGCCTCGCGTCGGTCGACGATGCCGCTCACCTGCGCCACGATCCGGCGCACGACATCGGGCTCCGAGCGCACGGCCATGCCCGCGAGGTGGGGCAGGGCGTGCATCGGGGCGAACGCGCCGCCGCCGAAGTCGAGCACGAAGAACTGCGACTCCAGAGGAGTCGTCGTCAGCGACAGGCTGGTGACCAGGGTCCGCAGGAGCGTGCTCTTGCCGGAGCGCGGACCCCCGACCACCGCCAGGTGTCCCCCCGCGCCGGAGAGGTTGACGGTGAAGGTGTCGCGCCGCTGCTCCCGCGGCCGGTCGACCGCGCCGAGGGGAACCGTCAGGCGGGCCAGCGCCCGCCACTGCTGGGAGACCAGGCCGAGCCGCGGATCGGGGGTCAGGTCGGGCATCACCTCGTCGAGGGTGGTCGGGAGGTCGAGCGGCGGGAGCCACACCGGGTGGGCGGCCGGCCCCTGGCCGGCCATCCTGGCGACGGCGACGTCGAGCAGGGACTCCTGCTCCGGGGCCGGGCCCGGCACAGGCTCGGGCTCGTTCGTCGGCTCGGCAGCTGTGCACGCCGGCACCTCGGCGATGGTCCAGGGCAGGATCATCGGCGCGCGCCCCGGGTCATCGCTGGGGACGACCCGAGGCCGGTCGCCCCCAGGTGGGCCCGAGACGTACGCCGCCGTGAAGCGCAGCAGCGTCGACTGGTCGGGTTTGAGGAATCCGAGCCCCGGCCTCGGGAGGAGCTCGTAGGCGTCGGGCACGCCCAGCACCGTGCGCGACTCCTGTGCGGAGAAGGTGCGCAGGCCCACTCGGTAGGACAGGTGGGACTCGAGGCCACGCAGCCGGCCCTCCTCGAGGCGCTGGGACGCCAGCAGCAGGTGGAGGCCGAGCGACCGCCCGAGCCGGCCGATGGCGACGAAGAGATCGATGAACTCCGGCTTCGCCGAGAGCATCTCGGAGAACTCGTCGACCGCGACCAACAGCGACGGCAGCGGCGTCAGCGCCTCGCCAGCGGCGCGGGCCTGCTCATAGTCGCGCACCGAGGCGTAGCTCCCGGCGTCGCGCAGCAGCTGCTGGCGCCGCACCATCTCGCCGGCCAGCGCGTCCTGCATGCGGTCGACCAGGGCGAGCTCGCTCTCGAGGTTGGTGATCACCGCCGAGACGTGCGGCATGGCGGACATCCCCGCGAACGTCGCGCCGCCCTTGAAGTCGACCAGCACCATGTTCAGCCGCTCGGGGGAGTGGGTCATGGCCAGGCCGAGCACGAGGGTGCGCAGGAACTCCGACTTGCCTGAGCCGGTCGCGCCGATCACCAGACCGTGGGGACCCATGCCGTGCTGCGCGGCCTCCTTGAGGTCGAGATGGATCGGGCCGCCGGCGTCGTCGAGCCCGATCGGCACCCGGAGCCGGTCCGTGGCCGTCCGCGACCGCCACACCGAGACGGGCTCGTAGCGGCGCACGTCACCCAGCCCCAGGAGGTCCATGAAGCCCCCCGGGCTCCCGATCTCGACCCCGTCGACGAGCTCGGCCACACCGACCGTCGCGACGACGGGCAGGGGCGCGAGCCGACGGGCCAGGGCCTCGGCCGTGGCGAGGTCGCACTGGTCGCCCACGGCCCTCGACGGCGCCTCACCCACGCGCAGCGCGCGGATCGCGGGTCGGCCGTCGCGGGTCGTGACATCCTCCTCGACCAGGAGTCGAAGCCGGGGGCCGTCCTCGAGTGCGTGCCACCGGCTGGGCAGCTCGAGCACGGTCAGGCCGTGGGGGCGGTCGGGAGAGAAGACGTGACTGCCGGCCGGCAATGGGACGCCGTCCACGACCAGGAGGAGGTGTCCGTCGGCAGCGTCTCGCGGCAGGAGCGCGGCCAGGTCGGCGAGTCTGGTGGCCACCATGCGGCGCGGGCCGATCGCGTCCGAGACGTGAGGCGACAGGGCGTGGGGCAGCCACTTGACCCAGTCCCACTGGGCGAGGGAGGTCTCCGAGGCGAGCACGGCGATCACCAGCTGCTCCGGCGCCTGGAACGTCGCGGCGGAGCAGACCATGGCCCGCGCCAGGGATCGGGCCACCTCCTCCGGCCCGCACACCTCGATCCGGTCGAGCGCCCGCAGGTCGGCCACAGCGGGCAGGCCCGGCTGGACACGGTGCACAGAGAGCAGCCGCTGCAGGGCGGAGGCCGCTGACGGGTCGACCCGGTCGAGGTCTGTCAGGTCGGGCGCGACGAGATCGAGCGAGAGGGGCCGGGAGCAGAGGCCGTATCGCACCTGGAGGAACTCGGCGTCCGTGACGGCGTGCGACCACACTCGCGACCGCTCCTGCGCCAGCGCAGGCAGCGAGCGGGGGTCGGGACCGTGCCAGAGCAGCGCCGCGCGCTGTTGCGAGGCGGCGTCTCGGGCGGTCCGGCGGACCGTGCCGAGGTAGCGCAGGTACGCCGTACGGGGACCGTTGACGGCCTCGGTGCGCTGCCTGCGCTGCCGGTCGATCTGGACGACGAGGAAGCCGACGGTGGCGACGAGGAACATGCCGGCCGCGAAGAAGCTGCGTCGCTGAGCGTCGGGGGCCGAGCCGGCCGTGGTGGCGACCACGAGGATCGAGCCGAGGCTGCCCAGCATCGGGAGGGCGTTGATCAGCGCTCCGCCCGAGGTCGCCGAGGCCTCCAGCTGCGGTGGTGTCCGGATCACGATCTCGCCGGTCGGCAGCCGAGGCGGCTCGACCCGGCCGCCTCGAAGCGTGGTGTTCAACGGTCCTCCCGAGAACGATGCGGCGCTCACCCCTGGCCAGACCCGGAGGCGACGACTGACGGCGATGGTAGGGCGAACGAGCCGGGTCCGTGGCGCGCTGTGCACAGGCGGCGGGCCTGTGGAGAGCCGAACCCACGTCCGGACGAAATGCCCGAAGGTGGTGCCTGGCTCGTCCGGTCCAGCAGCGACGAATCGGAGGGCCTCCACCAGGAACACACACGTGACCGGCCCTGGGGCCGGGTCGGAAGGAGGCGGCGGATGTCGTCAGCACCGGAGATGGGGCAGGGGCAGGGCACGCTCTCGACGGCCGCGGCGATGGTCGCCGATGCCAAGGCTGACTTCGACCGCCTCGACGACACGCTCGTGCGGCACCTCGACGCCGCCCGGGCGACCTGGACCGGCCAGGGCAGCTCCGCCTTCGTGGCACTGGGCTGCGCCTGGTCGGAGAAGCAGCGCACGATCGTCGGCGCCCTCCATGAGTTCGAGGCCTCGTTGCGCGCCACGGAGAAGGACAACCTGGCCACCGACGACGCGCAGTCGACGGCCTTCACCCGCCACCAGCAGCGTCTCGGCTGAGCACGGCCGGCCGCGACGTACGAGAGGAGCAGGACCCATGGAGCTCGACGCATTGAAGGTCAACCACGCGGGCCTCGACCAGGCTGCCGACGAGCTGATGGGAGTCGTCACCGCCATCGGCGCCCGGATGGCTCGGCTCGAGCACGAGCTGGCCCCGCTTCGCTCGAGCTGGATCGGTGAGGCGCAACAGTCCTACGCGGTGGCGAAGCAGCGTTGGGACGCCGCCATCAGCGAGATGCGCGACCTGCTGCGCAGCACGTCTCGACAGGTGACGCTGTCGAACGCCGACTATCGGGCCGCCGACGCGCGCGGCGCCCGGGCCTTCGAGCTCTGAGCCTGGCGGTGGGCACCACGATCCGAGATGCGGCTCCCGGCGACGCGGCGACTTTGGTGCGCCTCACCGTCACCGGAGGGAGCCGGCGCGTCGACCTCGTGGTTCCGGGCGTCGTTCCGCTGGTCGAGCTCCTGCCCGACCTCGCACGCAGCCTCGGCCTTCTCGGCAGCCCCACCCTCGACGCGGGCTACCGCCTGGTGACCCACGAGGGGCGCACCCTCGCCACCGACTGCGGGCTCACGGCCCAGGGCGTGGTCGACGGTGCCTTCCTCGCCGTGGTGGCCGGTGCCGGCGACGAGCCGCCCCGGAGGTACGACGACGTCGTCGAGGCGATGGCCGACGTCGTCGCGAGCGACCTCACGTCGTGGAACGCCTCCGCCGGAGGCCGGGCCGCCCTCGGTGCGGCGATCGTGCTCCTGCTCGCCGCCGCCGGTGCGCTGCTGACCCGGCCCGGCTCACACGTCGCAGGCGGTGCGGCCTCGGGCGTCGCGGCAGCCATGGTGCTGGGGGCAGTGGTCCACTCGCGCCTCGGGGGCCGGACCGTTGCTCCGGTCGCGGTCGCACTGACCGGCTGCGTGTATGCCGGCGCGGCCGGCCTGGTGCTCGGGGCGGGCGCACCCGCCCCGGTCACCTCACTGGTGGCCGCGGGCGGTGGCATCCTGGCCGCCGGTGCGTTGGCCGCCGTCGGGCTCACCGAAGGCCGTGCCCTGCTGCTGCCTCCCGTGGTCGTGGGTGCCGTCCTCCTCGCGACCGGACTGACGGCCCAGGCCTCGAGGGCCCAACCCGCGACCATGCTGACCGCCGCTCTGGCGGTGGCCGTGGTCGCCGGCCACGTGTTCCCCGGTCTCGCGCTCGCGACGACCGGCACCAGCGTCCCCCTGCTCCGGGCCGACACCGACGTCGTGCGCGACCCTGACCCGGTGGACGTGGAAGGTCTGTCGAGCGATGCACGCGTCGCCCACCAGATCATGGTCGCGATGTCGGCGACCGTCGGGATCCTGCTGGTCCTGGTCGCGCCGTCGGCGGTCTCGCTCGGGGCCGCGGGCGCACTCGTGCCGGTCCTGGGCTGTCTGGTGGTCACGCTGCGCACCCGACAGTGCCACGCGGCCGTCGATGTCCTGGTCGGTCTCGGCTCAGGACTGCTCGGTCTGGTGTCGACGGCGGCGTCCGTGCTGTGGATCCATCCGGACTGGACGTTGCCGGCCGCCGTGGTGCTCGCCATGATCGGCGTCGGGCTGCTCGTCACGACAGTGCTGCCGGGGCTGCCAGGACTGGGGTCGAGCAGCCTGGGACGCCTCGGTGACGGCGTCGAGTCCTTCGCCCTGCTGGCGATGACGCCGGTGCTGGTGCTTGCGACGGGTCTCCTCTCCACGGTCCAGGGCCGGGTGGGGTGATGGTGACCCACCGCGACCTCGCCCAGGCCAACGCCTACGACCGGCGGCGGCTGGTGGCCGCGTTCCGGTCCGGTCCGGCAGGCGGACACGAGCTCGAGCAGGCACGCCCCGGCCGCGCCTTGGCCGGCGGCGTGGGGCTGGCCCTGCTGCTGACCGGGTGGGCCGCGGTGAGCGGAGTGCTGGCCGATCACCACGACGCCGGCTCGCGTCATCCGGTCGCGAGGGCCACCTCAGCCGGACCTGGGCACAGCGAGCGTCGCGCTGGCTGGCCCGTGCTTCCGGGTGGCGACGAGCCGGACGACGTACGTCGTGGCCCCCTTGCGGGCGCGCACCGAGAAGGTGGCCGCCCCACCGGCACCCAGCCGGGCGTGGCGCAGCTTCACCAGGCGGCCGCCCTCACGTCGCAGGAGGACCACCTTGTCGCCGGGGCGGGCGCCGGAGGTGGTCGCGGAGACGACGAGCGTGGGGCCGCTTCGCTGGCCCGAGGCACTGAGCGTCGGCAGCTCGACGATCCGCCATGGGGCGCTGTGGGCACGGTGGTCGGTGCGCAGTCGGAAGCGCGACGTGGCGTCGATCGGCGGCGTCGTGATCGCCACGTGGCCGGCCGAGTCGCTGACGGCGTGCCCGACCGGCCGCCATCGCAACGGACCCCGCTCGAGGAGCACCACCTTGTGGCCGGGCAGGGTCGCTCCGCTCGCCGACGTGACGGTGCCGCCGATCACCGCGGTGGCGCCGGTCGTCACCCGCCCGGCAGAGCCGGCGA
>DATBBE010000222.1:0-3093 GCA_036271155.1 Nocardioides sp. | reverse complement strand
CAGGTCGCTTCTCGGGTCACCAGATGACTTCGATCAGTCACCGGTCAACAAGGCGTGACCGGACGTAGCCTTCCGGACATGGTGACTCGCCTCGCGACGCTCGTGCTGAGCGCGGCCTGCCTCTGCGGGGTCGTCCCCGCGGCGACGGCGGGCGACTCGTCGGGAGCACGTCACGAGACGACGTACGCCGCCCTTCCGCTCGGCGCGCCCACCAGCCTGGCGTGGTGGCAGCACCGTCGGCTGCATCTGGGCAGCAAGGTGATCCGCACGCGACGCAGCGACATCACCTCCCGGGGCGGCACCACGGTGATCGCCACCAGTGTCGACCGGCGTATGGGTCAACCGGCGACGTGGTTCCTGGTGGACGGCGGACGACTCGCGAGGTTGCCGATGCGGACCCGCACGGCCAGGCCCCTCATCTCCGCCAACGGAGAGTGGCTCGCCTGGCTCGAGGTGCGCGCTCACCGGACCCAGGCCTACCGACGGATCGAGCGCTACCGCGTGGTCGTCTACGACGTCGCCCGGCAGCGGATCACGAACCGCTTCCACGACCGACGGCTGGTCGCCTGGGAGGACGGGATCAACGGCATCTGGTTGCGCACGCTCAGCGACAAGGGCCGCCTCGTCCTGTCCCAGGGCTCGGACGGCGTGAAGGTGCTGCCGCCGCGAGGCCGACTGGCCAGGTTCCGCGGACTGCGGGTCGGCAACGGCGCCTTCGTCGACGGGTGGCCGCGCGGCACGACGGTCTTCAGGTACAAGAGCGACACCAGCGTCTACGGGGGCCTGGCGCGACACGGAAGGTTCGACAAGGCCGGCCGATTCACGGTCTCCTGGAGCGGTCTCTGGTCTGCGGGCGGCGGCGCGTACGCCTACGAGGACGAAGAAGGACTGACCCCGACGTACTGGGTCCGGCGGTTGGACGGCGAGACCTTGCAGCTCGACACCCCCCAGGACGCAGGGGAGTTCGACATCGTGGGCTGGGAGTCCGCAGACGCGGTGATCCTCTGGTTCTGGGACGACTACTCAGCCGTGCACACCTCGCAGCTGGTGCGGTGCTTGTCGACGACCGGCGCCTGCGAGCGGGTGCCGGGCGGCCCGAAGCCCGGGTCTCCCGCCACGATGGCCGAACGCTACTGACCGAGAGGTCGGGTGGGGTCGGCCTCGCGAGGTCACCCCAGGGCGTCCGGGTGGGTGGTGCGGCGCATCTCCTCGGCCAGGGCAGGGTTGTGCTCCGCCAGGTGTGCCGTCACGTTCTCGATCACCTCGGGCGACTTGTTCTGGCTCAGCTTGGCCCGGGCGTCGAACCGGTCGATTTTCACCCGCAGGCCCGCCGTACCCTTCGCGGTACGCCGGGTGGCTGGCTCGTCCTCGGAGAGGCTCCGGCCGTGCGGCTGATGGCGCTCGAAGTAGTCGGTGAGCCGACCCAGCGCGGCGTAGTTCTCCTCCTCGCTCAACACCTGCGGCGTCCCGTACAGGTGGGCGGTCACGTGGTTCCACGTCGGGATGAGATCGCCCGGCGCGTACCAGCTCGGGGAGACGTAGTCGTGGGGGCCCTGGATGATGACGAGGACCTGGTGCCGTCCGAGCTCGTGAAGGTCGTCGTCGGGACGCCCGAAGTGGCTGATGAGGGTGATGTCAGAGCCCTCGGAGGCTGTCTCGTCGAGCATGACGGGGTAGTGCGAGGCGACCAGCTCCCCCTCGACCGGTGAGACGAAGGTCGCCCACGGGTTGTTCCGGATGAGTCGTCTGACCTCTTCCGGGTCGGTCATCAGGTAGTGAGGCGTGTGCCGCATCGGCGGAGTGCTCCTGGTCAGACATCGTGGACGGCAGGTCTTGCCCTCCCTTGACTACCACATCCACCTCGCCGGGGAGTCCCGAGCGATCTCGTCGTTGCGGTCTCTCACATCCTGCATGCAGCAGGATCTCAGGGAAGTCTCCTACCGTGGTGAGGTGCTCTCGTTCTGGCCCTCCGACGTGGTCCTGATCGTCGTCCAGGCCGGGCTGGTGCTCGGCCCCCGGCCGACCGCGCCGTCCTTCCTGCTGCGGCTGCGGACCGGTGCCTGGGCCTGGATCCTCCCGATCTCCCTGGGCGGCACCATTGCCCTGGTCGCCTCCTTCCCGAGCCTCGCCCCGGCGTTCACCTACCTCTCGCTGGTCGCCATCCCGGTGCTCGCCATCCCGTCGCTGGCCATCCCCTCGCTGGCGCCGTGGCGCGGAGCGGCGTTCGGCGTCGTCGCGGCAGCGGCGCTGTTTGCTCTCGGCTGGTCCGCCCAGGGGTCCCTGTGGGGTCAGGGGGCCGCGCTCGCGCTCACTGCGCTGAGCTGCACCACCCTCGCCTCGTATCTGTGCGCCGTGGCCCCTCGACCCTTGTTAAAGGTGGCGATCGTGGTGATGGCCGTGCTCGACGCCTACCTGGTGTTCGGCCAGCTCCTCGAGGCGCCCAACAACGCCATCAACGCGGCGACCCCGGGGTCCGGGCTGCCCCAGCTGCAGTTCGCGGCGTTCGGCTCGGCGCTGGTCGGGTACGGCGACCTGTTCATCGCCGCCACCCTCGGCGGCGTACTGGTCTCGCGGTCGCTGCGCCTGCGGGGCGCCGTGGTGGTGCTCGCGTGCTCGGCCGTGTTCGACCTGCTGTTCCTGGTCGTGGGGACCCTGCCGGCCACGGTGCCGGTCGCAGCCGCCCTGCTGATCCTCGAGGTCCGCGCGCGACGGGCGAAGCCATGCGCACGTGCGCTCACGCGGGAGGCTCCGGCCTGAACGCTCCTGCCCCTGCCGCGCACGGAGGGCGCAGCAGCACCCCGCAAGGGCATGGGGGCACCTCGCGGGGCTGGGGGCTTCACCCCGGGGGGGTTAGGAGCCGTCTTTGTTGCGCTTTTGCACCGGTCCCATTGACGCGACCAGCGGCCGACAGGTAGCCGTCGATGTGCACCTGCAGCGGTGTGTTTGGCCACTTCCGTGTCAAGGCAGTACTCACCGCGGCATCGACCTCGACGAGCGACTCGACGCGTACCGCGAGCAGATCACCGCCGACCACGACGTCGACCACCCAGAAGCCGTCGGCCTTGGTCGCCATCGCCTCCACGGTCCGCGGCT
>DATBBE010000221.1:0-2069 GCA_036271155.1 Nocardioides sp. | reverse complement strand
TCCGTGTCAAGGCAGTACTCACCGCGGCATCGACCTCGACGAGCGACTCGACGCGTACCGCGAGCAGATCACCGCCGACCACGACGTCGACCACCCAGAAGCCGTCGGCCTTGGTCGCCATCGCCTCCACGGTCCGCGGCTCGGCGACCTGCTGAACGGCCATCATGTCTTGCTTTCGACTAGGTCGACAGCGAGGTCTGGACCTTCGTCGTACTCCGTGGATCAGGCGCAGTGGGAATCCGAGAAAAGCGCTGCGCCCTTTGTCGGATCGCGCGTGGAGTGTTCGTGGCAGGGGTGAGGAGGCGCCCACCAGGGGCGTTCCGTCACACGGGAGAATGGTTCACATGCAGTACCTCGTTTCCGTCATCACCGACTCCCCCGGCTTGGCCACGCCTGACGAGATGGCCGCCATCGACGTCTTCAACGACGAGCTGCAAGCCGACGGCCACTGGGTCTTCGCGGGTGGCCTCGGAGGGCCGGGCACGGCCACGGTCGTCGACGGCCGGGGTCGCGGCGCGACGTTCACCGACGGACCCTTCGTCGAGACCAAGGAGTGGCTCATCGGCTTCTGGGTCATCGAGGCCCCTGACCTCGACGAGGCCCTGAAGCTCGCAGCCGCCGGATCCGAGGCCTGCAACCGCAGGGTCGAGGTGCGACCGTTCCTGTGAGCCCGGTCGACGTGGGTGACGCGGTCACCCGGGCGCATCGCGAGGAGTGGGCCCGGGTGGTCGCCACCCTGGCCAGGCAGTTCGGCGACCTCGGCATCGCCGAGGACTCAGCCGCCGAGGCATTCGCGACCGCGGTCGAGCGGTGGCCGACCGACGGCGTACCCCCCAACCCGGGCGGCTGGCTGACGACGACCGCCCGACGCAAGGCGCTCGACCGTGTTCGACGCGAGCACAAGCGAGACGACAAGCAGAGGCAGGCACAGATGATGTACGACGACGTCCCCCGCGTGTCCTGGGGCGCCGTCGACGACGAGCGGCTCCGGCTGATCTTCACCTGCTGCCACCCGGCGCTCGCCCCCGAGGCACGAGTGGCGCTGACGCTCCGCATGGTCGGCGGACTGACCGTGCCGGAGATCGCTCGCGCCTTCCTGGTTCAGGAGAGCACCATGGGACAGCGGATCACCCGCGCGAAGGCGAAGATCAAGGCGGCCCGCATCCCCTACCGGGTGCCGTCTGCCGACGACCTGCCAGGGCGGGTCTCCGGGGTGCTCGCCGTCCTCTTCCTGGTCTTCAACGAGGGCTACCTCGCCAGCGGCCCCGGCTCGGACCCCGTGCGTCACGACCTCACCGCCGAGGCCATCCGCCTCACCCGACTGCTCGGTGAGCTCCTGCCACAGGACGGCGAGGTCGCCGGGCTGCTCGCGCTGATGCTGCTCACCGAAGCCCGTCGCGTCGCCCGGGTCTCGGCGAGTGGTGAGCTGGTCACTCTCGACGAGCAGGACCGGGGAGCCTGGGACGCCGCTCTGGTCGCCGAAGGTCATCAGCTGGTCCGGCAGCGTCTCGCTACCGGCGAGGCCCCGGGGCGCTACCAGATCCTGGCCGCGATCAACGCCGTCCACACCTCGGCCCGAGACGCACGCGAGACCGACTGGTCACAGGTGGTCGCGCTCTACGACCAGCTCGTGCGTCTCGACCCGTCGCCGATCGTCGCCCTCAACCGCGCCGTGGCGATCGCGGAGCTCGACGGCCCGGACGTCGCGCTGGCCCTCGTGGACCGGCTCGAGGACCAGCTGGCGGACTATCACGCCTACTTCGTCACCCGCGCCGATCTCCTGCGCCGGCTGGGGCGCAGCGACGAGTCGCGCGCGGCGTACGACCGCGCCATCGCACTGGCCGGCAACACCGCCGAGACCGCCTACCTGACCCGACGCCGCGACCAGCTCGAGTAGGGCCGGATACGCGACTCCCAGGGAGATGACCTCCGGCAGGCTGTCGGATCGAAGGATCGTAGTTCGTGGACGATGTGGAGGGTGGCCAGAGGGTCCGTCCCCGACACCAGGAGGAGACATGACCGAGTACCTCATCGCCTTCAACGGCGAGTGGGTCCCCGACCACACCGAC
>DATBBE010000220.1:0-21216 GCA_036271155.1 Nocardioides sp. | reverse complement strand
GACGTTCGTGGACTGGGCCGACCTCCACCGCTGGAAGATGATCAACAAGGCGCTGGACCTGCCCTTCGACGAGCCGCAGGAGACCTACTCCACCTCCGAGCACCTCTTCCACGACCTCGGCATCCCGGCCGGCACCAAGGGCCGCATCGTCGACCCGGCACCGCTCGAGCCGCGAGAGCCGCGCGAGGACCGCGGCGGCTCCCGCGACCGTGGCCCTCGTGAGCGCGCGCCTCGTGCACGCTCGCGCCAGCGCACCCGCACGCGCAGCGGCGAGCAGGTCGCGGCCGGCAGCGCCGAGAGTCAGGCAGCCCCCGCGGCAGCCGGCGCCGGTGACGAGCGACCAGCCGGCCAGGGCCGCAACCGTCGCCGTCGTCGTCGCAGCTCCGGCTCCGGCTCCAGCTCGAGCCCGGCCGCCCAGGCCTGACACCGAGTCGGCACCAAGAGGCAGCAGAATCACGCCGAGTCGTCATACGACGACTCGGCGAAGGGTCGGCGTCAGGCGACGACGACGACCTTGGTGCCGATCGGAGCGAAGTTCCACAGGGCGATCGCGTCCGGGAGGTACTGCCGGATGCAGCCGTGGGACTCCGGGGTGCCCAGCTGCGCCCGCGACTGCAGGGCAACGCCGTTCTTCGTCGGGATCGAGTGGAAGCCGATGGCCGCACCCGTGGGGCCTTGGGTGAAGCGGACGAAGTACTGCATCACCCCCGAGTCGTCGATGCCGACGGCCCAGCGTGACTTGGAGTAGACCGAGTACGTGCCTGGCTGGAGGTTGTCGGTCACGCTGCCGGAGACCAGGTAGGACTTCTCGACGTCGTCCGTTTGCTGGCCGAGCAGCCAGACGCGCTGCAGGCTCTGGCTGAACACGATCCGGCGGCCGGTGCCGCTGTCGGCCGGGACGGCCTTGGTCGAAGTGGTGGTCTCGCCCGTGGTCGAGCCGGGCGGCTGCTGCGGACCCCCCGTCGAGGACGCCGGGCTCGACGGGTCGTCGGAACCGGTGTCACCCACGCTGGAGCCGGTGAGAGATCCGTCCGCAGCGCCGTTGGCAGAGTCGCTGGCAGGGTCGTTCGCCGGGACGTTCGCAGGGTCGGGGGTGACGGTCGGGTCGGAGATGGTCTTGCTGTGGGATGCCGGCTGAGGGCCGGCGCCGGCCTGCGCCGAGCTCGTCGCGAGCACACCGAAGCCGGCCAGTGCGGCGACCACCGAGATGGTCACCGCGGCGGCGAGCACCCCGATCCGCCCGTAGCGGGGCCGGACGTCGCGACGGTGGTGGCTCATCGGCGCGCCCTCTTCCGCTTCGCGCGCCGCTTCCTGAGGTTGGCAGCCACCTCACGGTAGGCCTGGGCACCCTTGCTGCTGCGACTGGTGGCCAGGATGGACCGGCCCGCGGCCGGTGCCTCGGCGAACTTGATGGTCTTCGGGATCGGGGGCTCGACCACGTCGAGGTCGTAGGTCTCGGAGATCGTGTCGAGCACGGCCCGGGCGTGGTTGGTGCGCCCGTCGTACAGCGTGGGAAGCACGCCCCAGACCTCGAGGTCGCGGTTGGTGAAGCGGCGTACGTCGTGCACGGTGTCGAGCAGCTGCCCGACACCGCGGTGGGAGAGCGTCTCGCACTGCAGCGGGATCAGCACCCCCTGCGCGGCGGTCAGCGCGGCCACCGTCAGGACACCGAGGGACGGCGGGCAGTCCAGGAGCACCCAGTCGTATCGATGGTCCGACTCCTCGGCCAGGTCGTCGAGCGCACCCTTGAGCACGTGCTCCCGGCCCGTGCGGGTCAGCAGGTCGGCCTCCGCGCGCGCCAGCTCGATGGTGGCGGGCAGCAGGTCTACGCCGTCCTCGGTCTCGATGATCACCTCGGAAGGATGGAGGCCCTTGGTCAGCACGTGGTGCACCGACAGCTCGAGATCCTCGGGGTCGATGCCCAGGGAGAAGGTGAGACAGGCCTGCGGATCGAGGTCGACCAGGAGCACGGAGTCGCCGAGCTCGGCCAGCGCCGCCCCGATCGAGGCGACCGAGGTGGTCTTCGCGACGCCGCCTTTCTGGTTGGCGACCGCGAGCACCGTCGGCACAGGTGTGGTGGACATCGCGTCCCATCATGCCCGACGGCCTTGCCCGGAGCGTGCATCCGCAGGTTGGCTGGTCGTATGTGTCCCGCTGCGACTTCTCGTCCGCTCGCCCTGGTCACCGGCCCGACGGCGGGCCTCGGCCGGGTCTTCGCGGACCGGCTGGCCAGGCGGGGCCACGACCTGGTGCTCGTGGCCCGTGACGAGACGCGGCTGAAGACGGTCGCCGGCGAGCTCACGTCGGCGTACGCCGTGTCGTGCGAGGTGCTGGTCGCCGACCTCGTCGACCGTGGCCAGCTGCTGACCGTCGAGGACCGCCTGGCGGCCGCCGGCTCCCCCGACGTCCGGCCGGTCGACCTGTTGGTCAACAACGCCGGCTTCGGGCTCAAGCGGACGTTCCTGCACAACACCGTCGAGCAGGAGCAGGCCCTCCTCGACGTGCTGGTGACCGCTCCGATGCGGCTGACCCACGCCGCACTGCGGCAGATGACCGTGCGGCACACCGGCGGCATCATCAACGTCTCCAGCGTCGCCGGCACCCAGCCGCGCGGCTCGTACAGCGCGGCGAAGGCCTATCTGAACCGGTTCGGCGAGTGGGCCGCGCACGAGTACGCCGGCGACGGCGTCAGGATCATGACGCTGCTGCCGGGCTTCACGCGCACGGAGTTCCACCAGCGGATGGAGGTCGGCCGCGACGCGGTCCCCAGACTCCTCTGGCTCGACGTCGACCGGGTCGTCGACGAGGGGCTGGCCGACTTCGACGCAGGTCGGCGGATCTCGGTCCCGAGCAAGCGCTACAAGGTGATCGCGACCGCGAGCAAGCACCTCCCGGTAGGCCTCCTCCAGCGCTTCCAGTCCCTCGGTCGCCGCTAGGGGACCCCGGTCCAATACTTCGCAGCGTTCCGCACCCGTCGTACGGCGTGTCGGGGTGCGTACTGCTGCGAAGTATCGGGAGCTAGCGGTAGGAGAGGACGAAGGAGTGGACGGCGTCGGCGACCAGCTGGACGGCGATCGCGCTCAGCAGGAGTCCGGCGATCCGAGTGACCAGCAGGATCCCCGACTCGCGCAGCAGCCGCAGGATCGGCACCGAGAACGCCATCGCCGCCCAGATGCACAGATGGACGGCGATCACGGCGAGGCCGACGGCGGTGAAGTCGCCGAGGTCGTGGACCCGCTTGGAGAACACCATCGTCGCCACGATCGCGCCGGGCCCGGCCAGCAGCGGGGTGCCGAGGGGGACCAGCGCGACGTTCGCGTCCCCGGTCTGCATCGGATCGTCCCCGCGGCCGGTCAGCAGCTCGAGGGCGACGAGGAGCAGCAGCAGCCCGCCCGCGCACTGCAAGGCCGGCAGCGAGACGTGGAGATAGCCCAGGATGCTCTGACCGAAGAACGCGAAGACGGAGATCACCACGAACGACACCAGCACCGCCTGGCGGGCCGCTCGGCGGGCGGCCTCGGGCGAGTAGCCGCCGGTCAGCGAGAGGAACAGCGGGACCGTTCCGACCGGGTCCATGATCACGAACAGCGTCACGAAGGCACTCGTGAAGAGCGCGCCGTCGAGAATGGTGCCCACACGGGCAGGCTAGTGCTCGCCTCGGGCTGCAGGTGGGCCGGAGTCACCAGGCGGGCGCCGGCCCTCCGAACGCCAGCTCGACCAGCGGGGGTCCGATCCCGGAGACGTCGCGCAGGATCCACTCGTCCCGCAGCAGGAGCATCGCCGAGGCGGGGCGCAGCACCACCCACAGCCAGCGGCCGAAGGCCTCCCCCGCGACCACGGAGCGGTCGAGCTCGCGGTCCGCGGCGGCCGTCGAGACCGGCCACAGCGGGATGGACTGGCTCCCGATCCGGACCCGCACCATCGGCGACCCCACCCCGATCTCCGGCCCGGCGTCGAGATGCTGGGTGCCGGCGCAACGCGCGCCCAGGCCGGTGCCGGACTCCTCGCTGACCACGAAGACGTCGACCGGGCCGTCCAGCGCGCTGGTGCCCGAGCTGCAGGTCATCGTCGCCCTCGCCTCGACACCTCCGACGTCACCTCGGACGACACCCCCGACGACACCGAAGTCGCTGACCGACCAGCCGGGGCTCATCGGCCACGGCAGGTACGTCGGGAAGTCCCCCGCCGTGGTCAGCGCCTCCGCGAACCCGTCGTACGACGCCGAGTCGGGCCGCCGGAGCACCAGGGTCGGGCCGTGCTCGGGGCAGGCGGCGCTCCCCGCTCCCGCGGGGGTGGACCCGCCCAGCGGGGTGGGGCAGCGCGGACACTCGGTCCGGAGCGGCATGGGTCCACGGTCCCGAAGGGCGCGCGCACGCGTCAAGAGCGGCAGCTCAGGTCACGGGTGCGCGGGTCAGGAGTTCCAGCGCAGCACCACCGGGGTCCCGCGGTCCTCGCCGAGGACCGACACGGTGGCGGTGTCGAGGGACAGATGACGACCTTCCGCGACCGCCAGACCGAGCCACCGGGCAGCCAGCACCCGCAAGGCATGGCCGTGGCTGAACAGCAGGACCGGGCCCTCGGCGGCTCGGCAGCGCGCCACCACCCGGTCGAACCGCCGCGCGACCTGGTCGGCTGTCTCCCCGCCCGGCCACGGGCCGTCCCAGATCGTCCAGCCCGGGTAGGTCTGCCGGATCTGCTCGCTGGTCAGTCCCTCGAGGTCGCCGTAGTCCCACTCGGCGAGGTCGTCGTCGACCTCCGGGTCGGCGTACCCCGCGAGCCGCGCGGTCTCGCGAGCCCGCTCGCGCGGTGAGGTGAGCACGAGCGCGAACGTCGTGGCGTCCAGCCGGCCGCGGAGTGCCGACGCCACCCGTCGCCCCTCCGCGGTCAGGGTCAGGTCGGTGGTCGAGGTGTGCCGCCCGTCGCGACTCCACTCGGTCTCGCCGTGTCGGACCAGCCACACCTCGTCAGCCATGGGCGACATCGTGCCAGGCGACGTCTCCGTGGCCCGACATGCCACGATGCCGCCCATGGCGACGATCCCTCCCCGCGCGCGGCCGGCTGCGGCGGCGGGGTTCTTCACCCAGGGATTCGTCTTCATCAGCCTGACGACGCGCCTGCCCAAGGTGCAGGACCACTGGCACTACAGCGACACGACGCTCTCGCTGCTCCTGCTGATGATGGTGCTGCTCGCGGGTCTCGGCAGCGTGCTCGCCGAGACCGCCTGCAAGCGGGTCGACAGTGCCGCCATCCTGCGCGTCGGCCTGCTCGGGATCGCGGTGGCCGTCCCGGTGTTCGCCGTCGCACCGGACCGTGCGGTGTTCATGGCCTCGATGGCGGCGTACGGCGTGTCGCTGGGCGCCGTGGACGCGACGACGAACATGCAGGCTGTGGCACTGGAGCACCTCTACGACCGGCCGATCCTCCCGTCGTTCCACGGCGCCTGGACGCTCGGCGGCTTCCTGGGCTCCGGCGTCGCCCTGGCGATGGGACACCTGTCGATCGCGGCCACCGCGGTCGTCGCGATCCTGCCCCTGGCGGTCGCCTTCGCGCCGTTCCTGCGCCGGGCAGACGGTTCGATGGGGCACTCGCTCGCCCAGGCGCCGGCGGTGCACGTGCCCTGGCGGCCGATCGTGCTGGTCGGGCTGGCGATGGTGCTGTTCTACATGGTCGACACCGCGGCGTTCACGTGGGGACCGCAGTACCTCGACAAGGTCTTCCCGACCCCGTCCGGTCTCGTGGCGCTGGCGGTCTTCCCCTACCTGCTGGCCAGCGGTGTCGTGCGTCTCTCGGGCGACTCCCTGGTCGCGCGGTTCGGTGCGGTGCCGGTGCTGCGCGTCGGCGCGGTCGTGGCCTGCGCGGGGCTCGCCATCACCGTGTTCGCGCCGGTCTGGCCGGTCGCCGTGCTCGGATTCCTGGTGGTCGGCGGCGGGGTCGCCGTCGTCGCGCCCCTCAGCTTCTCCGCCGCTGCCCGGATCGCGGGTGAGGACGAGCCGGACCCGGTGCTGCGCCACGCTCGTGTCGATGCGGTGATCGGGCGGTTCAACCAGTTCAACTACGCCGGCTCGCTCCTCGGTGCGGTCATGACCGGGCTCGTCGGCGCGGGCGACCTCCGGCTCGGCTTCGCGGTGCCGATGGTGCTCGTGCTCGGCATCGTGCCGTTGGCCCGTGCGTTCGCGCCCGCGCTCTGACGGGACTGTCTCGCTCGTCGTTCGGACCTGTCCAGCCTCAGGCGGCGAGTCTCGATCGACGGCACCGACGTGGTGACCAGACCCGATCGCTGGGCGAGCGTGGCGGCCTCGGTGCGGTTGCGGACACCGAGCTTGGTGATGATCCGGGACATGTGGACACTCGCCGTCCGAGGGGACATGAAGAGTCGCTCGCCGATCTCGTGGTTGCTCAGTCCCGTCGTGAGCAGGCCGAGGACCTCGAGCTCGCGACCGGTCAGCGGGCCCGCGCCGCTCGCGACCGGTGCGGAAGACCGCAGGCGCAGGCCGTGGACCCGTGCCACCGAGAGCGCCTGGTCTGCCAACCACGGGCTCGGTTGTGAGGCGGCGATCTCCTGGACCGCCCTCGGCTTCTCGGTCGCCGCGCTCCGGTCGTCGGCGGTCATGAGATGCGCCGCGAGGCGCAGCCGCGCGCGCGCGCTTCGTCGTGGCGGCCCTGCCGGACGAGGATCTGCGCCTCGCAGCTCGTGGCGGTGCCCACGGTCAACGCCATCCCGGTGTTCTGACGGAGCGTGGCGGTCCATCTGCCAGGACGTCCTGAAGCTGAGGGCCGCCCAGCTGGCTCGCCAGGTCGTGAAGCATCTCGGAGGACGGTCTGGGGCTCGCCCTGCTCGACGCCGTCCAGCGCCTGCCGGCACGTTCGCAACTCTTCCTCACGGCCCACGAAACGACCGTATCCCGGTCTCGACATACCCGGATCCTGCTCCACGTCACGCGGGGAGCTCAACCCTCGCTACGCAGCTCAGCCCGAATGGGACTCGCCCGGCTGATCCTGGCCCGGCCAGTTCCGGTCCGGCTGCGGCACCGGTCGGCCGGGCTGCTCCCCGCCGCGCGCGGCGAGGTAGCTCTGCTTGGGCACCATCACCTTGCGCCTGAAGATGCACACGACCTTGCCGTCCTGGTTGTAGCCGATGGTCTCGACGTGGACGACGCCGCGGTCGTCCTTGCTCTTCGACTCCCACTTGTCCAGGACGGTGGTCTGCCCGTACAGCGTGTCGCCGTGGAAGGTGGGCGCGACGTGGCGCAACGACTCCACCTCGAGGTTGGCGATCGCCTTGCCGGACACGTCGGCCACGCTCATCCCGAGCAGCAGCGAGTAGACGTAGTTGCCGACTACGACGTTCTGCCCGAACTGGGTGGTCTCCCCCGCGTAGTGCGCGTCCAGGTGGAGCGGGTGGTGGTTCATGGTGAGCAGGCAGAACAGGTGGTCGTCGTACTCCGTGACCGTCTTGCCCGGCCAGTGCTGGTACGTCGCGCCGACCTCGAACTCCTCGTACGTGCGGCCGAACTGCATGCGCCTCATCCTGCCGCAGCGCGTGTCCTGGTCTCGACGGAGCGCGCCGTGGGATACCTCACGGCCACGGTCGTGGCAGGCTCGGTGCATGGATGTCCTGTGCTCGGGCTACGGGTTGGTCGAGTCACCGCGCTGGCACGACGGTCGGCTGTGGTTCAGCGACTGGACGGGCGGCCGGATCGTCGCGGTCGACGACGCGGGCTCGACCGAGGTGATGGTGGAGCACCAGTCGCTCCCGATGTGCTTCGACTTCCTGCCCGACGGCCGGCTGGTGCTGGTCTCCAACCAGGCGCGGGCCCTGCTGACGCTCGAGGCGGACGGCACGCTGGCGACGTACGCCGACCTCACCGCGATCTCCGACCTCGGGTGCAACGACATCGTGGTCGACGGGTGGGGCCGCGTCTTCGTGAACAGTCCGCACTTCGACTTCGCCGCCGGGCCACCCCCCGGCGAGGTGCAGCCGGGCCGCGTCGGCGTGGTGACGCCGGACGGCGACGTCCGCGTGGTCGCCCAGGACATCGCCTTCCCCAACGGGATGGCGGTCACCGCCGACGGGTCCACCCTGGTGGTCGCCGACTCCTACCGGCACCAGCTCGTGGGGTTCACCATCGGCGACGACGCCAGCCTCTCAGGACGCCGCGTCTGGGCAGATCTGGGCAGCGACAACCCCGACGGCATCTGTCTCGACGCCTCCGGCGCCGCGTGGTACGCCGACGTCCCGCACCAGCACTGCGTGCGCGTGGCCGAAGGCGGCGACGTGCTCGAGACGGTCGACCTCGACCGCGGGGCCTTCGCCTGCATGCTCGGCGGCGTCGATGCGGCGTACCTCTACACCGTCACGGCGGTGTGGCCCGGCGCCGCCGGCTTCATGAGCTACACCGAATGGGACGGCCGGGTCGTGCGGGTCGCCGTCGACGTGGCGGGCGCCGGCTGGCCCGCCCGCTGAGCCGCTGGCTGATCTCAACCAGCGAGGTTGATGGGCGGGATCAGCTGCCGCCGCCACCGGCCTTGCGGCGATGGATCTTCGGACCTCCGCCGAGCACCTCCGAGCCGTGTGCCTTCTCGCGGACCGGGCCGTCTTCCGGCACGCCCTTGGCCTTGGCGTTCTTGCGGTCCAGGGCCTCGCGCATCTTGGCCTTCATGTCGGCCAGCTCGTCGTTCGCCGGCTCGGGGGTCGCGTCGTCCTGGCTCATGCCAACCACCCTGCCACCCCACCGGTGGCGGGTCGAGGGGATTGCTACTGGCCGCCGCCGTAGGGGTCGCCGGTGAGCTGCCCCTGGTCGGGCGCCGGCGGCTGCACTGGCTGCTGGCCCGGTTGCTGGGGAGCACCGGCCTGGCTGTAGCCGAGCCGGGCCGCCGTCTCACGCGCCGCGTCGGTGACCGGCACCGCGACGACCGCCGTGCCGTAGGCACAGATCTCGGTCCAGGTGTCACCCATCTCGGAGGTGTCGAAGCGCATCGCCACCACGGCGTTCGCCCCGCGGTTGCGTGCCTCGTCGATCATCCGGCCCATCACCTCGTTGCGGCTGTTGACGAGGTTCGAGGTCATGCCCTTGAGCTCACCGCCGACCAGCGACTTGAAGCCCGCGCCCATCTGCGAGAAGGCGTTGCGCGAGCGCACCGTGAGCCCGAACACCTCCCCGCACACCTGACGGATCTCCCACCCGGGGATGTCGTTCGATGTCACCACCAGCATGTGGGGTCCTCCGTGTCTGATCGCGGTCACGAGCCAGCCCGCTCGGGCTGCGCAGGCCCAGCGTAAGGGTCACGACAACCCCGGGTGGGTCGACCGACGAGCCCAGCCGGACTCACTCCCAGGTGACCGGCAGGCCGTGGGCCGCCATCCTCCCGAGAAACTCCCGTTCACCGCCGACCCGGCCCCCGCTCGCGGGCCAGGTGCGCGCGCACACCCAGAACTCGTGGGAGGCGCCCGCCGTGCGCCGGGTCGGCTCGGCGAAGAGGTGGACGAGTGGCGCGTCGCTCGCGGTGGACCCGCCGACCGCGTCGAGCCGCGCGGTGACCCGCTCCTGCTGCTCCGGTGGCACGTACTGCCACATCACGCTGTGCCAGAGCACCGTCAGGGTGCTCGGCTCGGTGTGCAGGCTCTCGACGTAGGCCGCCGCGTCGGCGCGCTCGAGCGACACCGGCCGGCTGCGCGCGAGCGTGATGGCACCGGCCAGGCGTGCGTGCCGGGCGGCCATGTCGGGCCAGACGTACGACGTCAGCGTGAGCCGGCCGTCCTCGGTGGTGACGTCGACGGGGTGGACGTCGGAGCCGGAGCGCTCGACCACCTCGAGCGGCGCGTCGGTCGGCACCCGGGCACCGGTCCAGGCCCGGTCGAGCACGACCGGGCTGGCGGGATCGCCCCATGCGCCGCCTCGGCTCGCGCCGCCGGTGAATCGGAACCGGTCGGCCTGGAGGTTCAGCCCGCCGCTCGAGCCGATCTCGAAGAGCCGCACCGGCAGCGGCCACCGCTCGGCGAGCCGCAGCAGGCCACCGACGAGCGCGGCCGCGCGGCCCACCTCGTTGGTCTGCGGGGCACGGTCGAGCAGGGGTCGCACCTCCTCACCACGGCGCCGCAGGAAGTCCAGGACGGCCGCGGCGCCCTCGGCGTGCCACGCACCACCCGTCGTCGGGTAGAGACCGGCCAGCTCCGGGGCCGCACCCGAAAGCACCAGCCGGTGGACACTCCCGGCGAGCCGGAGCGCCAGCCCCGACGGCCCCGGGTCGTGCTCGTGACCGCGCAGGACGTCGGCGGTCGGACCGACGTCCTGATGGGCGTCCAGGTCGTCGGCCAGCGCACCCAGCAGCTCGGCGTACACCACCGAGCCGAGGCGGTCGCACGCGCGCGCCTGGAGCCGGAACAGCTCGGCTTGGGAGCGGCTCACGGCGCCGGGGTGTCGTCCCTGGCCTTGCCGAACGGGTTGGGGCCATGGCCGACGTCGCGCAGCGCGAGCATGCGCTCCAGCAGGTCGTCGTCGCAGGAGCCGGTGACGAACTCCGCGAGACCCTTCATCGACGCCGCCGCCTCGTCGCGGTCCTTGCTGGTGGTCACCTCGTAGCGGGTGTCGTAGCACCGCTCGGGTCGCGACTCGCGCAGGAACTCCTGCAACCGGCGCACCTTGGTGATCTGCTGCATGGCGACTCCCGGCTTCCGCGAGCGCCAGAAGCCGGAGGTCGAGGCCATCTCGACGTCGCGCTGGTTCAGCACGTAGAGGGGGTCGGCGAAGGCGAGATCCATGAAGTCGAAGAAGTCGGCCCACTGACGTGGCTTGAGCCGATGCCACAGCACCTCCTTGAACCCGAGCCGGTCGACCTCGTCGGGGGGCGTCGAGCCCAGGAGCTGCACCCGGACCAGGTCACGCACGCTCGCCGCGAAGGCGTCCATGTCGAGCTCGTGGAGGCCGTAGAACGCCGAGGTCGTCTTCGGGTTGCCGGCACCCCGGAACCTTGCCTGGAAGCCCTTCAGGCCGTGCCAGGATCGGAACAGCGGGAGCAGGAAGAGGTTGTTCTCGCCGCGGACCAGTGTGCGGGGCAGGGCATTGAGCATGCCCTGGGTCAGCGTGGAGCCGGACCTGCCGTAGGTGACGACGAAGACGTAGCGAGGCTCGGAGGCAGGGGTGCTCACAGCTTGTAGTCTTCCAGCAACCGACGGCCGATGATCATCCGCTGGATGTCGGCGGTCCCCTCTCCGATCAGCAGCATCGGCGCCTCACGGTAGAGCCGCTCGATCTCGTACTCCTTGGAGAAGCCGTAGCCGCCGTGGATGCGGAAGGAGTCCTCCACGACCTGGGAGCAGTACTCAGAGGCGAGGTACTTGGCCATGCCGGCCTCGAGGTCGTTGCGCTCGCCCTTGTCCTTGACCCGAGCGGCCTTGACCATCAGCTGGTGGGCGGCCTCGACCTTGGTCGCCATCTCGGCGAGGCGGAACTGCACGGCCTGGTGCTCGGCGATCTTCTTGCCGAACGCCTCCCGCTGCTGGGCGTAGGCGACGCCCAGCTCGAAGGCGCGGTTCGCGACTCCGCAGCCGCGCGCCGCGACGTTCACGCGGCCCACCTCGACGCCGTCCATCATCTGGTAGAAGCCCCGGCCCGGCTCGCCACCGAGGATCTGCTCGGCGGAGATCCGGTGACCCTCGAAGATCATCTCGGTGGTGTCGACCCCCTTGTAGCCCATCTTCTCGATCTTGCCCGGGATGGTGACGCCCTGAGCGGTCTCGCCGAAGCCGACCTCCTTCTCGACGAGGAAGGTCGTCATGTTCCGGTAGACCGAGTCAGCCCCCTCGTCGGTCTTGACCAGGACGGCGACGAGGTTGGCCGAGCCGCCGTTGGTCAGCCACATCTTCTGGCCGGTGATCTGGTACTCGCCCGGGTCACCGTCGGCGCGGGTCGCCTTGGTCGTGATGGCCGCGACATCGGAGCCGCAGCCCGGCTCGCTCATGGAGAAGGCGCCCCGGACCTCCCCGGTGGCCATCTTGGGGAGGTACTTCTTCTTCTGCTCCTCGGTGCCGTGCTGGAGAAGCATCCAGGCGACGATGAAGTGGGTGTTGATGATGCCGCTCACGCTCATCCAGCCCCGGGCGATCTCCTCGACGGCGAGGGCGTAGGTGAGCAGCGACTCGCCCAGCCCGTCGTACTCCTCGGGGATCATCAGCCCGAAGAGCCCGAGCTCCTTGAGCCCTTCGACGATCTCGGTCGGGTACTCGTCGCGGTGCTCGAGCTCGGTGGCGACCGGGAGGATCTCGCGCTCGACGAAGTCGCGCACCGCCTTGAGGATCTCGGTCTGGTCGTCGGTGAGACCGTCGGTCAGGCAGAGGCGACCCATCGTGCGACTCCTTGTGGTGGTGACGACCGGAGGTTCGGATCCGGTGCTGTGGGAGGGCGCGGCCGAGCCTATCCGTCAGATCCGGTGTCACCCACGGGGTCCGCCGTGACGTGTCACACTTGTCGCATGAGCCTGGAGAACCCTCCCCGGCGGCGCGCCAGGGACAGTCAGGACGGCATCGGGTCCCGCGCAGCGGTCATCTCGGCGGCGGTCGCGGTCGTCCTGGTGGCCGGTGGCGGCTGGGCCATCGCCAGCGCCGGGAACGACGACAAGACCACCGGAAGCGAGGGTGCGCCCGTCACGACACCGACGGCGGGTGCGACCGCGTCGCACGCCACGGGTCACGACCACGGCTCGAAGGACAAGCCCTGGTCGCCGCAGTGCGGCCGGGCCGCGAAGGCCGCCGCGCGTGCCGGGTACGGCGTGCTGGCCCCCTCCGAGCTGCCGAGCGGCTGGACGCTGAACTCATGTCACTACTCCTCGTCCACCGGTTGGCACGTCGAGTTCTCGGCGGCTCACCAGACCGTGACGGTGGACCAGCGCAAGGGCGACGTCGCCCCGGTCGTCACCGCCGTCCTCGGTCCGGGCTCCCGGCAGGGCAAGGACGTCCACGCCGAGGGCACCGGCACCTGGCAGTCCTGGGCCACGAACGACGGCCGGCACGCGCTGTCGAGGGCGCTGTCGTCGAGTGGTGTGGTGCTCAGCGGCAAGGTCGCGGTGCCGACCCTCAACCGTCTCGCCGACGTCCTGCTGACCTACGAGAACGCGCCGAGCGGCAACAACGGCGGTTGAGCGAGCAGCCCGCGCTCCTCTGCGGGCACGGCTGCTCGCCTCAGTCCGACTCCCAGGTCTTCCCGGGTCGCAGGTGGTCGGGCAGGTTGAGCACGTGCTTGACCCGCACCCGGATCATCGGCCGGGTGGCGCCGCCGCCGGCTGCCTCGGTGTTCGGCTGGCCGTAGTCGGAGTACGTCGTGGTGTAGGCGTTGCGGGAGTATCGCTTGCTGTTCCACTGGAGCATGAAGTGAACGTTGTAGGTATGGACGATCTTGCGGCTCCGGAGGCTGACCACGATCTCGTCCTGCGCGGTGCCCAGGGTGCTGAAGTTCGACGAGCCGGTGAACGCCACAGCTGCGTTCTTGTTCCCGTGCCAGTCGCCGAGGATCGTGAAGTTCTTCTGGTGGGTGTAGCGGTCGACCACGCCGTCGTCGTTGTAGTCGAACCCGAGCGAGCGAAGCGGAATCCGGCCACGCGCGGTCTTCGCCCCGATGATCTGCTTGGTGTGGAAGCCGATCAGCCCGTAGTCGACCTTCACGTCGCAGCCCGCCGCCCACAGTGAGCGCACCTTCGCGGCGAGGTAGTTGCCGCGGGTGCCGCGCCAGGTGTGCATGACGACCCAGACCCGCGTGTGCTGCACGCCGGCCTTGGTGCCGTAGACGCATGTGACCGCGTTCAGGGCCTCCATGATGTCGTCGTTGTCGGCATGGGTGTGCTTGGGATACACCCGGGTGACCATGAAGTCCTTGGCCTCGTCGCATTTCCTGGCCTTGTGGTGCCTGGTAGCGGCGTGGCCGCAGAACACGTAGTAGGGCTGGTTCTTGCTGTAGTCGTGCCGCATGGAGTCGAAGAGCTGGACGTAGGAGTGGTACTGGTTCTTCGCGCCGTACCTCGTGTAGAGGTCGTTCCACTGCCACTTCACCGCGTTGAGGGTGAGGTTGTCGGACCCGAGCATGATCACCCGGCTGGCGCCGCCGGACTTGCTGAACAGGTAGAACTTCGTGTGCAGGTTGTGAGCATGTCCGCGACAGCTCTCGACGCACTCGTAGGCGAAGCTCTTCTTGTGGCGGTCCTGACCGAGTCCGTGGAACAGGATCCGCTCGGCGCCGGTCACCTCGTGGTCGTTGAGCAGGACCTGCACGTGGACCCCGCGGCTGTGCGCTGCCATCAGTGCCTGCGCCATCGGCACCCGGTCGAAGGAGTAGACGGCGATCCGGATGAACCCCTTCTTCGGGGCGTGCCGGATGGCCTCGAGGATCCGGTGCTCCAGGGCGAACCGCTCGTCGAAGCTGCCGTAGGGGTTGTTGAAGGCCACGCCGGTCGGCGGCTTCCACTTGGGCGGCTTGGGCTTGTGGTGATGGCCGGACTGCTGGTGATGTGCGGCGGCGTGCTTCGGCGACGGCGAGCTGCCGGCCTTCAGGGAGCCGGAGGCGATCGACGGCGAGGCCCCCAGGCAGAGGCCGAGGACGACGAGAGCCGCCGTCAGCGCCGTGCGCGCGCCGTGCATCCGTGCTCTCACGAGAAACCCCCATGCCTGATGTGTCGAGTCAGCAGTTGATTGTCTGCTCCGTGCGCGGGAAAACGCGGCATTCGCAACACACCCGGCGCGGCCCGCGTGTCGCGTCAGGGCCCTGTCGGGCGCCGACGAAGCTCGCGGACGTCGGTGAGCATATCAGCGACCAAGGCAGTCGCAGAAGCGATGACCTCGTCGTCGGTGACCTCGCCGGGCTCGCGTCGTCCGGGCTGTCGGGGGTCGACGAGCAGCCGCTCGAGGTCGCCCACCACGTCGTACCCACGCTCCCGAATCGTGGCCACGGCCCGCTCCGCTCGCGTGACGCAGTCGGCGACCTGTTCGGCGGACGCGCCGGGCCGATCTCCGTGCTGCCTGACCAACAGCTCCTCGGCGAGGTAGCCACGGATCCAGCGACCGCGGTCGACCGGCTTCGCGAAGCCGGTGAGCTGGTCGTTGACCCGGCGCAGGGTCTCGATCTGGGCCACCCCGAGGGCCGGGTTCGCAGCGTGACCGGACGGCTCGTACTGACCGGTGAGCCCCAGTACGCCGGCGAAGTTGCGCCAGTGCTGGTCAGCCGGCTCCTCGCGGGTGGGCATGGTCAGGACGTGCACGCGCTCGGGCGGCACCGAGGTACCCCAGCGGCGGAGCACGTCGCCGAGGTCCCAGGTGCGCCAGGAGAACTCCGGCGCCCGGTGTCCTTTCGGCGGCATCTGCTCCAGCGACCGCGACCCGCCGTTCTTGACGTACTCCGTCCAACCCGCGGTGAGCATGCCCAAGGTGTCGCGAGCGGTGATGACCAGATGCACGTCCGCCGGCGCCAGCGCCTCCATCGCGGTCGCGACCTGCTCCCGGCGGGCTCCGCAGAAGAACTCGTGCGAGATCACCGCGCGGCCGGGCCAGTCCCGGACCTGCTCGGTGAGCGCGGCGAAGCTGCCCACGGCTCGGGGGTGGCGCTGGGAGAGGCCGCGCCGCTCCTGCAGGTCGAGGGCCGCCCACAGGTGCTGCCGGTGACCCACCCCCGGCAGGAGCACGCCTTCGGCGAGCAGGCTCTCGCGACCGCTCCAGAGGACGTCCTGCAGGTAGGTGGTGCCGGTCTTCGGCAGGCCGATGTGGAAGAAGACCTCGCTGGCCACGAAGTGCCTGCTACAGACTCTCGCGGTAGCGGTCGAGAAGCTCCCCGAGCTTCGTCTCGTCGCGCTGCGCGACCGGGAGGAGCAGCTCGGTGACCAGGTCGGTGAGCTCCGCGAGCCGGATGTTGATGGCGCGGCACTCCTCGACGTCCTCCTCGAGCCGGGCGAGCCGCGTCTGGGTGCTGCCGCGGGCGACCCCTCGTGCCTTCTGTCTGAGCGACTCGATCATCGCCATCTCACTGGCCTCCCTCGTGGGCGTTCGTCTGGTGCTCCGCTGTCTTGTCCCCCGTGAGGTCATGCTCCACCGGCTTGTCGAGCGAGCTGTCATCAGGGGGTCGCTCACCGCTCCAGGTGGCCACGATCCGGCACACCTGGGACGACGCCTCCGGGCGATCGGGCGAGGTGAGCAGAAGGCGCCGCCGCAGCACGGTCGCACCCGACTGCTCGAGCTCGTCGATCATCCGGCGCGACGACCGCACGGTGACCCGGTTCTTCTCGGCGTACCCGTCGGCCCCGGCCCGCGTGCAGAACTCCAGGTAGAGACGGTCTCCCGGCTGGCGCAGCACACTGGCACCGGTGCGCCACAGGTTGCCGCGCGCCCGCGGCCCGATGACGTCGACCAGGTGGCGCGCCATCAGCACCCGGGGACCGGGCAGCCGGGCCAGGATCGCGGAGATGGCGACCACGTGCCGCACCTCCAGGAGGTTGAAGAGCTGGAAGGTCACGTGGCGTAGTGCGCGCTGCTCGCGGTCCGCATACGCCCTGCGACAGAAGTCCAGCCCCCACGACGGCACGCCTCGGCGGGCCATGAACGCGACGTCGCTGCCGCGTCCGCAGCCCACGTCGACGAAGGTGCCGAGATCGGGTTCGCGCCGAGCCACCTGACGCACCAGCTCCGACGGGCCGCGGCGACCGCGCTCGGGCACGGAGTAGAAGCGCTCCCACTTCGCCCGGTCGAGCCGCATCCCGCGGAACCAGCCGTTGAGCCGGCGGTGTGTGGAGGAGGGCATCTCGAAGTGGAACGCCGGGTCGGGTGTGCGCCAGGTGGGCCCGTACGTCGCCGCCAGGAGCCGCTCGGCCGCGGCGGGGACCGGGAACTCGCGCCCCTCGAGCACGGCGGTGCCGAGTGGGAAGACCCACTCGCGGCGGAACGGCGTACGGATCTCGCCCATCATGTAGAGGTGCCCGTCGCGCATGAACCCGCCGAACACGTCGAGACCGCGCACGGAGCCGTCGCTCTCGATGACGTCGACCTTGAACGCCGCCGCGGAGTAGCGCGTGACGTGGTAGCCCGCCGCGACCAGGAACCTGTGCAGCTGGAACGACTCCCGGATGACGTCGACGGGGTACTCGTGCTTGCTGACGTAGCCGAGGTCTGCGTCGCTGTCGTGGCCGATGAGGTGTTGGGAGCGCACGGCGCCGAGCAGGGTGCCGTAGGCCAGGAACGCGTCGACGCCGGCCTCCTTGAGGGTGCCGAGCACGTCGGCGATCGCGTCCAGCAGGGGCTCGACGTGGTCGGCACTGCGGGTGTCGAACGTCAGCACCTTGCGCATCGACTTGTCGAGCGCCAGCGGCGCACCGTCGCGGTTGACCACCGCGATCCGGTCGTCGCCCTTGCCCAGCCGGACCTCGCCTCGGTAGAGCTCGTCGCCGGTGGCCGGCTCGACCATGGTCATCTCGGTGTGCCCGTCGAGGTGGGGGCGGATCGCCCTCGGCCACGCGAAGAGGTGGCCGCCCTCGACCGGCTGGCTGTCGCGGCGGAGCCAGAAGGAGAACACGCGCCGATCGTCGAAGAGCACGTCGACGACGACCTCTCGCCGGGAGCGCGCGAAGATCCCCGAGTCGTCCACGCGCACGTCTCGCAGTCGCGTCATGGGCAGGAGCCTGACACGGGGTCGGTCACCGGATCGAGCACGGGGTCGGTCACCGGATCGAGCACGGCGCGCAGTTTAGCCAAGGCGGCCGGCGGGACCGCCTACCCCAGGGGGCTCACCCGTGGTGCCACATCCAGGCGAACTGCGCGACGTACTGCGCGGTGACCGTCGGGTCGCTGATCCGCACGATCAGGTCGTCGCGGCCCAACGCCCGGTTGGACCAGTTGTGCGAGCCGGTCCAGGCCAAGGTCGATCCCGCGACTCCGGCGTAGGTGCCCTGGAAGATCATCAGCTTCTCGTGGGTGCGCACGTGAGCGTGGCGACCCGGAGTCATCGCCACCCCACTGCCCCGCAGGATGGCCATCACGGCACCCCCCATGCCGATGCCGTAGAACACCTTGACCTGGCAGCCCTCGCGCTCGCGAGCGGCGATGGCCTGGGCGATCCGGCGTCCACGGGTGCCGTTCCAGGCGTGCGCCGCGACCCAGATCTTGGAGTGCCGGATCTTGTCCGGGTCCGGCGAGGAGGGGTCGACGTCGCCGTCGGTGTACTCGCAGGTCATCGGCTTGATCGCGGTCAGGATCGGGTCGGGCTCCTGGCTCAGGCTCAAGGGCGCGATGTCGACGACGTCGTCGCCGGAGGTCTTGGTCTCGTAGGGCTCGGCCACCGGGGTGTCGTGCTTGAGCTGTGAGAACCAGTGCCGGTAGAGCAGGAAGTACGACTTGTCGTTCACCACGGTGTAGAGGTCGCTCCACTGCGCGACGGAGTTGTGGTTCGTGAGGTTGTTCGAGCCCACCATGGTGATGTCGCGCTCGCTGCCCACGCGGTTGAAGGAGAAGTACTTGGCGTGCATCTGCCCGCCGGTGCCGCGACAGCTCTGATGGCAGAAGACGACGAACGAGCGGGAGTTGATGTCGCTGCCGATCACCTGACGCACCCGGGTCATCGACGGATAGACGCTGGTGCTGTTGAAGACCAGCTTGACGTGGACGCCTCGTCGGTACGCCGCGATCAGCGCGTCGCTGGTGCGGGGGTCCTCGAAGGAGAAGACCGCGATCCGGATGTTCGAGCCCCGCGTCGTGGAGTTGATGCTCCGGATGATGTGGGTGAAGAGGATCCGCTGCTGCGCGCGGCTGCCCAGGGGGTAGTTGAACTTCGCGCCGCCCGGAGGCAGGTAGTGGTCGGGTGCGCCGGGGACCGACGGGCCGTTGGTCCGTGGCCATCTCGGGGTGGGCGGCTCCGAGGGTGAGGTCGGCTGACCGGTCGGAGAGCCGGTGGGTGAGCCGGTCGGGGAGCTGGTCGGCGTGCTCGATGGGCTGCTGGTCGGCGACTTCCCCGACGTCGACGTACCGCCCCCACCCGCGCCGGAGCCCACACCGGACGAGGCGATGACCGGGGCCATGCCCACCAGGACGACCCCCAGGACGGCACCGACCGTCAGGGCCGTACGTCGGGCAGGGGTACCGAACCGGGACATGGGCGCTCCTCGCGTCGGTCCTCGGCGGGCGCGACGCTGTCAGGTGATGACGGGTAACAGTGATGACGTTCAACCACACATGTCACACCAGTCACACGAGCCCAGCAACCGGTTCGGCGGAACTACAGATCTGTAATTTCCCGAGAGCCCTCGGCCGGGCCCTCCGGCGAGCGGCTCAGCGTCGGTCGATCGCCGGCGCCATCCGCGCGGAAGCCACCACGATCGGGTGGTCGGTCGTGCGGCGCACGAAGGCGTCCTGGTCGCTGACGTAGTCGGAGAACGTCAGCTCCGGGGAGCCGAAGATCCAGTCGACGTCCATGTGTCCGGGCATCGAGCACACCCCGGGCGCCGAGACGAAGGCGTTGGCCGGGCACATGTCCGTGCCTCCGGCGAGGCGTGAGAAGTACTCGGCACGCTCGTTCATGTCTCCGGTGATCACGACCGGGTCGTTCGAGGTCGCCTCGAGCTGCCGGACCAGGCCGATCTCGCGACCCTCGGCGACCGTGCGCCAGAACTGGTTGTTGCCGTGCTCCGGGGTCGTGGCGGGGTTGTGGAAGTTCGCGAACCAGACGTCCGCGCCGCTGGCAAGGTTGCGCAGGAGCACCACCGGCATCCGGATCTGCTGACCGTGGAAGTAGGGGATGGCGATGCTGTCGGCCTTCACCAGGCTCCAGTGGTCGAGCCGCCAGGCGACGGACTGACGGATCGAGCCCGGGTCGAGCGTGGGCCCGGGGTAGGTACCCCAGCCATGACCGGTCAGGCTCATGAAGGTGGAGTACTGCACCGGCTCCATCTCCTGGAAGCCGACCACGTCGACGTCGAACTGCCGCAGCAGGTCGACGGCGTTGACCATCCGGCGGGCGCCGCTGGCGTACCCGTGGCGGCCACCCGGGGTGGTGTGGGAGGCGCCGAGCAGGTTGAAGGTGCTCACCCGGAAGGTCGTCGGCGTACGCGCCATCCGACGGGCCGCCACGACAACCGGCCGCAGCGAGAGCTTCTTGCCGGGCAGCACGCGGTAGGCCCCGGGCTTCGAGCGGTCGCTGTCACGGGACACGTCGGAGCGGTCGTCCTGGTGCGCCGAGGACGGGAGGAGCTCGTCGGCCTGCCAGGCGTGCGGCGACCGCTGCGCGATGCCGTGCAGGACGACGGCTCCGGTCACCAGGGTCACGGCGAGGACGGCCGCGCACATCAAGCCGACCCAGCGCAGCCCCTGCGGCTGGCGCCGCGGCCTCGGGTCGCCGAGATGCTTGGCCACGGGAACGCTCCTCCAGAAGGGCGTGGACGGGTGCGGCAGCTGCCGCACGCACCGATTGTAGTAGCGGCTCCCCGCGCATGAGCAGTGAACGCGGAGACCCCCCGGTTGCCACGCCTTGCCCGGGTTGCCACGTCTTGAGGGGGATGGGACGGGCCCGCGGGTAGCGTGTGCGCATGTGAGCACCAGCCCGCCCCGCGTGTACGCCGCGCGCCTGGTCGGACTGCCGATCTTCGACCCGCAGGGCGACCAGGTCGGCAAGGTGCGCGACCTCGTGGTGGCGATCCGCTCCGAGACCAACCAGCCACGGGTGCTGGGCCTGGTGGCCGAGGTGTTCGGCCGGCGCCGGATCTTCGTCCCGATGACCCGGGTCACCCACATCGACAGTGGTCAGGTCTACACGACGGGCCTGCTGAACATGCGGCGCTTCGAACAGCGTCCGACCGAGACCCTGGTGATCGGCCAGATGCTCGACCGCACGGTCACGATCGAGCCCGACGGCGTCTCCGGCACCGTCTATGACGTCGCCATGGAGCAGGTGCGCACCCGCGACTGGGTCCTCAGCCGGGTGGCCGTGCAGGAGCCGGGCAAGAGCCTGCGCAAGGGCCTGCGCAAGGGTCTGGGCCGCCGTGGCCAGACTCATGTGGTCGAGTGGCGCGACGTGGTCGGGCTGGTCGGACGCGAGCCCACCCAAGGGGCCACCCATCTGATCGCGGCGCTCAACGAGATGCGCGCCGCCGACGCTGCCAGCGTGATCCACGACCTCCCTCCCGAGCGACGTACCGCCGTCGCAGCGGCCATGGACGACGAGCGCCTCGCCGACGTGCTCGAGGAGCTTCCCGACGAGGACCAGG
>DATBBE010000219.1:0-6603 GCA_036271155.1 Nocardioides sp. | reverse complement strand
GCTCGTCGGGCCGGGGCACCGAGGTCGAGGTGCGCAGCACCTCCATGACCCGGTCGGCGCAGACGGCCGACCTCGGGATCATCATCATCATGAAGGTGCCCATCATCACCGACATCACGATCTGCATCAGGTACGTCAGGTACGCCGTCAGCGCGCCCACCTGCATCGAGCCGGAGTCGACCCGATGGCCACCGAACCACAGCACCCCCACGGAGGCGACGTTCGCAACGAGCATCACGGTGGGGAACATCAGGGCCTGGTAGCGGCCGGCCCGGGTGGCTACGGCGGTGAGATCGCCGTTGGCCGATGCGAAGCGCTCGGTCTCGAGCGGCTCTCGGACGAAGGCCCGGACGACCCGCACACCGGTGATCTGCTCGCGCAGCAGCCGGTTGACCTCGTCGATGCGCTTCTGCATCAGCCGGAAGCTGGGCACCATCCGGGTGATGATCAGGCCCAGGCACAGCGCCAGCACCGGCACGGTGACGGCCACCAGCCAGGACAGGCCGACGTCCTCGTGGATCGCCATCACGATGCCGCCGACCATCATGATCGGTGCCATCACCATCAGCGTGCACGACATCAGCACGAGCATCTGCACCTGCTGCACGTCGTTGGTCTCGCGGGTGATCAGGCTGGGCGCGCCGAAGGCCTGCACCTCGCGCTGGCTGAATGTGCCGACGCGGTGGAAGATCGCCGCTCGGACGTCGCGACCGAAGCTCATCGCCGTACGCGAGCCGAACCAGACCGCACCGATCGAGCAGCAGATCTGGACGACGGCGACCACACCCATGACCATGCCGATGCGCACGATGTAACCGGTGTCGCCGGTGATGACGCCCTTGTCGATGATGTCGGCGTTGAGGCTCGGCAGGTAGAGGGCCATCACGGTGCCGATGAACTGGAGGACGACGACCACCATGAGGGGGCCGCGGTACGCCGCGAGGAAACGGCGGACGAGGCGGAGCAGCATCAGTCTTCTTTCTTCAGGACGCCGTCGAGGATCACCGCGACGATCTGGTCGGGTGTGAGCTGGCGCCCCTCGCTGACGTGCGGATGGGTGCCCGAGAACGTCAGCAGCCGCAGCATGTGGACCAGCTGCTCGGGAGGAACGGTCAGGGAGGCGGCGTCCGGCTCGACGAGGGTGACCATGATGGCCTCGGCCCACTGCCGACCTTCCGCCATGTGCACGTGCGAGCGCGGCGGCCCGACCATGCCCATCGCCGTCATCAGCGTGAAGATGCCCTGGAACCTGGCTTGGAGCCGCTCGGTGAGGTCCAGCAGACGCTCGCGCAGCCCTTGGTTGCGGTCGATCGCCTGCAGGTCGGCCAGGAACGGCTCGATGTCGAGCCCTCGCTCGACGGCGGACAGGATCAGGTCGTCCTTGGACTCGAAGACCCCGAAGATCGTGCCCTCCGCGACCCCCGCCGCCTGCGCGATCTGCTTGGTGGTGACCGTCCGCCCGTGCTCCAGCAGCAACGGCAGCGTCGCCCCGATCAACGCATCGCGTCGCTGGTCGGGCGCCAGCCGGGCTGCTCGTGGTGTCACGACCGACGACAGTAACTGAGTGAGCACTCACTCACAAGCGGATTTCCGGATAGTCCCCGACGTTTTGGTTGGTTTTCAGCCCTCAACCCAACCCAAACGTCGGGGACTATCCCCTCAGCCCGGAGCGAGAGCGTCGCGGACCGCGTGGCGGGAGGTCACGTCGAGCTTGGCCATCACGGCCGCGACGTGGTGCTCCACGGTGCGGCTGGAGAGGACGAGCCGGTCGGCGATGGCACCGTTGGTCAGACCCTCCACCAGCAGGTCCGCGACCTCCGCCTCCCGGCGGGTCAGTCCCTGCGGGTGGGCCCGCGTGGTCGCCCTGCGCCCACGCGGCGTCGACCAGCCCCGGGCCCGGGCGAGCGCCGCGACCCGAGCCGAGGCCGCACCCGCGCCCAGCTCGTCGAAACGCATCGCGGCGCGCGCGAGACCCTCCCGGGTGCCGCTGCGCGCCCAGGCGAGGCCCGCGGCGTACCGGCTGCCCAGCGCCTCCCACAGGTCGGCGGCCTCGTTCCACTCGCGGAGCGCCTCGGCACGGTACGGCGGCGCCAGGGAGTCGGCCGCCGCCGCCGCGTCCGCGTCCCGCAGCCAGGGTGCGACCAACCCTCGCGTCCACGGGCTCGTCACGGTGTCGACGACCACCCACGCCCGCTGGGCGGCGAGCTCGGCGGCTCCACCGTCACCCTCCAGCCACGCGATCTCGGCGCTCGCGGCTCCGGCCGGACCGATGCGCTGGGTCTCCCCGGTGCCATAGGCGAGGTCGACGACTTCAGTGAGCGTCTCGGCGTACGGCGCGTCGCCCATCCTGGCGTGCGCTTGCGCCAGGGCCATGAGGGGGATGATCCTGCTCACTCCCGAGACCCGAGGACTCCGGAGCACGGCCTCGGCGATCAGGACTGCCTCGGCCGAGCCGCCTTGGTCGAGGCGGTTCAGCGCCTGCTGCCCGCGCATGTAAAGGCCCCACGCATCGAGGTCGCGGTCCTGGCAGTACTTCGCGCCGAGGGCCAGGTAGGCGCCCGCGCGGGCGTGGTCGTGAAGCGCCACGCCCTGGGCAGCCAGGTTGGTGAACGCCCGCGCAGCGTGCTCGTGCAGATCTGCCGCCTGCGAACGCCGCAGGCTGTCATCGAGCAGCTTCCAGCCCGCGGCGGCGTCCCCGCTGTCGATCTCCACGGCCCCCAGGTTGTTGAGGGCGTGCACCCGGACCTCCTCGGCAGCGCGGTCCGTTCGCCCCTCCACGAGACTCAAGGCGCGGCCCGCCCAGTGCCGGGTCGTGTCGAGGTCGAAGGCGAGCATGCCGAGCTGAGCCCGGTTGCTCGCCGCCATCGCCTCCTCGACACCGCCGCTCCCCTCGAGAGTCGCGGTCGCGAGGGTGGCGTACTCCCAGGCGCGCGCGGTGTGGCCGGAGAACCAGGTGAGCCGGGACATCCAGCGCTGGGAGCGGCCGACCCGCTCGGTCTGGGCCAGCTCGGTCCATCCGGCCAGAGCCTCCCGCTGCGCCTCGAGAGCCTCGGTCATCCGGCCGGTGACGTAGAGCTCGAAGGAGAGCCGTCCCTGCAGCTCGGCCACGTCGGCGACCGACGCGGAGCCGCTGTGACGCAGCGCCCGGCGGTACTGCTCCCCGGCCTCCGTGTGCGAGCCGAGAGCGGCCGCCCGACCGGCAGCCAGGAGGGCGTGCGTGCGGGCGGCCTCCGCCTGCCCCGCAGCCTCGGCGTGGAAGGCCATCCGGGAGGGCTCACCGTCGTGCGTCTCCAGCCAGGTCAGGACGTCCCGGTGGTGTGCGCGGCGGCCCAGCGCCGGAATCTCGTCGAGGACCGTCAGCCGAGCCAGCTCGTGGCGGAACATCACGGTCTCGCCGGTCAGCACGACGACGCCGTGGGCCAGCGCCTCGTCGAGCGAGGTGGCGAGCTCGGGAGCGAGGTCCTCCACGAGCGCCAGCTCGCAGCGCGGCCCGGCCAACGCGACGAGGTCGAGCACCTGGCGTGCCGGCGCCGACAGGCGAGCAGTGCGCGACAGGACCGCGTCGCGCACGCTCCGCGGCACGGCCACCGCCCCCGCCGCGATGACCTCGGTGACGAAGAACGGGTTCCCACCGGTCACCCGGTGGAGCTGGTCAGCATCCAGTGGGTCGGCCTGCTGGTCGGTCTGCTGGTCGGTCTGCTGGTCGGCACCCTCGGCCAGGAGCTCCCGGACGCCGTCCGGGCTGAGCGGGTTCAGGTCTATCCGGCGTACGCCGGACGCCGCGGTGACGTCACCGAACAGCAGCCGCAGCGGATGGCTCCCCACCATCTCCTCGGAGCGGAACGTGACCAGGACCAGCGCGCGGAGCCGATGAACACGTCGTGCGAGATGGCGCAGGAGGTCCAGGGTGGCGTCGTCGGCCCAGTGGGCGTCCTCGATGACGAGCAGGTACGGCGTCCCTGGTCGACCCAGAGCCTCGCCGAGCCGCAGGAACACATCTGCTCGCTCCGCGTCCTCGGGCCAGATCCCGACCGGGAGTACCGGCAACATCTCGCGCAGCGGACCCAGCGGCGGCGGCGTGGTGGATCCGTCGCAGGCGCCCCTCGCCACGTGCACGGCCGAGCCGGCCGCTGCCACGACCTGGTCGACGAAGCTGGTCTTGCCGACCCCCGCCTCGCCTCCGACGAACACGAGGCGACCGTTCCCCGCTGTCGCCGCACGGAGGTAGTCGGCAGCGCTGCCGAGTGCGGGAGTGCGCTCGAGCAGCACCATCGGCACATGGTAGGCGCGCCGGTCGCCACGGCGCACTCACGTTCCTCAGCCTGCTTCCCCTCAATGGAGGATCGTGTGATGCAGGTCGATGGGGCCGCGGCCTTCGTAGAAGATGCCCGGGACGGTCTCGAATCCGGCGCTGACGTCGTGCACGAGTGTCGACCACCGCACGTGCAGGCGGCCGGAGCGGTCGTTGCTCACGTAGAAGATCGCACCCCCTCCCTCGTTGGCGTGGTTGTGGCGCATCAGGGTGCCGGCGACACGCACCGTGTAGTCGTCCCCGTCGGTGTAGATCGCGCCGCCCGAGCCACCGCCGGGCTGGCCCGGCCGGTGGGGTGGGTTGGCACCGTGCCCGAGCGCCTTGTTCCCGATGAACACGCTGTTGAGCACGGTCCACGAGACGCCGATGCTGCTCAGTCCCGAGCCGTTGCTGCAGCGACCGCCGCGGAACGTGCTGTGCACGACGTACACCGGACGGTGGTCGTACTGCGACAGCGCGCGCACGGCAGCACCACCGAGGTCGGGTCCGGTGCGGTCGCAGCGGTTGTCGGCGAAGTGTGCGTTCACGATCTTGAGCTGACCGCCACGGTCGAAGACCGCGCCACCACCGCCACCCTCGTAGGTGTCCCCGGTCGAGTCGCCGTCGGCGAAGGTGAGGTTCTGCAGGACCAGCTTCGGGAACGCCTGGTCGTCGCAGTGGTCCGTCGTCCAGACCTGCCTGGGGTCGCACGTGTCTTGGTACAGGATCCGGCGTCGGCCCATCCCGCTCAGGGTGACCAGCCCCCCGCCGTCGATCACCACGCGGCGGGTCGCCCGGATCGTCCCGTTGGCTCGGCGGTGTCCGTTCTTCACCTTCGCCGTCTGCTTCATCTGGATCGTGACGGGCGTCGGCCCGCAGTCGAAGGTGATCACCCCGCCTTTCGCCACCGCCTTCACCACGGCCGCCGACGTGCAGCCCGCCGGCGTGCCGCTGCCGACCACATGATCGGGATGCCGGGTGCCGACCGCCTGCCCGGCCTTCGGCACGTGGACGTGTCTCACGCCTCGCGGGGGTTGACGGCCGTCCCCGCCGGCGTACGCCGTGGAGCCGGAGGTCAGCACGCCGGCGACGCAGCCGGACACGGCGATCAGGACGAGCCAGGCGGGGGGACGCATCCGTCCAGACTAAGCCCGGTCAGACCCTCACGGAGCGAGTCGGTGGACCGACCAGGAGTCGCCCTCGCGGCGGTAGACCAGGCGGTCGTGCATGCGCCCGGGTCGCCCCTGCCAGAACTCCACCGCATCGGCCTCCACCCGGAAGCCGCCCCACTCGTCGGGCACCGGCACCGTGTCGGAGTAGGCCGCGTCCGCCGCCGCCCAGGCGTCGTCCAGATCCTGGCGGGAGCCGACCTCTCGGCTCTGGTGAGAGGCGTGAGCACCCAGCTGGGAGCCGCGTGGCCGAGTCTCGAAGTACGTCGCCACCTCGTCGCGACCGAGCAGGACCGCCCGGCCGTCGACCCGCACCTGCCGCTCCAGGGGATGCCAGGGGAAGAGCAGGGAGACGTGGGGGTTGGCGGTCAGCTCGCTGCCCTTGCGGGAGGCGAGGTTGGTGAAGAACACCCAGCCCGCGGGGGTGAAGCCCTTGAGCAGCACCAGCCGCGACGACGGACGGCCGTCCGGCGAGACCGAGGCCACGACCATGGCGTTGGGCTCGTAGACCGACGCGGCGACGGCGTCGTGGTACCACCGCTGGAACATCGAGAACGGCTCCGGGGTCAGGTCGCCCTCGACCAGCCCGCCGAGGGCGTACTCGCGACGGAGGTCGGCGTACGGGTCGTTCACGCCGTCCATACAACCACCGAGACCAGCACCGGGACCCACGGAGACGTCCCGGGTGTGCGTGGCTGGGGATCGGCAGGCAGAATCGACGAGGCAGCCCGACGAAGGAGTCGTCGCATGAGCGAGCAGCAACCCGACGTACGCGATCTACCCGAGGTACACGAGGGCCTGGAGGGCGTGGTCGCGTTCGCGACCGAGATCGCCGAGCCCGACAAGGAGGGGTCCGCGCTCCGCTATCGCGGTGTCGACATCGAGGAGCTGGTCGGCCGGGTGCCGTTCGAGAAGGTCTGGGGGCTGCTGGTCGACGGCAGCTTCGACCCCGGCCTACCTCCCGCCGAGCCGTACAACATCGCGATCCACACCGGTGACGTCCGCGCCGACGTCCAGGCGTCGGTGGCGATGCTCGCGCCGATGCTCGGCATGGGACAGACCTACGACATCTCCGACGAGCAGGCCCGTCTCGACCTGTCACGCGTGGCGGTCATGGTGCTGTCGTACGCCGCCCAGTCGGCG
>DATBBE010000218.1:0-21329 GCA_036271155.1 Nocardioides sp. | reverse complement strand
GCCGACCCGGGTTGCGCACCAGCATCTCGAGCACTCTCCACTCGGTCGGGGTGAGGCGGAGGTCGTCGCCGCCTGCTGCCCTGCGCACCCGATGGGCCGCGAGGTCGACGACCCACTCCCCCAGCCGGACGCTCGGCTGATCCTGCGGAGAGACGCGCCGAGAGACGGCCCGCATGCGCGCGAACAGCTCCTCGATCCCGAAGGGCTTCGTGACGTAGTCGTCGGCCCCGGAGTCCAGCGCCGCGATCTTCTGCACCTGGTCGGTGCGACCGGACAGGACGATGATGGGGGCGGTGGTCCAGCCCCGCAGCCCGTTGATCACCTCGGTGCCCTCGATGTCGGGGAGCCCCAGGTCGAGGACGACCAGGTCCGGGGGATGCTGGGCCGCGGTCCGCAGGGCGCTGCGGCCGTCCCGCGCGACCAGCACGTCGTACCCGCGGGCGCGCAGGTTGACGACCAGCGCGCGCACGATCTGCGGCTCGTCGTCGACCACGAGGACCCGGCTCACGCTCCCTCCCCCACCGGCGGCCCCACCGGCGGCCCCACCACAGGCAAGGTCACCGTCATCGTCAGGCCGCCGCCCGGGGTGTCGTCGGCAGCCAGGCTGCCACCCATCGCGAGGGTGAGTCCCTGGCTCAGCGCCAGGCCCAGCCCGACGCCGGTGGAGCTGTCGCGGTCACCGAGACGCTGGAACGGCGCGAACATCCGCTCCCGCTGGTCCCGCGGTACGCCGGGTCCGCGGTCGACCACCCTGATCTCGACCGAGCCGGCATGGCAGCTGGCGGCGAGCAGCGGCGGCTCGTCCGGCGGGCTGTAGCGCAGCGCGTTGCCCAGCAGGTTGGCCAGGACGCGCTCGAGCAGCACCGCATCGGCGTAGGCCTCCGGCAGTGAGTCGGGCACGTCCACGCGCACCCGGTCGTCTCGGCCGAGGGCGTCCAGCACGACCGGGACGAGCTCGTCGAGCGCGACCGGCGCGAGGCTGACCGCGAGGGCCCCGGCCTCCAGGCGGCTCAGGTCGAGCAGGTTCTCGATCAGTCGGGTCAGCCGATCCAGCGACTCGTCGGCCGTCTCGAGCAGCTCCTCGCGCGCCTCGTCACTCCACTCGACGCGGTCGCTGCGCAGGGACGTGACACTCGCCTTGGCCGACGCCAACGGGCTCCGGAGGTCGTGGCTGACGGCGGTGAGCAGGGCCGCGCGGGTCCGGTCGGCCTCGGCCACGACCGCGGCCTGCGCGGCGCGGTCCGACAGCTCGGCCCGCTCGCGCACGATCGCCGCCTGGGCGGCGAAGGCGGTCAGGAGGCGCTGGTCGGATCCCCGCACGACGCCGTCGACCCGCAACCTCAGGTCTGCGCTGACAGCCAGGTCGGTGACCGCGTGACCGGCGCCGGAGCCCACGGACGCCAGCGTCGTCCAGCCGCTGCCACCCTCCGCGGCACTCTGGGCGGCACTCTCGGCGGCACCCTCGCGACGCTCGAGCAAGGTCACCGAGGCCAACCCGAAGGTCTCCCGGGCCCGGGCCAGGATCTGCTCCAGGGAGGTCTCCCCGCGCAGGATGCCGCCGGCGAGACCGGCCAGGATCGCGGCTTCTGCCTGGGCCCGCCCGGCCTCCGTCGTCCGGCGTACGACGCGCTCGACGAGCACCGACACCAGAGCTGCCACGGCGACGAAGACCAGCAGCGCCAGGGCGTTGTTCTTGTCGGAGATCGTGAAGGTGTAGAGAGGTGGGGTGAAGTAGTAGTTCAGCAGGAGGCTCCCCGCGACGGCAGCGGCGAGGGCCGGCCAGAGCCCCCCGACCAGCGCGACGACGATGACGACCCCCAGGAACAGCAGGATGTCGCTGGGGAGGTTGAGCTCCCCCCGCAGCCGGCCCAGCAGCAAGGTGAGGAGCGGGAGGGCCACCAGCGCGAGCAAGGCTCCCTGGACACGGCGTCGCACGCTGAGGGCGGTCGTCAGGCCGGCGACGGGCACGCTGACCCGGAGGCCCGGCGCGGACGCCGCCTCATGCGTGACCAGGTGTACGTCGATCGACCCCGACATGCGGGTCACCCGAGCGCCGACGCCCTCGCCCGCAAGGAACGCCTCCCAACGGCCGTGTCGGCTGGTGCCGAGCACGATCTGGGTCGCGTTCTCGGCACGGGCGAAGTCCAGGAGGGCCGCGGCCACGTCGTCGCCGACGAGCTGGTGCCAGGAGCCCCCCATCGACTCGGCCAGGACCCGCTGCCGGCTGATCTCCGCGGGATCCAGGGGCGAGAGCCCGTCGCCCTTGACGACGTGGACGGCGAGCAGCTCGGAGCCGGTGGTGCGGGCGGCGATGCGCACGGCCCGCCGGAGCAGGGTCTCGCCCTCGGGACCTCCCGGCAGCGAGACCACGATCCGCTCGCGCGCCTCCCAGGACTGCTCGATGCCGTGCGCCGCGCGGTAGCGCTGGAGCGCCTCGTCGACGCGCTCGGCGACCCAGAGCAGGGCCAGCTCGCGCAGCGCGGACAGGTTGCCGACCCGGAAATAGTTCGACAGGGCGGCATCGACACGGTCAGGCGGATAGATGTTGCCGTGCGCCATCCGGCGGCGCAGTGCCTCCGGGGAGATGTCGACGATCTCGATCTGGTCGGCCCGGCGGACGATCTGGTCCGGGATGGTCTCGCGCTGCTCGACGCCGCTGATCTTCTGCACGACGTCGTTGAGTGACTCCAGGTGCTGGATGTTGACCGTCGTGATGACGTCGATGCCCGCGTCGAGCATCTCGTCGACGTCCTGCCACCGCTTCTCGTTCCGGCTGCCGGGGATGTTCGTGTGAGCGAGCTCGTCGACCAGGGCGACGGCAGGGGCGCGTGCGAGCACAGCGTCGAGGTCGAGCTCCTCGAACGTCGCCCCGCGGTAGCTCATGGTCCGGCGCGGCACGATCTCGAGACCTGCGAGCTGCTCGGCGGTGTGGGCGCGGCCGTGCGTCTCGACGACGGCCCCGACCACGTCGGTCCCGCGGTCCAGCCGGCGCCGGCCCTCGTCAAGCCTGGCGAACGTCTTGCCCACGCCCGGCGCCATGCCGAGGTAGACGCGCAGGCATCCGCGGTTCACAGGGTCATCCTCCTGCGGCCCGCTCCAGGGCGACGTTCAGCGAGAGCACGTCGACCCGCGGCTCCCCCAGGAAGCCGAGGTCTCGGTCCTGGGTGTGGTCGTCGACGAGGCGCTGCACCTGGTCGACGCTCAGACCCCGCGCCTTCGCGACCCGAGCGACCTGGATGTGTGCGTAGGCCGGGGAGATGTCGGGGTCCAAGCCCGAGCCACTCGACGTCACCGCGTCCGGCGGTACGTCGGAGGGCAGGACTCCGTCGTCCTTCGCCACGGCCGCCCGGGCGGCGGCGATGGCCTTGACCAGGTCCGGCGAGTCGGGCCCGAGGTTGGTGCCGCCGGACGCGAGGGCGTCGTAGCCCCCGGCAGAGGGTCGGGGGTGGAACCACTGCTCGCCCTTGAACTCCTGCCCGATCAGGGAGGAGCCGACGGCCTTGCCGTTCACCTCCACCAGGGAGCCGTTGGCCTGGCTGTGGAACGCGACCTGACCGACGCCCGTCATCAGCAGCGGGTAGGCGAGGCCGAACACCACGGTGAGGGCCAGCAACAGGCGGAGACCAGCGAGGGTCTGTCCCAGCAGTCGGACGGAGGCTTTCACGGAGGTCACCTGATTCCGGGGACGAACTGGATGAGGAGGTCGATGAGCTTGATGCCGATGAACGGGATGACCAGCCCACCGACGCCGTAGACCAGCAGGTTGCGCCGCAGCATGTCTGCCGCGGACGAGGGCGTGTAGCGCACGCCGCGCAGGGCCAGCGGCACGAGCGCCACGATCACCAGGGCGTTGAAGATCACCGCCGAGAGGATGGCCGATCGCGGGCTGTACAGGTGCATCACGTTCAGCCGGTCGAGCCCCGGATAGACCGGCGCGAACATCGCGGGCAGGATCGCGAAGTACTTCGCGACGTCGTTGGCGATGGAGAACGTCGTGAGCGACCCGCGGGTGATGAGGAGCTGCTTGCCGATCTCCACGATCTCGATCAGCTTCGTGGGGTTGGAGTCGAGGTCGACCATGTTGCCGGCCTCCTTGGCCGCCGACGTCCCGGTGTTCATGGCCACGCCGACGTCGGCCTGTGCGAGCGCAGGGGCGTCGTTGGTGCCGTCGCCGGTCATCGCCACCAGGCGCCCGCCCTCCTGCTCCTGCCGGATCAGGGCCAGCTTGTCCTCGGGCTTGGCCTCCGCGAGGAAGTCGTCGACGCCCGCCTCGTCGGCGATGGCCTTGGCTGTGAGCGGGTTGTCGCCCGTGATCATCACCGTCCGGATCCCCATCCGACGCAGCTCGTCGAACCGCTCGCGCATGCCGTTCTTGACGATGTCCTTGAGGTGGACGACACCCAGGACCCGTGCGCCGCGGGGTCCGGTCTCCGCCACGACCAACGGCGTACCGCCGCCGCCGGCGATCGCGTCGACCAGGGGACCCAGATCGGCCGGCGGCGTGCCGGCGTTCTCCCGGACCCACTCTCGGACCGCGCTCGTCGCGCCCTTGCGGACGCTGCGCGACTGGCCGTTCTCGGCCAGGTCGCAGCCACTCATCCGCGTCTGGGCGCTGAAGGGCACGAACGTCGCGTGGGCCAGCTCACCGGGCTGCCGGTCGCGCAGCCCGTACTCGCGCTTGGCGAGCACCACGATCGACCGGCCCTCGGGCGTCTCGTCGGCGAGGCTGGACAGCTGGGCCGCGTCCGCCAGCTCGCGTGCGTCGACGCCGCTCAGCGGGATGAGCTCGACCGCCTCACGGTTGCCCAGGGTGATCGTGCCGGTCTTGTCGAGCAGCAGGGTGTTGACGTCGCCGGCCGCCTCGACCGCGCGTCCGGACATGGCGAGCACGTTGCGCTGCACGAGGCGATCCATGCCGGCAATGCCGATCGCGGTCAGGAGGGCGCCGATGGTCGTCGGGATCAGGCAGACGAGCAGCGACACCAGGACGATGCCGGACTGGCCGGCGCCGCTGAAGATCGCCAAGGGCTGCAGGGTGACGACGGCGAGCAGGAAGATGATGGTCAGGCTCGCGAGCAGGATGTTGAGGGCGATCTCGTTGGGGGTCTTCTGGCGGTTGGCCCCCTCGACCAGCGCGATCATCCGGTCGAGGAACGTCTCGCCGGGCTTGGCCGTGATCCTGATGACCACCCGGTCCGAGAGCACGCGGGTGCCACCGGTCACCGCCGATCGGTCCCCGCCCGCCTCCCGGATCACCGGAGCGGACTCCCCGGTGATGGCCGACTCGTCCACGCTGGCGATGCCCTCGACGACGTCGCCGTCGCTCGGGACCACGTCGCCGGCCTCGCACACCACGCGATCGTCGACCTTCAGCTCTGCGGCCGGCGTGGGGTGCTCGACGCCGTCGACGAGCACGCGCGCCGTGGTCTCCTGACGGCTCCTGCGCAGCGAGGCTGCCTGGGCCTTGCCGCGGCCCTCGGCCACGGCCTCGGCCAGGTTGGCGAACACCACGGTGGCCCAGAGCCACAGCACGATGAGCCACGCGAAGACCGAGGAGTGGGCGATCGCCAGCGCGGTGGTCAGGGCGGCGCCGACCTCGACGACGAACATCACCGGGTTGCGGGCCATGGTGCGGGGGTCGAGCTTCGCGCAGGCAGCAGGCAGCTGGGTGAGAAGCATCCGGGCGTCGATGAGCCCGGCGCCGACGCGCGCCTGCGGCGAGCCGGGGTGGGCGAGGTCGGTCATCGTGCGAGTCCTTCCGCGAGCGGTCCCAGCGCCAGCGCCGGGAAGTAGGTGAGAGCCACGACGATGACGACGACTCCGACGAGCATGCCGACGAAGAGAGGCCGGTGGGTCGGGAGCGTGCCGTCGGTCGCCGGGACCGGTCTCTGGGCGGCCAGCGAGCCGGCCAGACCGAGCACGAACAGCATCGGCAGGAAGCGTCCGATGAGCATGGCGAGACCGCCGGCGATGTTGTAGAAGCTCGTGTCGCCGGTCAGCCCGGCGAAGGCACTGCCGTTGTTGTTGCCCTGGGACGTGAAGGCATAGAGCACCTCGGACAGCCCATGAGGGCCGGCGTTCTCCATGGACGCCCGAGCGGACGGGATCGACATCGCGACGCCAGTGCCGATCAGGACGACGGCCGGAGTCGTCAGGATGTAGAGAGCGGCGAACTTGACCTCGCGTGCCTTGATCTTCTTGCCGAGGTACTCCGGCGTGCGTCCGACCATCAGGCCGGCCACGAACACGGTGATCACCGCCAGGACGAGCATGCCGTAGAGACCGGAGCCGGTCCCGCCGGGCGCGATCTCGCCGTACATCATGTCGAGCATCTCGGTGCCACCCGCGAGGGGTGTGAAGGAGTCGTGCATCGAGTTCACAGCGCCCGTGGAGGTGAGGGTCGTCGCGTTCGCGAAGAGGGCCGAGGACGGCACTCCGAAGCGCACCTCCTTGCCCTCCATCGCGGCCCCCGCTGCCGTGAGCGCCGTACCCGAGTGGTGGGCCTCGAAGGTGGTGATCAGCGCCAGGGACGCCGTGAAGATCACGGCCATGGTCGCCAGGATCGCGAAGCCTTGGCGCTTGTCACCCAGGAGCTTGCCGAACGCGCGCGGCAGGGCGAACGGGATCAGCAGGAGGCTCACGATCTCCAGGAAGTTGGTCGGACCGTTCGGGTTCTCGAAGGGGTGGGCCGAGTTGGCGTTGTAGGGGCCGCCGCCGTTCGTGCCCAGCTCCTTGATCGCCTCCTGGCTGGCGATCGCGCCGCCGGGCAGGTGCTGGGTGCCGCCGGCCAGGGTGCTGATCGTGTGGGTGTCGGACAGGTTCTGCACCGTGCCACCGGCGATCAGCAGCACCGTGACGACCACCGCGAGAGGGAGCAGGATGCGGACGCAGCCGCGGACCAGGTCGACCCAGAAGTTGCCGACCCGGCTGGTGCGGGAGCGGGCGAAGCCCCGGACCAGGGCGACCGCCACCGCCATGCCGACGGCGGCCGAGGCGAAGTTCTGCACCGCCAGCCCGGCCATCTGCACGAGGTAGCCCATCGTGGACTCGCCGACGTAGTTCTGCCAGTTGGTGTTGGTGACGAACGACGCGGCCGTGTTCCAGGCCAGCTGCGGATGGACCGGGTCGTAGCCGAGGCTCATCGGCAGGGCGTGCTGGAGCCGCTGCAGGCCGTAGAGGAACAGTACCGAGACCAGCGAGAAGCCGAGCACCGACACGGCGTACGTCGCCCAGGTCTGGTCGGCCTCCGGATCCAGCCGGCAGGCTCGGTAGAGCGCCTTTTCGACGCGCCAGTGCTGCTTCTCGGAGTAGACGCGTGCCATGTAGTCGCCGAGGGGGACGTGCGTGACGCCCAGCACGGCCACCAGCGCCAGCACGGTGAGCAGCCCGGCGGCGGTGTCGCTCATCAGAACCGCTCCGGGAAGAGCAGGGCCACCACGAGGTAGCCCGTCAGCAGGACGGCCACCACGAGGCCGACGAGGTTCTCGGTGCTCACAGCCGCTCCAGCCCCTTCAGCACGAGAGCCAGCACCGCGAAGACCGCGATCGTCAGCGCTATCAGCGCGACATCGAGCACCACACACCTCCAGTGAGAGAGACCTTCCGTCTCCCATCACAGGCCGCGAGAGGCTCTGAGCCGAGGGTCCTAACGGGTTCCTGACGCGTCCGAGCGGGATCCTGACGCGTTCTTGACGACGACCTCGCGACGGCCGGTCGTCCGGCCGGTCAGCCTCAGCCAGAGGTAGCACCCGGCCGCCAGGGGCACGGGGAGCCAGAACTGGAAGACCCGCCAGGTCAGCACACCCAGCACGACACCGCTCGTCGGGCCGCCGAGGGCGATGAGCAGCGGGATCAGGGATCCCTCCACCAGACCCAGCCCGCCGGGGGTGAGGGGCAGCAGGCCCAGGAGGTTCGCGAAGCCGTACGCCGTCAGCACCACCTCGGGGCCCAGGTGCGGACCGCCGTACGCCGCGAGGCAGACGTACAGGCACGAGGCGTCGAGCAGCCAGTTCGACATCCCGAACGCGGCCGCTCGGGCTGTCCTCCTGCGATCGACCAGGAAGGCCGCCAGCTCGGTGCCCACCTTGGCCAGGCGCGGCTGCAGCCACGCGCCGAGTCGGGTCCCCGCGTCCTGGATCGGGTCGGCCCAGCGCAGGTGGCGGCGGACCACGACCGCGGCCGCGCCGGCGACCAGCACGAAGAAGCCGATCCCGGCCACGACCGCGACCTGGAGCGAGCGGTGCTGCACGACCTGGGGGAACGCCACGAACGCGCCGATGAGGTAGCACACCGCCAGGAACAGGTCACTCAGCACTGTCTGGGTGGCCGTCGCGGTCACCACCGACCGGCGCGGGATGCCGGCCGAGGACATCAACCCGTATCTCAGCCCCATCGCGGTGGCTCCGCCCCCCGGCACCACGTGACTGACGCCGTATCCCGTCAGGTCGATGGCCAGCTGGGTGCCCCACCCCACATGGGCGTCGGCAGGCAGGACCGCCCGGGTGAGCCCGGTGTAGCAGACCAGCGATGCCGCCTCGAGCAGGAACGCACCGCACAGCAGGATCACCGACGCCGAGCGCACCAGGTCGATGTCGTGCCGGGCGGCCACCAGGCTCGGCAGCACGCCGTACTCGAAGGCGGCGAGCACCAGGATGACCATGACCGTGCCACGGACCCAGCGCGGCCGGCGTCGAGGGGACGACGGAGCGGTCGCGGTCGCGTCCTGCGGCTCGCGGTCGGTGTCGTCAGCCATGCGGCGGGGCCGTCCTCCGGGTCGGTGTCCCGACGATTGTGACGGGGCGGGCCCCGCCTCTGGTGACCGAGGCCTTCGCCACGCCGGGCATGGGATGGATCACGTCGTGGGGACTGACGGCCGGAAGTGGGTACGGAGAGGCCATGGCCACTACCTCAGACATCCACTACACGACTCCCGGGCTCAGCCAGGAGCAGGCCGAGAGCGTGATCGCGCTGCTCCAGTCCCGCCTCCACGCGATGAACGACCTGCACCTCACGCTCAAGCACGTGCACTGGAACGTCGTGGGTCCGCACTTCATCGCCGTCCACGAGATGATCGACCCCCAGGTGGACGCCGTACGCGGCTTCGCCGACGACCTGGCCGAGCGGATCGCGACCCTCGGCGGCTCGCCTCAAGGCACTCCCGGCTCGATCGTCGAGGGCCGGACCTGGGACGACTACTCCCTGCGCCGAGCGGGGACCCAGGAGCACCTCGGCGCCCTGGACATGATCTATCGCGGTGTGGTCGAGAGCTATCGCGAGGGCATCAAGGAACTCGAGGAGCTCGACCCGGTCACCCAGGACATGTTCATCTCCGAGACCGAGCAGCTGGAGCTGTTCCACTGGTTCATCCGCGCCCACCTGGAGGACCAGGGCGGCCACCTCTCCACCGAGGGTGCCGACACCGAGGTGAACGCCGCGCAGGCGGCCGGCGACGCCTGACGGCGTCGTCAGCCCTTCACGCCACCAGCCAGCTGGTCGCGGGTGAGCCGCTTCTGGAAGACGAAGAACAGGACGGCCACCGGCACCGTGGTGATGAGGGCCGCGCCCATGAAGAGGGGGTACTGGTTGCCCTGACCGAGGGATCCGGACGTGAGCTGCGCCAGACCGGTGGTCAGCGTGAAGTGGTCCGGAGACGAGGTCGAGACCAAGAAGTAGCTGAACTCGTTCCACGAGCCCTGGAACGACAGGATGGTCAGCGTGATCAGGGCCGGGCGCACGAGGGGCAGCACCACCGACCAGTAGATGCGGAACGGTCCGGCGCCGTCCATCCGGGCCGCCTCCTCCAGCGACACCGGCACTTTCAGAAAGGCCTGACGCATCAAGAAGATCCCGGTGGCGTCGACGGCGATCGGCAGGATCATCCCGACGTAGGTGTCGTAGATGCCGAGCTCCTTGAGCACGAGGAAGCGTGGGATCAGCAGCACGACCCCCGGCACGGCAAGGGTCCCCAGGACGCCGGCGAACACCGCTCGGCGTCCGACGAAGTCGACCCGGGCGAGCGCGTAGCCGGCCAGGCTGTCGAGGAACACCCGGCCGGTCGTGATGAGGACCGCGACGAGCACCGAGTTGCCCAGCCAGCGCAGGACCGGCACCGAGGAGTTCGGCGTGAGCCCGAAGATCCGTTGCCAGGCCCCCAGGTCGAACGGGTGCGGAACCAACGAGAGCGGGTGGGCGGTGGCGTCGGGATCGGTCTTGAACGACGTGACCAGCTGGAGGAGGAACGGGCCGATGAAGATCAGCGCGAAGATCACCAGCACGACGTAGCCGGCGACCAGCCGGCCCCATCGCACGCGCCGCGTCACGACTCCACGTCCTCGGGCAGGAGCCGGCGCTGGACCAGCGTGATCACCACGATGAGCACGAACAGCAGGAAGGCGACTGCAGCGCCGACCCCGAATCCGGAGTTGGCGAAGCTCTCGGTATAGGAGAAGTACGCCGGCATCGTCACCGTCGGGTTGTTCGGCCCGAGCAGGTACACCTGGTCGAAGACCTGCCAGGTGCCGATCAGGCCGAGCGTGAGGACGAGCACCAGGCTGGGACGCAGCAGGGGCAGAGTCACGTGGCGGAAGAGCTTCCAACCCGTAGCGCCGTCGATCGCGGCTGCCTCGTCGAGGTCCTCCGAGATCGACTGCAGGCCGGCGAGGAACATCAGCATGAAGGTGCCCGACGAGGTCCAGGTCAGCATCACGATGAGCACGCACATGCCCACCGAGGGGCCGGACAGCCAGTCCCACAGCTGCATCCCCAGGACCGGGTGCTGCGACCAGCCCGGCGCCGAGTGCACCCCGAGGTCGCCGAGGAGCGCGTGGAAGACGCCCGTCTCGTCGATCAGCCAGTTGGGGCCGTGGATGCCCACCTTCGACATCAGCGCATTGACCACTCCGGTCGGGTTGAACAGGAAGATGAAGACCACGGTGATCGCGATGCTCGAGGTCACCGACGGGAAGTAGAACGCCGTCCGGAAGAAGCTCTTCCCCTTGAGGAAGCGGTTGTTGACCAGGACGGCCAGTCCGAGCGACAGGCACGTCTGCAGGGGCACCACGAACAGCACGAAGTAGAGGTTGTTGCGCACCGAGGTGATGAACCCGTCGCGGTCGAGCCCAGGCTCCGTCAGCAGCGACTTGTAGTTGTCCAGGCCGACCCAGTGCGCCCCTCCTGAGGTGAGCGGGTCGGTCAGCCCGGTCCAGTCGGTGAAGCTGACGTAGAGCGCGAGCACGATCGGGATCGCGAGGAACACCAGCAGCAGCACCACCGCGGGGGCGACGAAGGCCCAACCCGTGGCGGTCTCCCTGCGCCGGCTCCCGCGGCGCCGTCTCCCGTGTCCACGGGGTCTCCGGGGCCGGGCCGCCGGCGCGGCGCGGTCCTGGAGACCCACCTCGCCACTCACTTCTTGAGCAGGCTCGTCGCGTTGGTCTGCAGCTGGTCGAGCATCTGCTTCGGGTCGGCGTTCGACGACAGATCCTGGACCTTCGCGTCGAACGCGGCCTGCGCCTGGCTGAACCCGACTGTGGTCACCTGCGGGACGGCGTACGACGCCTCGTCGATGAAGGCCTTCTGGATCGGGTCCTGGCTCACGAAGGCCGACTTCACCGACGGCCGCGACGGCATCACGCCGACGGTCTCGGCGAACGTGAGCTGCTGCTTCTGCGAGGTGAGGTAGTTGACCAGGCTCACCGCGGCCGCCTGGTGCTGGCTCTTGGCGGCCACGCCCCAGCAGTTGGTGAACGACAGGGTGCCCTGACCCGCCGGTCCCTGTGGCATCGGGACCACGCGGTAGTGGAGGTCGGGGTAGCTGGACTTCATGCCGCCGATGAACCAGTTGCCCTCGATCGTCATCGCCGCCTTACCCGAGCCCATCGAGTCGCCGCCCCAGGTCTCGCCGATCTGCTTGGGGAACTTCAGCACGCCCTCCTGGGCCAGCTTCTGCACGAACTGCAGCCCCTGCAGATCCTGTGGCGAGCTGAAGTCGAACGCCGTTCCGTCGGCGTTCGTGTAGGACCCGCCCGCCTCGACCATGAAGGCGCCGACGCGGTCGAGCGTGTCGCTCATGACCAGACCGGTGACGCCGTTGCCGGTCAACGCCTTGGCGGCCGCCTCCAGCTTGGGCCAGGTGGTGGGCAGGTCGGCGTCGGTGAGGCCGGCCTTCTTCCACAGGTCGGTGTTGATCTCGATCGCGAGCGTCGAGAAGTCCTTCGGCACGCAGTAGTAGCTGTTGTCCACCGTGAACGACTTGGCCAGCTGGGGGTAGAAGTCACCGGAGTCCTGCACGGTGTCGCCGGTCGCGGCCAGCTGATGTGCCTGCACCAGCGACTGGAACATGTTCGCCTCGCCGTAGAAGACGTCAGGGGGCGACCCGCCCGCCATGGCCTGGGTGAGCTGCTGCTGGATGTTCGAGGCGGGCACGACCTTCACCGTGTTCCCGGTCTGCTGACCCCAAGCCTTCGTCGCCGCGTCCACGGCGTTGGTCTCCGCGTCGCCCGACGACGCGATCATCATCGTCAGGCTCACCCCGGACGTCGGACCCGATGTCGGGGAGCCTGCGCTCCCGCTGCTGAACCCGTTGTTGCTTCCGCACGCCGACGTCACCGCCAGCGCAGCGACCGCCGCTGCGGCCCCAAGAACCCGCTTTCTGGACACAACCGTTCCTCTCTCTCGGCGCACAGCGTGCGCTGTCACTCCTCGGTCCCCGTCAGTCCCCGTTGGTGGTCCCCGTTGTCGGTGTCGTCGGTGTCGCCGGTGTCGCAGCCCGACCGTCGTCGTGGCCGCGGGTGCTCCCCCGCTCGTGCAGAGCGGGCCGGAGCAGCAAGCCGCTGGTCTCGGGTGCCGCCTGCCCGCGGAAGGCGTCGTGCAGCATCAGGACCAGCTGGTCGGCGATCAGGTCGAGCGGCTGGCGCACGCTGGTCAGGCCGTGCAGCCTGGCTGTCTCGGAGTCGTCGAAGCCGACCAGGCCGACATCCCGTCCTACCTGCAGGCCCCGGACCGCCAGGGCGTGGTGCACCCCGACCGCGATCAGGTCGGTGGCACACACGACTGCTCCCCTGCCGCCCATGACGTCGATCAGGCTGAGGGCCTCGGCCGTGACGCTTCCGAGGTCGTCGGCACACGTGCCGCCCAGGTCGTCGACAGGCAGGCCCCCGGCTGTGCAGGCTGTGCGCCAGCCGGCGTACCGGTCGTCCATCACCGGCGATAGACCGGGCTGCCAGCCGAGGTACGCGACCTGCTCGTATCCCCGCTCGCGACAGTGCTCGACGGCCAGGGAGGTGCCGGCGCCGCCGTCCACGTCGACCCAGCGCGTGAACGCCGGGTCGTTCCAGACGCGGCCGAACGAGACGAAGGGCGCACCTTGCTCGGCCAGCCAGCCAGGGCGTGGGTCGTCGCGCTCGGTGTCGGTGAGCACGAAGGCGTCCACCCGCCGGGTCAGCCACATGTGCTCGTACGCCGCGAGGCTGGACTCCTGGGTCGCTTCACCGAAGGTCACCATGTGCGCGCCGCGGATGCCGGCCGCACGGCTGAGCTCGGCGAGCAGCGGAGCCATCAGCCCGTTGTGGTACCCCGGACCCAGCGTGCGCAGCTCGATCCCCAGGGCCCCGGAGATCCGCGACTGCATCGAGCGTGCGGCGGCCGACGGTCGATAGCCGAGCCGCTGGATCTCGGCCCGCACCCGGTCTCGGGTCTCCGCGCGGACCTTGTGGGGGTAGGACAGCGTGTTGGTGACGGTCTGTCGCGACACCCCGGCCGCGCTGGCCACGTCGTCGATCGTTGCCTTGGTGCTCCCGCCACCCCAGCCCGACGCGGGCAGGTCCGTGCCCGCCATCGATGCTGGTCTCTTCATGGACATGCTCCCGAGCCCGAGTGATTTGAAGGTTCAAATCTCTTGTACTGTGGTCGCGGTCACCAGCCGTTGTCAAGGTCCGGGGTGCGCCCCGGGCGCTCTCGGGAGGAGTGAGTGACATGACACAGGAGCCTCCACGGCAACCCTGGCTCCACGACCTCGACATCACCGTTCTCGGCACCGCGACGTGCGTGTCCGGCGCGGACGGCGACCTCGGGGACTCCCCCGCCAGCGGCCTCTACGTCGACGACCGGCGCGTGGTGCGGGACCTGCGGCTGAGCTACGACGGCCATCGACCGGTGCGGCTGACCTCGCGCGCGGTCGGCCACCGGGCCGACAGCTATCTGGTCGCCCGGATGCTGGGTCCGCTCGGTGCCGACCCGACGGTGACCGTGCGGCGTACCCGAACCCTCGTCGGGCTGGGAGCCGAGGAGCTCCTCGTCGTCTCGTCGTCGGCGCAGGAGCCGATCGGCACCACCCTGACCGTCGAGATCGGCGGAGACGGGCTCGACCTCGCGTCGGTCAAGGCGGGCGGTGACTCGCCCGGTCTGCTGCCCGCCCGGGCGACCACGCCCGGCAGGGGCGAGTGGCGCGACGGCTCGCACGTCACGCGGGTCACCGCGCCCGGTGCGACGTCCTGCGTGCTCGACTCCGGAGCCCTTGCCCTGTCGTGGGAGATCGACGTGGAGCCCGGCGCACCCGTGGAGGTCGGGTTCGCGGTCGAGGCGCGGCGGCTGCACCCCACGCCGTTCGACCCCGGGAGCGGTGCGCTGCTGGTCGACTGGTCCGCCTTCAGGGTTCAGGCAGACGACCGACGGCTCGACCTCACGGTCGACACCTCGGTGCTCGACCTCACGGGTCTGCTCCAGACTGACCCGCTGGACCACGACGACGTCTACCTGGGCGCCGGGTCGCCGTGGTACCTCACGCTCTTCGGGCGCGACTCGATCTGGGCCGCTCGCTTCGGGCTGCCGCTCGGCACGCAGCTCGCCGGGGGCACCCTGCGTTCACTCGCGCGTCGCCAAGGGCGGCAGCACGACCTCGCCACCGCTGAGGAGCCCGGCAAGATAGTCCACGAGGTGCGCCGCGCCGACCCTGACGGCACTGCTGGATCGCACGCGCTGCCACCGGTCTACTACGGCACCGTCGACGCCACCCCCCTGTGGGTGCTGCTCCTGCATGACGCTTGGCGGTGGGGGCTGCCGACCGCCCAGGTCGCCGCCCTGGACCCTGCGCTGGAAGCCGCAGTCCGCTGGATCCGGGACTCGGTCTCGGCCAGCGACGACGGTCTCCTTCGCTACAACGACCACACCGGCCGAGGGTTGTCCAACCAAGGGTGGAAGGACTCCCACGACGCGATGCGGCGCCGTGACGGCAGCATCGCCGTGTCTCCGATCGCCCTCCTCGAGGTGCAGGGGTACGCCGTGCAGGCCGCGCGGGCGGCGGCCGACCTGCTCGGCAACAGCGACTCCTGGGAGCACAGGGCACCCGACCAGGTGGCCGGGCTCCTCGCGTGGGCCGACGACCTGGAGGCGCGCGTCCGTGAGCGCTTCTGGGTCACCGACGCCGAGGGCCCGTATCTCGCGATGGCGCTCGACCGGGACGGCCAGCCGGTCGACGGCGTCGCCAGCAACATGGGCCATGTCGTCGGCACCGGTCTCCTCACACCTGACGAGGACGTCCTCGTCGCACGGCGGCTCACCTCCCCGGACCTGCTGGGGCAGTTCGGCATCGGCACCCTGGGCCGCGCCAACCCGGCGTACAACCCGATCGGCTACCACACCGGCTCGGTCTGGGTGCACGACTCCACCATCGGCGTCCGTGGGCTCGCGGCCGCAGGGCAGGACGCCGCGGCCGCCCGCACGCTGCGGGCGCTGCTCGAGGGCGCGATGCACGTCGACTTCCGCTTCCCCGAGCTGTACGCCGCCGACCCTGCGCTCGCCACCCCTGCGCCGTACCCCGCGTCCTGCCGTCCCCAGGCATGGTCGGCCGCGTCCGCACTCGCGATGGTGACCTCGATCCTCGGCCTCGAGCCCGACCTCCCCGCCGGGCGGGTCAGGCTCCGGCCGCTGCGGCCGAGCCCCGTCGGTGCGGTGTCGGTCACCGGCCTCCGGCTCGGCGCCGGCTCGCTCTCGGTCTCACTGGACGCCGAGGGGCACGTCCTCGACGTGGAGGCCCCGGCGGGACTCGAGGTCGAGGTGACGGGCGCCTGACGTCGCAGCACTACGATGGTGACGACCGCCACTCCAGGAGCTGCTTGATGACCACCGCGCCCGCGACCGACCGGATCGCGCTCGTGCGCGCCATCGCGTCGCAGCACCTGGGCGAGCGCGGCCCGCTGCTGCCGGTCCTGCATGACGTGACGGGCGAGCTCGGGCACGTCGCCCGCGAGGACGTCGAGACGATCGCCGACGTGCTGAACCTCTCGGTGGCGGAGGTCCACGGGGTCGTGTCGTTCTACCACGACTTCCGCACCCTGCCGCCGCCTGTGCACGCGGTCGCGCTGTGTCGCGGCGAGGCCTGCCAGGCGGTCGGCGCCGAGGCGCTGTACGCCGCAACGCGCGATCGCGCCGACGCCCTCGGGTCCGGCGTCGAGGTCTCCGAGGTCTTCTGCCTCGGCAACTGCGCCCTCGGGCCCTCCGGCACGCTCGACGGCCGCCTCCACGGCCGGCTCTCGGCAGACCGGCTCGATGCGCTCACGGAGGGATGGCGTTGACGGCTCCGTCCACCCGGGTGTTCGTTCCCGGTGATGCCGCCGCGGTCTCGGTCGGGGCGGACGAGGTGGCAGCCGCCTTCGAGGCGACCGGACTTCCCGTCGTGCGCAACGGGTCGCGCGGCATGCTCTGGCTCGAGCCGCTGGTCGAGGTCGAGACCGACCAGGGTCGGGTGGGCTTCGGCAACGTCGCTCCGGAGGACCTGCCCGCTCTCGTCGAGGTGGTTTCGAGACGGTCGCCGAGCGACCTCCTCGAGCACCCAGGCGCGATCGGGCTCGTCGACGCGCATCCGTGGCTGGCCTCGCAACGCAGGGTGAGCTTCGCCCGGGTCGGGGTGGTCGACCCGACGTCGGTGGCCGACTACGAGGCGCACGGCGGCTGGGCCGGGCTCCGGCGTGCCCTGTCGCTCTCACCGGTCGAGGTCGTGCAGGAGGTGACCGACTCGGGCCTGCGCGGGCGCGGTGGCGCGGGCTTCCCGGCGGGCATCAAGTGGAAGACCGTCCTCGAGGCGGCCTCCGACCTGAAGTTCGTGGCCTGCAACTTCGACGAGGGCGACTCCGGCACCTTCGCCGACCGGATGGTCACCGAGGGCGACCCGTTCACCCTGGTCGAGGGCATGACGATCGCGGCCCACGCCGTCGGGGCGACCGAGGGCTACGTCTACGTGCGCTCGGAGTACCCGCACGCGGTGGCCGCTCTGCGGCGGGCGATCGACGCGGCGTACACCCACGGGTATCTCGGCCAGGACATCCTCGGCTCCGGACTCACCTTCGACCTCCATGTCCGGGTGGGAGCGGGCGCCTACATCTGCGGCGAGGAGTCCTCGATGCTCGAGAGCCTCGAGGGCCGCCGCGGGGAGGTGCGCGCGAAGCCGCCGATCCCGGCGCTGAAGGGTCTGTGGGGTCGGCCGACCGCGGTCAACAACGTGCTGACCCTATGTGCGGTGCCGATGATCCTCGCGGACGGCGGCGCGGCCTACGCCGAGCTCGGCACGGGCCGCTCGCGCGGCACGCAGGTCTTCCAGCTCGCCGGCAACGTCCGGCAGGGCGGCATCGTCGAGCTGCCCTTCGGGGTGAGCCTGCGCGAGCTCGTCGAGGAGTACGGCGGTGGCACGCTCAGCGGTCGTCCGGTGCGGGCGGTCCAGGTCGGTGGTCCGCTCGGCGCCTACGTGCCGGCGTCCGGTCTCGACGTCGCGATGGACTACGAGGCGATGGCCGAGTCCGGTGCGATGCTCGGGCACGGCGGCATCGTGGTGTTCGACGAGACCGTCGACATGGCCCGGATGGCGCGCTTCGCCATGGAGTTCTGCTCGATCGAGTCCTGCGGCAAGTGCACGCCGTGCCGGGTGGGGTCGACCCGTGGGGTCGAGACCATCGACCGGATCATCGCGGGACACGACGTCGCCGCGAACCTCGTGCTCCTCGACGATCTGTGCGAGACCATGACCAAGGGATCCCTGTGCGCCATGGGCGGCTTGACCCCCATGCCCGTGCAGAGCGCGATCAAGCACTTCCCCGAGGATTTCGAGCGTGAGGAAACACCGGTATGAGCCTTCTCGACGAGCACCCGGGCCAACCCAGCATCTGGGACCCTGAGGTCGACTTCGGAACGCCGGCGATCGTGACGCTGACAGACACCGCGTCCGAGGCGCCGTCCGTCAACGTCACGATCGACGGCCGGAAGGTCGACGTACCCCTCGGTACGTCGGTGCTGCGTGCGGCGACCGAGGCCGGCGTGTCGATCCCGAAGCTCTGCGCGACCGACTCCCTCAAGGCCTTCGGCTCGTGCCGGATGTGCCTGGTCGAGGTCGAGGGTGGCCGGGGCGTGCCCGCCTCCTGCACGACGCCGTGCGCCGACGGCATGGTCGTCAACACACAGACCGAGACGGTGCGCGAGCTCCGGCGGAACGTGATGGAGCTCTACCTCTCCGACCACCCTGAGGACTGCGACGGCTGCGCCCGTGGCAATTGTGAGATCCAGGCGCTGGCCGCCACCGTCGGCTCGGCCGAGGTCCGCTACGGCCGGCCGGAGACCCGCGACCAGGTCGCCCACCCCCATCCGATCGACGACTCCAACCCCTACTTCGCCTTCGACGACTCGTCGTGCATCGTCTGCTCCCGCTGCGTACGCGCCTGCAGCGACATCCAGGGCACGTTCGCGCTCACCGTCGAGGGTCGCGGCTTCGACTCGAAGATCAGTGCCGGGGGCACCGACTTCCTGAGCTCCGAGTGCGTGTCGTGCGGCGCCTGCGTCCAGGCCTGCCCGACGTCCGCGCTGCAGGAGCACTCCATCGTCCAGCTCGGCATGCCGACCCGCTCGGTCGACACCACCTGTGCCTACTGCGGTGTCGGCTGCTCGTTCCGGGCCGAGGTCAACGGCGAGGGAGCCGACGCGCAGGTCGTGCGGATGGTGCCGTCGAAGAAGGGCGACGCCAACGAGGGCCACAGCTGCGTGAAGGGGCGGTTCGCCTATGGCTACGCCAGCCACCGCGACCGCCAGCTCTCCCCGATGGTGCGCGACTCGATCGACGACGAGTGGCGCAAGGTCTCCTGGGACGAGGCGATCGCCAAGGCTGCGGACGGCTTCAAGGCCCTCCAGGCCGAGTACGGCGTCGGCGCGATCGGTGGCATCTCCTCGAGCCGCTGCACCAACGAGGAGGTGTACGTCGTCCAGAAGATGGTCCGAGCGGCGTTCGGCAACAACAACATCGACACCTGTGCGCGCGTGTGCCACTCCCCCACCGGCTACGGCCTCAGCCAGACGTTCGGCACCTCGGCCGGCACCCAGGACTTCCGCTCGGTGGAGCAAGCCGACGTGATCCTGCTGATCGGCGCCAACCCGACCGATGCCCACCCGGTCTTCGCCTCGCGGATGAAGAAGCGGCTCCGAGAGGGGGCCCAGCTGATCGTGGCCGACCCTCGGCGGATCGCCCTGGTCCGCAGCCCCCACGTCGAGGCCACGTTCCACCTTCCCGTGCTCCCCGGCTCGAACGTCGCCTTCGTCAACGCCATGACCCACGTGATCGTCACGGAGGGCCTGCACGACGAGGGCTTCGTGCGCGAGCGCTGCGAGGACGCCGACGAGTACCTCGCGTTCATCGCCGACCCGGCCAACTCCCCGGAGGCGATGGCCGGGGCCACCGGAGTCGACCCCGAGCAGCTCCGCGCCGCCGCCAGGCTCTACGCCACGAGCACCAACGGCGCGATCTACTACGGCCTCGGGGTCACCGAGCACTCCCAGGGCTCCACGATGGTGATGGGCATGGCCAACCTGGCGATGGTCACCGGCAACATCGGTCGCGAGGGCGTCGGGGTGAACCCTCTCCGCGGGCAGAACAACGTGCAGGGCTCCTGCGACATGGGGTCCTTCCCGCACGAGTACCCCGGCTACCGGCACGTCGGCCTGGACGACGTACGCGGCATCTACGAGAAGATGTGGGGCAAGGCTCTCGACCCGGAGCCCGGTCTGCGGATCCCCAACATGTTCGACTCCGCGCTAGCGGGTTCCTTCCGCGGGCTCTACGTCCAGGGTGAGGATATCGCCCAGTCCGACCCCAACACCCAGCATGTCGAGGCGGCCCTGCGCGCATTGGACCTTGTCGTCGTCCAGGACCTCTTCCTCAACGAGACCGCCCGCTTCGCGCACGTCTTCCTGCCCGGCACGTCGTTCCTGGAGAAGGACGGCACCTTCACCAACGCCGAGCGGCGGATCAACCGGGTCCGCCCGGTGTTCCCCTCGAAGGTCGGCATGGACGAGTGGGAGATCACCTGCGCGATCGGCCGGGCGATGGGCTATGACATGTCCTACTCGTCGGCCGCGGAGATCATGGACGAGGTCGCCGCCACCACGCCCACGTTCGCGGGCGTCTCGTTCGCCCGGCTCGACGAGGTCGGCTCGATGCAGTGGCCGGTCTTCGACTCCGCCTCGACCGGGACCCCGGTCATGCACATCGGGGAGTTCGTCCGCGGCAAGGGCAGGCTGGTCCAGACGGTCTTCGTGCCGACCACCGAGCGGTCGACGCGGAAATTCCCGTTGATCCTGACCACGGGCCGGATCCTCAGCCAGTACAACGTGGGCGCCCAGACCCGGCGTACGCCCAACAACACCTGGCATCCCGAGGACGTCCTCGAGATCCACCCGGCGGACGCCGAGCTGCGCGGCATCTCGACCGGCGACCTCGTCGACCTGGCCAGCCGGGTCGGCTCCACGACGCTGCGCGCCGAGGTCTCGGAGCGGATGCCCGTCGGCGTCGTCTACACGACCTTCCACCACCCGGTGACCGGTGCCAACGTGGTCACCACGGAGAACTCCGACTGGGCCACCAACTGCCCCGAGTACAAGGTCACCGCCGTCCAGGTGGGAGTCGCCAACGCTCGTGGGGACGCCGCGGTCACCGAGACCCGCGAGCCCGCGGAGACCCACGCGTGAACGAGCCCGCCGAGGCGCGGATGGGCAACGACATCGCCCGTCAGTTCACCCACCTCCCCCCGCCCCGGGCAGCCGAGGCCATCGCCCGTCACATCGAGCGCTACTGGGACCCCCGCATGAAGCGCGCCCTGGAGGCGCTCGTCGCGGCCCAGGACGACTCGCTCGACCCGCTCGTCGTGGATGCCGCCGGCCTCCTGGCCACGCGCCAGCGCTAGGAGGCGACCTCGTCGCGTACGGCGACCCAAGGGGCGGTGAGCCCGTGCTCGACGGCCCACAGCACCGCCTGGGTGCGGCTGGTGACTCCCATCGCGCGGTACGCAGTGCGGATGTGGGACTTGA
>DATBBE010000217.1:0-14735 GCA_036271155.1 Nocardioides sp. | reverse complement strand
GCTGGTCGGCTGGGCGGTGACCCGCGACACCGGTGCCGTGGTGCACGCCGCGCTGGGGTGGCTGGTCTACGGGGGACTGTTCGGGGTGCTGTGGTTCGTCTATCCCCGAGGGCTGGGCTACGGCGACGTCCGGCTCTCCGGCGTGCTCGGGCTCGCGCTGGGGTGGCTAGGGTGGGGGCCGCTGCTCGCAGGCCTCTACGCGGGTCTGATCCTCGGCGGAGTCTGTGGCGTCGTCCTGACCCTGCTGAAGATCGTGGACCGTCGCAACAACCCCTTCGGGCCCTACATGCTGATCGGTGCGCTGATCGGTGTGCTCTGGGGCGGGCAGATCTGGAGTCTCGCGGGCGGCTGACGCCTCCGGGTCCGGCCGCGCCGCATGGAAGACTGGGCGCATGCTGCGCTGGCTCACCGCGGGCGAGTCCCACGGCCCTGCCCTGGTCGCCGTCCTCGAGGGGCTGCCGGCGCACGTCGCCGTGACCTCCGACGACATCTCCGAGGCGCTGGCCCGGCGCCGGCTGGGGAAGGGCCGCGGAGCGCGGATGAGCTTCGAGCAGGACCAGGTGACGCTGCTCGGGGGTGTCCGCCACGGCCTCACCATGGGCGGCCCGGTCGCGATCCAGATCGCCAACACCGAGTGGCCGAAGTGGGAGAAGGTGATGTCGGCCGACCCGGTCGACCCCGTCGAGCTGGAGGGTCTGGCTCGCAACGAGGCGCTGACCCGACCCCGCCCGGGCCACGCCGACCTGGTCGGCATGCAGAAGTACGCCTTCGACGAGGCTCGTCCCGTGCTCGAGCGCGCCTCGGCCCGGGAGACCGCGGCGAGGGTGGCTCTCGGTCGGGTCGCGAGTGCCTTCCTCGAGCAGACCACCGGAGCCCGGCTGGTGTCCCACGTCATCGAGCTCGGCGGCGTCCGTGCTCCGGCCGGGGTGATCCCCGGCCCCGACGACGTGGCGCGTCTCGACGCCGACGAGGTGCGCTGCCTGGATCCCGGCGCGAGTGCGGCGATGAGTGCGCGGATCGACGAGGCCCATCGCGACGGAGACACCCTCGGCGGGGTCGTGGAGGTCGTCGTGCACGGGCTGCCCCCGGGTCTCGGCTCCCACGTCCACTGGGACCGCCGTCTCGACTCGCGGCTGGCCGGCGCCCTGATGGGCATCCAGGCGATCAAGGGGGTGGAGGTCGGCGACGGGTTCGAGCTGGCTGCGACCCCGGGGAGCCTGGCGCACGACGAGATCGTGCCGACCGACGACGGCATCCGGCGGACCAGTGGCCGCTCCGGCGGTACCGAGGGCGGGATGTCCACCGGCGAGGTGCTGCGCGTGCGGGCGGCGATGAAGCCGATCGCGACCGTGCCACGTGCGCTGCGGACGGTCGACGTCGCCACGGGTGAGGCCGCGGTCGCCCACCACCAGCGCTCCGACGTGTGCGCGGTCCCGGCTGCGGGCATCGTTGCGGAGGCCATGGTCGCCCTGGTGCTGGCCGACGCGGTGCTCGAGAAGTTCGGTGGCGACGCGGTGTCCGAGACCCGACGCAACGTCGAGGGCTACCTCGACACCCTGAGATTCAGATGACCGCTCCGCAGATCGTGCTCGTCGGGGCGATGGGCGCCGGGAAGTCGACGGTCGGCCGCCTGCTGGCCGACCGTTGGGGGGTCGCGTTCCGCGACACCGACGACGACGTCGAGCGGCTCGAGGGCCGGCCGATCTCCGAGATCTTCGTGGACTCCGGCGAGCTGCACTTCCGCACGATGGAGCGCGAGGCGGTGGCGCGGGCCCTCGGCGAGCACGCCGGAGTGCTCGCCGTCGGCGGGGGAGCGGTGATGACTCCCGAGACCCGGTCGCTCCTGGCCGGGCATCGTGTGGTCTTCCTGCGGGTGGGCCTGTCCGACGCCGCGGCGCGGGTCGGTCTGGGCGCCTCGCGACCGCTCCTGCTCGGCAACGTCCGCGGCACCCTGAAGGCCCTCCTCGACGAGCGGACGCCGGTCTACGAGGCGGTCGCGGACGTCTGGGTCGACACCGACGGCCGCACCCCCACCGAGGTGGCGGACCAGGTCGAGACGGTGCTCGATGACTGAGCCGACGGTGATAAGGGTCGCCACGGCGTCGCCGTACGACGTGGTAGTGGGTGGCGGCCTGCTGGGGCGCCTTCCGGGTCTCCTGGGCGAGGGCGCCCAGCGGGTGGCCGTCGTCTTCCCCGACGACCTCACTGACCCGGCCGCGGCGGTCCGCGACGTCCTGGCCCCGGCGTACGACGTGCTCGAGCTGGCGGTCCCCCCCGGCGAACGAGCCAAGACCGCGGAGGTCGCCGCTCACTGCTGGGAGGCGCTGGGTGCGGCCCGCTTCACCCGCAGCGACGTCGTCGTCGCGGTCGGTGGGGGAGCGACGACCGATCTGGGCGGGTTCGTGGCCGCGACCTGGCTGCGCGGCGTGCGCGTGGTGCACATGCCGACGACCCTGCTGGGCATGGTCGACGCGGCGGTGGGCGGCAAGACGGGGATCAACACCGGCGCCGGCAAGAACCTGGTGGGCTCGTTCCACGAGCCGGCCGGCGTGCTGTGCGACCTCGAGCTGCTCGAGACCCTGCCGGAGGCCGAGCTGAGGTCGGGGCTCGGCGAGGTGGTCAAGTGCGGCTTCATCGCCGACCCGGAGATCCTGGGTCTGGTCGAGCGAGCCACGCCCGCGGACCTCGGCGCCGGGTCGTCGATGGTGCGCGAGCTGGTCGAGCGCGCGGTGCGGGTCAAGGCCGACGTCGTGGCCGGTGACCTCCGCGAGCAGGGCGCCGACCCGCGCCACCCGGGCCGTGAGGTGCTCAACTACGGCCACACCATGGGCCATGCGGTGGAGCTGGCCAGCGAATTCGAGCTGCGTCACGGCGAGGCGGTCGCCATCGGCTGCGTGTACGTCGCGGAGCTGGCCCGGGCCGCCGGCATCCTGGACGACGCGGTCGCCGACCGCCATCACACGCTCTTCGCCCGGGTCGGGCTCCCCATCGGCTGGTCCGGTGCCGGCTACGACGACCTCCGGGCCCGGATGGCGGTCGACAAGAAAGCCCGCGGATCGTCCCTGCGCTTCGTGGTGCTCGATGCTCTGGCCTCTCCGCGGATCCTGGCCGACCCGACCGAGGCGGACCTCCGGACGGCGTACGCCGTGATGGCAGGGGGCGCGCCGTGAGGGTCCTCGTGCTCAACGGTCCCAACCTGGGGCGCCTCGGTCGCCGCCAGCCGGAGATCTACGGCTCGACCACCTACGCCGAGCTGGTCACCTTGTGCACCGAGTGGGGACACGACCTCGGGCTCGAGGTCGAGGTCCGGCAGACCAACCACGAGGGTGAGCTGCTCGACTGGCTGAACACCGCCGCCGACGACGGCACGCCGGTCGTGCTCAACGCGGGTGCCTGGACCCACTACTCCCTTGCCCTCTACGACGCCTGCGCGCAGCTGTCGGCGCCGCTGGTGGAGGTGCATCTCAGCGACCCTGCCCGGCGTCCCGAGGAGTTTCGGCACCGCTCGGTGGTGACACCGCACGCGGTGGCGGTGATCGCCGGACACGGCACCGACGGCTACCGCGAGGCCCTGGAGCTGATCGGGAACGCCTGAGCCCTCGCCGACGTCCGATCCCCATGGACACTGCGAACCCGGCGGCGAGCAAGCGCACTCGCCGGATCTCTCTTCTCGTAGCAACTCCGATCCTCACGGCCGTTGCCCTGACCGGCTGCGGCGCCCAGGACTCGGCGTCGGGCGGCGGCTCGAGTGCCGACGGTCTGGCCGCCAACAGCGTCGCCGGCGGGACCGTCTCGGGCCCGGCCAAGGCGGCACCGTCCGCCGCGGCCCATGCCATCCGGGCGTTGGACGGCCAGGGCTCCGACACCGGCTCCGAGGTGCAGCAGCGGGCTGTGATCTCGACCGGCGACATCGCCCTGACCAGCTCCGACGTGACGGCCACGCGTACCCGTCTCGACGCGGTCCTGGCGCGCGCGGGAGGCCGTGTGGCCGACGAGAGGACCGTCACCGACGACCACGGCACGGTGACCGGCAGCCATCTGGTCGTCCGGGTGCCGAGCAGCCGGTTCGACCAGGCGATGACGGCCCTGGCCGGGATCGCCTCGCTGCGCAGCTCCTCGCGTTCGGCCCAGGACGTCACGACCCGGGTGATCGACCTGCAGGCGCGGATCCGGGCTGAGCGTGCCGGGGTCGGACGCCTGCGACAGCTGGTCTCGCACACCGCGAGCCTCGGTGCGCTCCTCGCGGTCGAGCGGGCGCTCACCCAGCGCCAGGGCGAGCTCGAGTCACTCCAGCAGCAGCACGCCTACCTCAGCGACCAGACCAGCGAGGCCACCATCACCGTCGACGTCACTCTGCGGACCAAACCGGCGGCGCCCGCCAAGGCCGCAACCGGTGGGTTCGTCGGCGGGGTGAGGCACGGGTGGCACGGACTGGTCACCGTGGTCGGGGGCTTCCTGGTCGGCCTCGGCGCGTTCCTGCCGTTCGCGGGGGCTGCTCTCATCCTCGCCATCCCGGGGTGGCCCCTCGTCCGCCGCCTTCAGAGGAGGACCTCATGAACCGATCGGTGACCCTCAGCACCAAGGGGCTGCTCATGGCCCTGGTCGTGGCGCTCGCCCTGGTCGTCGCCTACCTGCTCGGCAACGGCGGAGGCTCGGCGCAGGCCGCGCCGACACCGACACCGACACCCACGTCGGCGACCGGCCACCCGCGCACGCTCGTGACGACGGGCACCGGACGCACCAACGGCGTCCCCGACGAGCTGTCGTTCTCGCTCTCGGTCGGGCTGGTGCGGCCCGACCTGCGCACGGCCATGGCCGACGCGAACGCCGCGATGGCCCGGGTGCTGAAGGCGCTCACCCAAGAAGGCGTGCGCACCTCCGACGTACAGACGACGGGCCTGACGATGAACGCCGTCTACGACTACCACTCCTACGGGCCGCCCACCCTGCGTGGCTATCACGTCGGTCAGCGGGCCCAGGTGCTGGTGCGCGACCTCACCAAGGGCGGGCAGGCGGTCACCGCCGCCGTGAACGCCGGGGGGAACGACGTACGAGTCGGCGACATCGGCCTGCGGATCGCCGATCCCGACAGCCTGCTCGCGCAGGCCAGGTCCGCCGCGGTGAAGGAGGCGACCGCGGAGGCCCGGCAGTACGCCGCCGCCACCGGTCAGACACTCGGTCAGGTGCTGTCGCTCCGGGAGGTGCATGCCTCCCCGGTCGTGCCGCAGGCGCTGAACTTCTCAGCGGACGTCGTGCGCAACGCGAAGGCGGCCCTGCCGATCCGCGCCGGCAAGAGCCGGCTCGCGGTGACGGTGCGGATCGAGTGGTCGTTCGGCTGATCCCCGTCGGCTCCGGCGCATCCCGTGGATTCCGGGCCGGTCCGCGCGCCGTACTAGACTCGGAGGTCGTCCGCCCGGGCCGTCCGCCGGTGCCGGGCCCACCCGATCCCCGCCCCATCACTCAGAAGAGGCACTCCGGCATGGCCACGACCAACGACCTCAAGAACGGCATGGTGCTCAACCTCGACGGCCAGCTCTGGCAGGTCATCTGGTTCCAGCACCACAAGCCCGGCAAGGGCGGCGCGGTCGTGCGGTCCAAGCTGAAGAGCATCGAGTCCGGCAAGACCGTCGACCGGACGTTCAACGCCGACGTGAAGGTCGAGGTCGCCAACGTCGACAAGCGCACGATGCAGTACCTCTACCACGACGGCACCTCCTACGTGTTCATGGACACCGGCACCTACGACCAGCTCGAGATCGGGCCCGACATCGTCGGCGACGCCACCCACTTCCTCCTCGAGAACAACGACGCGATCGTCGCCACCAACGAGGGCCGGGTGCTGTACGTCGAGCTCCCGGCATCGGTGGAGATGCTCGTGACCTACACCGAGCCCGGCGTCGTGGGCGACAGCGCGACCGGCCGCACCAAGCCGGCGACCCTCGAGACCGGTCACGAGATCCAGGTGCCGCTGTTCATCACCCAGGGCGAGAAGGTCAAGGTCGACACCCGCGACTCGTCGTACCTCGGCCGCGTGAAGGCCTAGGTCCCGGTCCGTGAGCCATGGCCGCACGCAGTAAGGCGCGCAAGCGCGCACTCGACGTCCTGTACGCCACCGAGATGCGCGGGCAGGACGCGGTCGCGACGCTGGAGACCGCCATCGCGGACGGCGAGGGCCCGACCAACCCCTACACCGAGGCCTTGGTGCGCGGGGTCGCGGAGCATCTCGAGCGCATCGACGAGCTGCTCGGGCAGTACGCCCAGGGCTGGACGCTCGACCGGATGCCGGCCGTCGACCGCACCGCTTTGCGCATCGGCGCCTACGAGCTCCTGTACGCCGACGACGTCCCCCCGGCGGTGGCCGTCGCCGAGGCCGTCGCCCTCGTGCGCGACCTGTCGACCGACGACTCGCCGTCGTTCGTCAACGGTGTGCTCGGCAGCATGCTGAGAGACCGCGACTCCCTCGCCACCTGACTCACCCCCTGGGGGGATCAGCACCACTGCCTGCCCGCCCTAGGGTCAGCCGCATGGCGGACGTCGGAGGCCGGGCCGAACAGCTCGGTCGACAGGTGGATCGCAGCGAGTGGACCGATCGCGCGGTGCGCGTCGGCATGGTCGCCTACGGGATCGTGCACCTGACGATCGCCTGGCTCGGGATCCAGCTCGCCCTCGGCGACCACAGTGGCTCGGCCTCGCGCAACGGTGCGCTCAAGCAGCTGGCGCAGCAGCCCTTCGGGAAGGTCGTGGTGTGGGTCGTCGCCGTCGGGATGTTCCTGCTGGTGGTCTGGAAGCTGCTCGAGGCCTTCGTCGACCTCACGCTCGAGGACGGTGCCAAGAAGGCGCTCAAGCCGGTGACGAACGCCTTCAAGGCGATCGTCTACGGCACCCTCGGTGTCAGCGCCGTGCACGTCGCGACCGGCTCGAAGTCCAAGAGCAAGACCTCCGACTACACCGCGAAGCTCATGGACCAGCCGTTCGGCCGCTGGCTGGTCGGCCTGGTCGGGCTCGCGATCATCGCCTACGGCTGCTACCTCGCCTACCGGGGCTGGTCGGAGAAGTTCCTCAAGCACCTCGACCCCGACGGCCGCAGCGGCGAGGCCGGTCGGGCCTACCGGCTCTTCGGCAAGCTGGGCTACCTCGCCAAGGGCATCGCGATCGGCGTGATCGGCGTGCTGTTCTGCTTCGCCGCGGTCGACCACAGCGCCCAGAAGTCGGGCGGGCTGGACCAAGCGCTGCACAAGGTGCTGCACCAGCCGTTCGGCCCCGTGCTCCTGTTCGCGATCTCGGTCGGGATCGGCTGCTACGGACTGTTCTGCCTCGCCCGGGCCAGGCACCTGTCGGCCCAGCGCTGAGGGCGGGCGACCCCTAGGGTGAGGACATGACGCAGCCGGTGGGAGACAACGCATTCGACGTGATCGTGGTCGGTCTCGGGCCGGGCGGCGAGCACGTCGCGCTCAAGCTCGCCGAGGCGGGGCTGCGCGTCCTGGGCGTCGAGGAGCGGCTGGTCGGTGGGGAGTGCCCCTACTTCGGCTGCGTCCCGTCGAAGATGATGATCGCCGCGGCCCACACCCTGCGCGAGGCCCACCGGGTCAACACCATGGCCGGGAGCTCGACGGTGAGCCCCGACTGGGGGCCTGTCGCGGCCCGCATCCGCGACGAGGCGACCGACGACTGGGACGACACGGTCGCGGTGCGCCGCCTGGAGGACGCCGGTGCCGCGTTCGTGCGAGGACACGGCGTGCTCACCGGTGACGGCGGAGTCGAGGTGGACGGTACGACGTACACCGCGGCGAAGGGGATCGTGGTCAACACCGGCACGGCGCCGTCCGCACCACCGATCCCGGGCCTGGCCGACTCGCCGTACTGGACCAACCGTGACGCGGTGAAGCTCACCGAGCTGCCGTCGTCCCTCATCGTCATCGGCGGTGGTGCGATCGGCTGCGAGCTCGCCCACGTGATGGCGCTCTTCGGGGTGCGGGTGACCTTGGTCGAGGTGGCCGATCGCCTGGTCGCGCTCGAGGAGCCCGAAGCCAGCGAGCTGCTGGAGAAGGCGTTCGCGGAGACGGGCATCCAGGTGCTGACCGGCGCCAGCATCGCGTCGGTGTCCTACGCCGAGGGTCGGTTCAGCCTCGATCTCGGAGACCAGCAGCTCACCGCCGACAAGCTGCTCGTGGCGGCGGGTCGACGCAACAACCTGCAGGGGCTCGGACTCGAGAGCGTCGGGCTCGACCCCGAGGCGCGCGTGCTCGACCCCGACGAGCGGATGCGGGTCGCAGACGGGGTGTGGGCCATCGGCGACATCGTCGGCAAGGGCGCCTTCACCCACGTGTCGATGTACCAAGGCGCGATCGTGGTCAACGACCTCCTGGGCCGCGACGGGCCCTGGGCCGACTACCGCGCCGTCTCGCGGGTGACCTTCACCGCGCCCGAGGTGGCCTCGGTCGGTCAGACCGAGAAAGCCGCGCGCGATGCGGGTGTCGACGTCCTCGTCGCGACCGGCGACCTGGGGAGCCGTGGCTGGATGGCGCGCGAGGAAGGCCTGATCAAGCTGGTCGCCGACCGCGGGCGTGAGGTGCTCGTGGGTGGTGTCGTGGTCGGGCCGGCAGGTGGCGAGATCATGTCGATGCTCGAGCTGGCCGTGCACGCGCAGGTGCCGATCGCGACCCTGCTCCAGCAGCACTTCGCCTACCCGACCTACCACCGTGCCTACGAGACCGTGCTCAAGGATCTCGGCACCCAGCTCGGCGGCCACTGACGGCTCCCGGGGCATCGACCCTTGGCCCATTCGGACCATTGATCGCAAAAGGCGTGACCCGTGAGACTCCTGGGAATCCGGAGCAGTCCGGGGACAGGCTCGGGGAACATAACGAGGGAGACACATGCGCAAGGCTTTCTTCGCGGCCGCCGCCACCACGGCGACCCTGGCGGCCGTGGCCGCCACCCTGCCGGCACAGGCCGGTACGGTTCACCATGCCCAGAAGGGCATCGCGGTCAAGTACAAGATCGTGGCTTCGGGGCTGCACGGCCCACGGCACATCGCGTTCGCCGCCAACGGTGACATGTACGTCGCCGAGGCCGGCAAGGGCGGCCACGGCGCCTGTATCGCCGGCGGCGAGGGACCGTCCTGCTTCGGCTGGACCGGGTCCGTGACCCGGGTCCGCCACGGCAAGCAGCACCGAGTGCTCACCCACCTCGCGTCGCTCAGCGACCAGGGCAACGGTGAGTCGCCGATCGGACCCTCCGGTCTGGCGGTCGTCGGCAAGCACACGCTGGTGCTCAGCATGGGTCTCGGTGGCAACCCGAAGGAGCGCAAGAAGGTCCCGGCGCGCGCGCAGAAGCAGCTGGGACACGTGCTGTCGTTCAACCTGCACTCGAAGAAGGCCACGTCGGCCGGTGACCTCGCGGCGTACGAGAAGAAGGCCAACCCCGTCAACGACCCCAACAGCGACCCGACCGGGCTCGTCCGGATGGGCAAGGCGGGCTGGCTGATCACCGACTCGGGTGGGAACGACCTGGTCAGCCTCAAGAACGGCAAGGTCAAGACCGTCGCGAAGTTCCAGAGCCGCAAGAGCTCCGAGCTCCCACCGGGCAGCACCTACGAGTCGGTGCCCACCGATGTCGTCAAGGGTCCCGACGGAGCGTTCTACGTCAGCGAGCTGACCGGCTTCCCGTTCATCCCCGGGGCTGCCCGGATCTGGCGGGTGGTCCCAGGCCACAAGCCCAAGGTGTGGGCCTCGGGGCTGACCAACGTGACCAGCATGGCGTTCGACGGCAAGAAGCTCTACGCCGTGCAGATCGCCGACCTCGGCCTGCTCGACGCCGGTGGTCCCGAAGGCTCCCTGCGGCAGGTGTTCCCCGACTCCTCGGGCAAGGCCTCGAAGCCGATCGCGACGGCCCTGTTCGCGCCGTACGGCGTGGCGATCCATCGAGGTGCGGCGTACGTCTCGCTCGGAGCGGTCACGGACACCGACGGGATCGTGATCAAGGTCCCGCTCAGCTGATCCGCGCCTGACGCACCACGCGGCTGCCCTGGCGGGCGGAGGCAACTCCGCCTGCTAGGGTCGCCCGCGATCGACATCCTTTAACGAGCCGTCCCGTGAGGCGGAGAAGGAGGTCTGGCCGCAGATGCCTGCACCTGCCGCTAGTCCGGCGCCCGGTCCGGGCGCCGACCACACCGTCCTCGACGCGAGTGACATCTCCCGTGCGCTGAGTCGCATCTCCCACGAGATCCTCGAGCGCAACAAGGGCGCCGACGACGTCGTCCTGCTCGGCATCCCGTCGCGGGGGGTCCCGCTGGCCGAGCGGATCGCCGAGCGGATCGCGGCCGTCGAGGGCGCGAGCGTCCCGAGCGGGTCCCTCGACGTGACGATGTACCGCGACGACCTGCGTCTGAAGCCGGCACGCACGCTGCTGCCGACGCAGATCCCCGAGGGCGGCATCGACGACAAGGTCGTCGTCCTGGTCGACGACGTGCTCTTCTCGGGCCGCACCATCCGGGCCGCCCTCGATGCGCTCAACGACGTCGGGCGGCCGCGTGGGGTCCAGCTCGCCGTGCTGGTCGACCGCGGCCACCGCGAGCTTCCGATCCGCGCCGACTTCGTCGGCAAGAACCTCCCCACCTCGCTGGTCCAGCGGGTGCGGGTCCACCTCACCGGCGTCGACGACGAGGACGCGGTGATCATCGAGGGAACCGCATCGTGAAGAAGCACCTGCTGTCGGCGGCCGACCTGACCCGCGAGGACGCCGAGCTGGTCCTCCGCACCGCCGAGGAGCTGCGGTCGCTGGCGGACCGCCCGATCAAGAAGCTGCCGGCACTTCGCGGCCGGACGGTGGTCAACCTCTTCTTCGAGGACTCCACCCGCACCCGCATCTCCTTCGAGGCCGCCGCCAAGCGGCTCTCGGCCGATGTCATCAACTTCTCGGCCAAGGGCTCCTCGCTGTCGAAGGGGGAGTCGCTGAAGGACACCGCGCTCACCCTCGAGGCGATGGGGTGCGACGCGGTGGTGATCCGGCACGGCGCCAGCGGCGCGCCACACCGCCTGGCGAACTCCGGCTGGGTGCGCGCCTCTGTGGTGAACGCCGGCGACGGCACCCACGAGCACCCCACCCAGGCGCTGCTCGACGCCTTCACGATGTGGCGCCACCTCGGCGCCCGCAACGGTGGCACGCTCGACGGGCAGCGGATCGTGATCGTCGGCGACGTCCTGCACTCGAGGGTCGCCCGGTCCAACGCCCTGCTGCTGCACACACTGGGGGCCGAGGTGACGCTGGTCGCACCCCCGACGCTGTTCCCGGTCGGGGTCGACACCTGGCCGGTGGACACGTCGTACGACCTCGACGGGGTGCTGCCGAAGGCCGACGCCGTGATGATGCTGCGCGTCCAGCGGGAGCGGATGAGCGGCGGGTTCTTCCCGACCGCCCGCGAGTACAGCCGTCGCTACGGCCTCGACGGGCGGCGGATGGCGACCCTGCAGGACCACACGATCGTCATGCACCCCGGCCCGATGGTCCGTGGGATGGAGATCAGCGCCGAGGTCGCGGACAGCGACCGCTCGGTGATCGTCGAGCAGGTCAGCAACGGTGTCGCCGTCCGGATGGCGGTGCTCTACCTCTTGCTCGGCGGCAGCGAAGCCGCTGTCGGCACCACGGACGGAGCAGACGCATGACCAGCTACCTGATCAAGGGTGCCCGGGTGCTCGGCGACGAGTACGCCGACGTCCTCCTGCAGCAGGGTCGGGTCCAGCTCGATGGCGACTGGGACGAGAGCGACCACGAGGTCATCGACGCGACCGGCATGATCGTGCTGCCCGGCCTCGTCGACCTCCACACCCACCTGCGCGAGCCGGGCCGCGAGGACGCCGAGACCGTCCTGACCGGGACCCAGGCGGCGGCCATGGGCGGCTTCACCGCCGTCCACGCGATGGCGAACACCGACCCGGTCGCGGACACCGCCGGGGTCGTCGAACAGGTCTGGCGGCTCGGCCGCGAGGGCGGATACTGCGACGTGTACCCGGTCGGCGCCGTCACGGTCGGCCTGGCCGGGCAGCAGCTCGCCGAGCTCGGTGCCATGGCCGACTCGGCGGCCCGGGTCCGGATCTTCTCCGACGACGGCCACTGTGTCAGCGACGCGGTCCTGATGCGGCGGGCGCTGGAGTACGTGAAGGCGTTCGACGGCGTGGTCGCCCAGCACGCCCAGGAGCCTCGACTCACCGAGGGCGCGCAGATGAACGAGGGGGAGCTCTCGGGGCGGCTCGGGCTGACTGGCTGGCCGGCGGTGGCCGAGGAGGCCGTGATCGCGCGCGACTGCCTGCTCACCGCACACGTGGGCTCCCGGCTGCATGTGTGCCACGTCTCGACGGCCGGCTCGGTGGAGCTGATCCGGCAGGCGAAGGCGTCCGGCTGGAACGTCACCGCCGAGGTCACCCCCCACCACCTCTTGCTGACCGACGAGCTGGCCGCGTCGTACGACCCCGTCTACAAGGTCAACCCGCCCCTGCGCACCGCGGCCGACACCGAGGCACTGCGAGCCGCACTCGCCGACGGCACCATCGACGTCGTCGCCACCGACCACGCGCCGCACCCCCACGAGGACAAGGACTGCGAGTGGGCGGCGGCGGCGTTCGGGATGCTCGGCCTCGAGACCGCCCTCTCGGTCGTCCAACAGACGATGGTCGATCCAGGCCTGCTCACGTGGGCCGACGTCGCCGACCGGATGTCCTACGCCCCCGCGCGCATCGGCCGGGTCTCCGACCACGGACGTCCGTTGGAGGACGGCGCTCCGGCGAACGTCGTGCTGTACGACCCACGCGGCAGCCGGGTGGTCGAGGCGGGGGAGTCGGTCTCCCTGTCGCGCAACACCCCGTACGCCGGGATGGAGCTGCCCGGCCGGGTGGTCGCGACGTTCCTCCAGGGCCGCCCCACCGTCCTGGACGGCAAGCTCGCCTGACGTTGCTCGCTGGTTGAGGAGGGCGGCGACGTGGCTCGCTGGTTGAGAGGGCGGCTACGCCCGTCTCGAAGCCATCCGCGGGTGGCCGTCGTAGTCCTCAGGGCTGCCGTACTCATGGGGTTTCGAAGAACGGATCCCTCCTCGGGTTTGCGGAGCCCATCTAGGCCGTGGGTCTGACGCAACGTCGTGGTCGCTGGCAGCACACAACCAGGTGCATGATCCGATGTTGGCCCGTCGCTGGGGGAGGCTTGACCTACCTTCTTCAGCGTGGGCGTGAACGGGCCGCAGCAGTGGCGCGTTGGCCGGCACGACGTGGCTGATGGCCTGGGTCAGATCACTCATGAGTGGGTGATCGACCACGGAGCTCCTGAGACTTAGCCCGATCTCCAGAAACGCCGTAGACCCGTACTTACCTCGTGGAATGAGCGAGATCGCGCCTGGCTGGTATCCCGACCCGCGGATGGCTAGTAGTCGGCGGTACTGCGACTCCGCGGGCTGGACCGAGCACGTGGCGCCGCTGGCGACCCAGCAGCTCCCCGATGATCCACCGTGCGGGGATTGCTTCGAGCTGGATCTCTGGCCAGCCTGAGAAGCGCCCGGGCTCTCTGAGATCCGGATCACCCGAGCTGTGAGCCGATGCAATTGCATCGTGATGGTTCCGTGATCGGAGGCCTTGTGGAGAAGGGGGTTTGGGGTGGGGTGGGTGTCGGTGGGTCATGCTTGAGTGGGCATATGGAGATGAGGGCGGGCGGTGAGTCTGAGTACCTGGAGTCCGTGGAGGAGATGTCGGGCAGTGACCTGCTCGACCACGTCGAGGCGCTCGCGGTCACCCAGCGTCGGTGTGAGGTGGAGATCTTCCAGGCCGCGTTGCAGCATGCCTACCTGAACAACCCCGAGACCCTGGACCCTGTGGAGGCGGCCAAGCCGGGCCGGGAGAGGGCCCGGCGGGTCGGTGGGGCTGGGACTCCGGAGGTCACCGAGTTCGCCGCGGCCACGTTGGGGGCTCGGCTCGGCCTGTCGACGGTCTCGGCGTCCAGGCTGATGGCCGATGCCCTGGACGTGTGCCACCGGCTTCCGCAGCTGTGGGCAGGCGTGCAGGCCGGGCAGGTGCGGGTCCACCTGGCCCGGCTGGTGGCCCGCAAGACCCGCGACCTGACCTGCGAGCAGGCCGCCTACGTCGACTCCCGGGTCGCTCCGTATGCCGACGGGCGGCTGACCTGGACCCGGTTCCAGACCCTGGTCGACGGGCTCGTCGCGGCAGCCGACGCAGAAGCCACCGCCGCTGCAGAGCGCAAGGCCGCCGAGGCCCAGTTCGCCCGGCCGACCCGGGTAGACCCCAGCGCCGGGCCGGAGGGTGACCACGGGCTGCGGGGGTTCTACATCCGAGCCCCGTTCGCGACCATCGCGGTCTTCGACGCCGCCGTACAGCGGATCGCCGACATCCTGGCCGACCTCTCCGACCTCTCCGACCTGGCCGACCCCAGTGACACCGAGACCGTGGATCAGCGTCGCGTCAAAGCCCTGCTGATCTTGTCCCGCCCCGACCTGGCCGCCGAGCTCATCGCGGCCTACACCGCCTGGTCCGACCGACCCGAAGACCCCGCCCAGATCCCCGCCGACCCCGCCGAGGTTCCGGACCAGCCGCGCACCGGACCGAAGCCGGTCATCGACTGGGAGCATCTGCTGCCGCAGGTCGTGGTCAACCTCCACACCTACCCCGGCACCCCCGACCACCCCGACCCCGAGCCGATCGCCCGGGTCGAGGGCTGTGGGGCGATGAGCCTGGCCTGGG
>DATBBE010000216.1:0-7374 GCA_036271155.1 Nocardioides sp. | reverse complement strand
GGCGGAGACTCCTCGGCGTCGGACGCGGGGTCGCCCGCAGCCAGCGCCCGCTCGAGCTCGCGCGTGTCTCGACCGAGACTGGAGAGCAGGGGATGGCGCACCAGGCGGTGGCTGTCGTCGTCGGCGCGCTCGACGGCGCCGACGCGCCCGGCCAGGCGGGACCACAGCGCCGGTGACGGGTGGGGAAGCCAGATGTGGACCTCGCGCTGACCGGCCAGGGCTGTCAGGAGGTCGACCTCGGTCAGCGAGATCCGGGTGTGTCCGAACAGCGACAGCCGCACCGGCAGGTCGAACGCCTCCGGGTCCTCCCGGAGGAGCGCGACGGTCTGTCGATGGCGCTCGGCCGGCGACGGCGCACCCACCCGCCGCACGAGCCGGCGCCACAGCTCCGGCTGCCAGGACAGGTCGTGGTCGAGGGCCCGGCCCGCACCGTCGGTGTCGCGCCCCGCGGACCAGTCGTCGACCAGGGACGGCCGCTGCCCGGCGTACGACGCGAAGAGCCCGGCGAGCCGCCGCGCCACCGAGAAGCGCCGGCCCAGCCGGAGATCTGCCTCGTCGCCCGACCGCCCGTGACCGAGGTGGCGCGCCAGCGTGGCGGCCCACGGCTCGTCGAGACAGCCGTCGATGACGTCGAGGAGCGGCCAGGCCAGGGCGTCCGGCGACCACGGGTCGTCGTCGCCTCTCGTCAGGGACAGCTCGGCCACCAGTGACCCCGGGGAGCGGAAGTCGACTGCGGCGCACACGCCGTCGCCGGCCGGCCCCGCGCCGAGGACATGGGAGAGCCGCTGGCTCAGCCAGCGCTCCATGCCCCGCGCGGGGACGACGACCAGCTCACCGGCGAACGGATCCGGCAGCGGAGCCGACAGCAGTCGCCCCAGCCCGTCCGCGAGGGCGTCGGCCCTCGTGGCGCGGTGCAGGTGGAGGCTCACGCCAGGACTCTAGGACCCGCCTCCGACGGGCTTTCGACGCCGGGGCCGGGCTAGTACCAGCGTCGGCGCGTGCCGCCGATCGGCACGAGGTTCACGACGAGCCCGACGAGCAGCAGGACCACGCCGATGATCCAGAGAATCCCGATGTTGGCGATCAGGCCGATGATCAGCAGGATCAGACCGAGGATGACCATGCGGAACAACCCCTCCCAGTAGGTGAATGCGGCTTCGGACCCTTCCGGTGGGCGAGGGGCGGGCGATACACCCCTACAGGTGAGCACACACCTCAGCCGCGAGCACATACTCTTCGCCCGTGGCCATCCGACTCGCGATCGTGAACGACTACGAGGTCGTGGTCCGCGGCCTCGCGTCGATGCTGCGGTCCTACAGCGACCGGATCCAGGTCGTCGAGGCGGACGCGAACACCCACCCTGACTCCACCGTCGACATCGCGCTGTTCGACACCTTCGCCCAGAGCTTTCGCGACCGGGAGCGCATCGCACGCCTCGTGCGCGATCCCAAGATCGGCAAGGTCGTGGTCTACACCTGGAGCGCCGACGACCCGTCGGGCGGCGGTCCGCGGGTACCGGGCATCGCGGCGTACGTCAGCAAGCGGCTGGCCGCGGCCGACCTCGTCGCCGCCCTCGAGCGCATCCACGGTGGCGACGTCGTGCGACTGGAGGACGCCGGCCGCGGCTCGCCGGTCGGCGGAGACTGGCCGGGTCGCGAGGAGGGCCTGACGGCCCGGGAGTCCGAGGTGCTGTCGCTGATCACCCAGGGCCTCTCCAACAACGACATCGTCGAGACCACGATGCTGTCGATCAACTCGATCAAGTCCTACATCCGCTCGGCGTACCGCAAGATCGGCGTGACCACGCGGTCGCGGGCGATCCTGTGGGGCATCGACCACGGCTTCCAGCCTGACCGGATCCGGATTCCCGGCAGCGAGACCCACCCGTAGGAGCCGGTCTAGCCTGCGGCCATGTCACCTCTCACCCCTCTGTCCCTGGTGCGCAGCCGCACCGCTGCCGTCGTCGCCTCGGCGCTCGTACTGACCGCCGGCGTCCAGCTCACCGAGGCCCTGGCCGCTCCTCATGGCGCGGCTCCCGCTCCGGTCACGGTCGTCCGGGAGCCCCTGGCCAGTGCCCGAGACCCGCTCGGCGCCCGGCATCGGACGCTCGGCCTCTCGCGGGTCACCGTCATGCCCGGGACGACGCTCGCCCTGCATCATCACCCCGGCACCCAGATCGGCTACGTCGACCACGGCGTGCTGACCTACACCGTCGAGCAGGGCCACGCCCGGCTGATGCGCGGCACCGGCGACGACCCCGTCCTGGTCCGCGTGATCAAGGCCGGCCAGACCGCGAAGGTGCATCCCGGCCAGTGGCTGGTGGAGCAGCCGACCGACCACCACCACGCGGCCAACAAGGGCTCGGTGCCCGTCGTGATCTACCTGGCGACGCTCTTCCGCGACGGTGCTCCCGCATCCATCCCGGGCTGACCCGGCCCGGCACCACGGGCCGGGAGCAGCAGACGCGAGCACACCACCACCCACACCGCGGCGTAGACGAACGCAGTGAGGACGTCGCTGACGTGGTGGGCGCCGACGTACAGCCGCGAGACCATCGTGTACGCCGGCACCACGACCAGCAGTGCCAGCACGGGCCACGCCACCCGCGTGTAGGACCACAGCAGGGCGGCGGCGACACCGCCGATGGCCGTGGCCGTGCCGGTGTGGCCCGAGGGGAAGCTCGCGTCGCCCACCAGCCCGGACTGGAGGATGTGGACCGGCGGCCGCTGGCGCGGGTCCAGCGACGTCCCGGCGAGGTAGAAGAGGCCGAGGCCCGCGTCGAGCACACCCACGAAGACCAGCGGCCACCACGTGCGCCGCCAGAGCGCGAAGCCGACACCCAGGATCACGAGCACGACGAGGCCGGTGAGGGTCTGTCCCAGGAGGGTGCCGCCGCCGGCCAGGTGCGTCAGGTCGGTGGTGCGCTGGTCGACGAACCATCGGTTCACCCCGCTCTCACCGCGCAGGGCGGACCGCAGCGGGTGGGTGTAGCTCCAGCCCGCCGCCACGACCACACCGCACACCACGACGAGGCTCACCACCAGCGTCAGGGCCGTCCGTCCGAGGGGCCGCCCGGTGGGCGGGTCGAACCGGCTCGGGAGGGGCACGAGCCGGATTCTTCGAGCCCCACATCGCCGCGTCACCACCGCAAGGGGTGACGCTGTCGCGCAGGGGTTGAAATCGGGAGCGCGAGACCGTCGACTGGGGTGGCCGAGTGCGCCTAGACTCGGGGCAAGGCTGTGCGTATTACGGAATGAGTCGCATCATGCGCAACAAGATGAAGGTCGCGGACGCCACGACCCACCTGTTGGAGAACACCCGCTACGAGGTGCTGCCGACCGCCACGATCGAGGACAAGCTGCTCGAGCACGTCCCGGTCGAGCGCACCATCACCGTGACGGCGTCCCCCAGCAAGGGCCTCGAGCCCACCCTCGACCTGACCGAGCGGCTGACCGGTCACGGGTACGTCGCCGTACCCCACCTGGCGGCCCGGATGGTGCGCGACAAGGCCGAGCTGGCCGAGATCTGCGACCGGCTGACCGGCAAGGGGATCACCCGGGTCTTCGTGCCGGGAGGCGACGCGGACCCGCCTGGCGCCTACCCCGACGCCCTCAGCCTGCTCGAGGACCTCACCGCCCTCGGCAGCCCCTTCACCCATGTCGGCATCACCGGCTACCCGGAGTCACACCCCACCATCGCCGACGACCTCACCATCCAGTCGATGTGGGACAAGCGCCGCTACGCCACCCACGTCGTCAGCAACCTCACCTTCGACCCGGCGGTGCTCACCAGCTGGGTACGCCGGATGCGCGCCCGCGGCATCACCATGCCGCTGCTGCTCGGGATCCCCGGCCCGGTCGACCGGGCGAAGCTGCTCTCCATGGCCGGCAAGATCGGCGTCGGTGAGTCCACCCGCTTCCTGAACAAGCACAAGGGCACCTTCGCCCGCCTCGCCGCCCCCGGCGGCTTCACCGGTGAGAAGTTCCTCCAGAAGTGCGCCGCCGAGCTCGCCGCCCCCGAGTTCGGCCTCGAGGGCCTCCATGTCTTCACGTTCAACCAGGTCGAGGCCACCGAGAAGTGGCGCCGCGAGCTCTACGAACAACTGACGGCCCGCTGACTGGACCGACCACCGCCGGTCAGAGCAGTCGACGCCGCGTCCACCAGAACGACAGGCCGGCCAAGAGAGCCGAGGCTGCGAGGTAGAGCCCGGTCTCTGCCCACTGCAGCCGCCAGAAGTGCGTGTGCGGCTGGTAGACCAGGCGTTGCCGGTACCCCTCGTCGGTCAGACGGGAGAAACAGGCGTCCAGGGTTCCCGGGCCCGGATGCACCTCCGTCTTCCCGCTCGGCGCTGAGTTGCCCGGCGGCGGGGGCAGGCACCCGCTGAACCACGAGGGCAGCCCCGCGGCATGGCCCTGGGCGTCGACGGTCTGGTTCGTCAGGACCCAGTCGCGCGGATCAGCCGTGTGGGTGGTGATCCGGAACGGACCCGAGCCGTCGGCCTCGATGCCCGCGAGCGTCTTCTGCGAGATGACGACCGACGACGTGACCGGCGGGACCAGGTGGGGCCGCACCCACAACGGGACGGCGATCTGGACGAAGACGTAGACCGCCAGAGTCACTGCCATCGCCGGGACCGACCGGCGCAGCACGAGCCCGATCAGGGTTCCCAGGAGTAGCGCGAACACGGCGTACCCGACCGGTACGACGCCGCGCATGGCGAACGAGACCGGGGTCATCCGGGAGGCCAGGCTTCCGTGCTGGCTGCCGAGGGCGCCGTCGATCGGGTGCGCCCACCAGGTGATCGCCGTCGTGAGGAGCCCGACGGCCACCGCCGTGGCGAGGACCGCGAAGCCCAGCTTCGCCGCGAGCCAGCGACCACGGGTGACCGACTGGCCCCACACGAGCTGGTAGGTCCCGGTCTCGATCTCACGCGCGACCAGCGGGGCACCCCAGAAGATCCCCAGAAGGGCGGGCGCTACCGCGAGGACCGCGATGCCGCCGTTGTAGAGCAGGCGGTCGTTGCTCGTGAGGACGTCGTAGACGTCGGAGTTGCGGTGAGCGAGCCCGGCGAGGGCCGGGCCGGTGACGGCCAGCACGACACAGGTCGCCGCGACCAGCGCGTAGACCGCGACGAGCTGGGTGCGGAACTGCCGCCAGGTCAGCCAGATCATCGGAGCACCTCCAGATCCGGGTGGGTCGGGGCGAACGCGGCCCCCTCCATGTAGGACAGGACCAGGTCCTCCAGTCCCAGTGCCGACACGGACCAGGCCGGGTCGAGGATGGGCGCCGGCGTCCGCACCACGTAGGTGGACTGACGATCGGTATGGCTGGCGGAGACGACGTGCTGGTCGGCCGGCAGGGTCGACGGCTCGCGAAGCGGCCCGGAGATCCGGTGATGGGTCGCGAGCAGGTCGTCGACGTCTCCGGCGACCCGGACCTGCGAGTCGACGAGCACGACCACGTGGTCGCACACCCGCTCGAGGTCGGAGACGACGTGAGAGGAGAGGAGCACGCTGATCTCGTGCTCCGCGACGGCCTCCATCAGCACCCGCAGGAACTCCCGGCGAGCCAGGGGATCGAGGCTCGCCACGGGCTCGTCGAGGATCAGCAGCTCCGGCCGCTTGGCGAGCCCGAGGGTGAGTGCCAGCTGGGCGCGCTGACCGCCGGAGAGCCGGCCGGCCTTCTGCCGCGGGTCGAGCCCGAGTCGTTCGGTCCGGCTGCGGGCGGTCGCGTCGTCCCAGCGGGGGTTGAGGTGTGCCCCGAGTCGGAGGTGGTCGGCGACGGTGAGCCCGGCGTACGTCGGGGTGTCCTGCGCCACGAAGCCGACCTTGGCCAGCTGGGCCGCGTCGGCGGCCGGCTTCCCGCCGCAGACCTCGATCGTGCCGACCGTGGGGTCCAGCATCCCGACGATCAGACGGAGCAGCGTGGTCTTGCCCGCGCCGTTCGGCCCGACGAGCCCGGTCACCCGACCGGTCGGGATCTCCAGGGTGCAGTCCCGCAGCGCCCAGCGGCTCCGGTACTGCTTGCCCAGGCCGTGCGCGGTCACCACGGTGTTCACGCGGTCTCCTCGTTCACGTGGCGAAACGTGGCCAGGAACAGCGCCTCGATGCTCTCCTCGTCGAGCCCGGCCAGCCGCGCCTTGGCCAGCCATCGCACGAGGTCGCGCCGGAGCGGCCCGTGCGCGGCGAGTGAGGAGTCGGCCAGGGTCCGCGTGACGAAGGTGCCCACACCGGGGCGGGCGGCGACGAGCCCGTCACGCTCCAGCTCGCGGTAGGCCTTGAGCACCGTGTTGGGGTTGATGGCCAGCCGAGCCACCACGTCCTTGACGGTCGGCAGCTGATCTCCCTCGGTCAACAGACCCAGGCGGAGCGCCCGGCGTACCTGGTGGACGACCTGCAGGTACGGCGACACCCCGGACCCGGAGTCCAACGAGAACTCGATCATCGGCCTCTCCAATGCACTAGTTATCTAGTACATTAGAGTCATGCTTGAGATTCCGTCAAGCGGCGGCGCGTCTGAGAGAGAGTGAGAACCCCAAGTAATCAGCCCCCGCCCCGCTGGTCGAGCCTGTCAAGACCAGGGCATGGCGAATGGCGTCCTACCCGTCAGTCGGTAGGGGCGTCATCCTCGGTGGCGAAACGCCCTGAGGATCGCAAGGATCATCGGACCGAAGATGACCGGGAAGATCACGGCCACAGCGAGCAGAGCGACCAGGCCACTCCACACCAGGTGATCCGTCGCCTCCAGCCAGACAGCCACGATGGCGCACAGCGCGAACGCGATGTACGACGCCCAAGCCAGGGAGGACCTCACTTGTCCACCAGCAGGCTTGGTCACCCGTGCACCGTAGCCACCCAACCCGAGCCGTGCCCGCATCCCCTGTGGATACAGGAGAAACGTCGCACGCCACCCCGCTCTTCTGGTCGAGCCTGCCGAGACCACCGCGTGGCCCCCGCTGGTTGAGGAGGGCGGTTACGCCACCGCCGCTGGTTGAGGAGGGCGGCTACGCCCGTCTCGAAACCATCGCGAGGAATCCTCGCATCTCCTGTGGATACAGGGGAAACGCGGCAGAAACGCGGCGATGACTGTCGGTGGTGCCTGCTTGAGTAGACCCATGACCACCACCGCTCTCGACACTGCTCCCGATGCCACCGCGGCGTCGGCGCGGGCTGTGTTGTCGCGGGCGGGGGCGGCGTTGACCGACCGGAAGCGGGCCGATGTCGACCTGTCCTCGCCGCGATCGAGTGGGCCTATGCCAACCCCGCGCCGTCCGCCGACGAGGTGGCCGGCTGGGGTGGTGGGGTGTTGTACGGCGAGGGGTTCCTACCGTTGGCCGGCCCGGGAGCACCGCTGGTCGCGGAGTTCGCTCCCTAC